>NZ_JBHVYL010000019.1:0-73576 GCF_042880955.1 Leifsonia sp. NPDC058292
CCGGGGTTCTCTGCGTCTGCCCGCCGACTCCCCGAGCTCGCGGTCGAGGGAGTGGGCGCGGGGCGCATCCGTAGAATGGTCGGGTGCCAGTGAACCCAGAGTTGCAGGGGCGGGCCTTCGCGCCGACCAGCCCATACCTCGTCGGCCGGGAGAAGGTGCGCGAGTTCGCTCGCGCCGTTCTCGCCACCAATCCGCTCAGCTTCGACGTGGAGGCGGCGCGCGCCGCGGGACACGCCGACCTCGTCGCGCCGCCGACGTTCCCGATCGTGGTGCAGGAGCAGACGCTCGCGCAGCTGCTGGCAGAGCCCGACTCGGGAATCGACTTCAGCCGGGTCGTGCACGGCGACCAGCGCTTCACCTACTCTCGCCCGATCGTCGCAGGGGATGAACTGACCGCGACACTCGCGGTGACCAGCGTGAAATCGCTCGGCGCCCACTCGATGGTGACCGCCGAATCCACGATCGTCGGGGCTGACGGCGAGCATGTCGTCACCGCGACCTCCACCCTTGTCGTCCGAGGAGACGAGTGATGCCCGCGTTCGACACCCTCACAGTCGGCGACGTGGTCGCCGAACGCACCACCGAGCTCAGCCGCGACACGCTCGTGCGCTACGCCGGCGCATCCGGCGACTTCAACCCCATCCACTACCGCGACGACATCGCCACGTCGGTGGGCCTGCCGGGTGTGATCGCCCACGGGATGCTCACCATGGGTCTCGCCGTGCAGCCCGTGGTCGACTGGGCCGGCGACCCCGCTCTCGTCACCGACTACCAGGTGCGCTTCACGCGGCCGGTCGTCGTCGACCCGGCCACCGGCGCGACCGTCACCGTCGTGGCCAAGGTGGGGCAGCTGGATGCGGAGGCGGGCGCCGCGCGCATCGACCTCACCGTGACGTTCGACGGCAGCACGGTGCTCGGCAAGGCGCAGGTGCGGGTCGCGCTCGCACGATGACCGACGACACGAACGCCGGCCGGCCGGAACACGCCGACTCCACCGACTCCGCCACCCCACCGCTCTCCGCCCTGACCACCCTGCAGGTCGGCGGCCGGCCCGAGCGGTACGTTCAGCCGGCGACGCGGGATGAGCTGCTCGAGACCGCTCTCGATGTCTGGGCGGAGGACGACGACTGGCTGCTGCTCGGCGGAGGCTCGAACACGGTCGCGAGCGACGAAGGATTCGGCGGCACGGTGATCCGCGTCGGCACTCGCGGCATCGAACGGCTCGAGGCTCCGGCCGGTCGAGTGCGGCTGCGGGTGCAGGCCGGCGAACCGTGGGACGCGCTGGTCGCGCACACGGTGCGCAACGGATGGTCGGGGATCGAAGCCCTCGCGGGCATCCCGGGTTCCACCGGCGCGGCCCCGGTGCAGAACATCGGCGCGTATGGTCAGGAGATCGAATCGAGCCTGCTCGGTGTGGAGTTCCTCGACTTCGGCACCAACGAGGTGCGGTGGATGCCGCGCAGTGAACTCGGTCTCGGCTACCGCACGTCGGTGTTGAAGCGGGGGTTGCGCGGTGTCGTGCTCACCGTCGACATCGAGCTCGCCGACGGCAACGAGCCCGGCGATCTCGGTGCTCCGCTCAGCGCGCCGGTCGCCTACGCTCAGCTCGCCGATTCGCTCGGCGTCGCACTCGGCTCGCGTGTGCCGGTCGCGGAACTGCGGCGGTCGGTGTTGGGGCTGCGCTCATCCAAGGGCATGGTGCTCGACCGCGACGATCAGGACACGGTGAGCGCGGGTTCGTTCTTCACCAACCCGATCGTGTCGGAGAACTTCGCCCGGTCGCTGCCGTCTGGTGCTCCGCGCTGGCCGGTGTCGCCGCCCGAACCGGATGTGGTGCTCGGCCTCGGCCTCGGAGGCGTGCATCCCGACGACATCCCGTCGCTGGCGGGTGGGCCATACGAGGTGAAGCTCAGTGCGGCCTGGCTGATCGAGCGGGCGGGTATCCGCCGCGGCTTCTCCCTCCCGGGTTCGCACGCGGCGATCTCGAGCAAGCACACGCTGGCGATCACGAACCGGGGCGGGGCGACCGCCGACGAGATCGTGCAGCTCGCGTCGTATGTGCAGGCCCGCGTCCAGGCGGAGTTCGGGGTGGTACTGCACCCGGAGCCCATCCTCGTGGGGCTGGTGCTGTAGCTTCGGCTGACGCGTTCCGCGATGGGCCCCTAGGGCGACGGCGGCACGGAGGGTCGCAGGGTCTTCGCGACGAACAGCGAGTCTCCGTGAGCCTCGTCCGGCTCGACGCGACCTGTTTCGACGAAACCGAGTTTGGCGAGAACGCGTCGGGATGCCGTGTTCCAGTCACGCACGGTGGCCCACAGCCGGCGGCAGCCCGACGCTTCAGCCCGGCGGATGATCGCCCACGACGCCTCGGTCGCGTAGCCCTGGCCCCAGGCCCGGCGGAGGAGTTCGAAAGCGATCTCGGGCTCGTCGTGCTGGCCGTGCACGTTCGGGATCAGCCCGCAATAGCCGATCGCTTCGCCGGTGTCCTTTCGCTCGGCGACGAGCAGCCCGACCGGCGGGGTGTCGTCGCGCCGACCAGCCCAGTCTTCGAGGTCTGCCACGGTGGGGTGGCCGTGTGCGTCGATCCGGCGATGCGGAGGAACGCGCGGGTCCCGCTCCGTCCACAGCTTGTGATGCATGGCGGCGTCGGACGCCCGCCACGGCCGGAGCCGCAGCCGATCGGTCTCGAGCGGGAGCTCGCCCTCGCGTGCCGGTGCGTCGGTCATGGCCACAAGTCTGCCGCAACGCCCCGCCCCCCGTGCCCGCCTCGGCCTCGCGATCCGCTGCGACGGAGATTCCGCCCCAACGCCCCGATTTCTCCGGCACGACGGATGTTCTCCCGGCGCGCCGCCCGAAAACTCCGGCGGCTACGCCTAAGCGGTGCCCCGAACCATCCGCCGCAGCTTCTCGACGGGCAGCTTCGGCACGCGCGCATCCGTGACCAGCCCGTTCGTCTCCTGGCCGGTGTCGGCGAGCTGGGTGTAGCAGAACCCGGAGAGTACGGGGCTCGCGATCACCGCGGCCAGCAGCGACCCGACCCGTTCGGCGAAGTCCGCGGCGTCTGCGGCGGCCGAGTACCCCCAGGCACCCTCGACGCCGTCGGCGCGCTCCACGAACGAGACACCACCGAACTCGGTGAGCATCACAGGGGCGTTCGGGTCGCGGTCGCCGGTGACGATCATCCGGCGGCCGGCGGGGCCGAGACCCGCGAGCAGACGGTCGACCGCTTCGGCGCTGCCGTAGCGCTCTGCGACCACAGGGCCGGACGCCTCGTAATCGTGCACCGAGAGGATGTCGGAGGCGACATGCTCCCAGCCGTCGTTCGAGATCACGGGCCGGGTGGGGTCGAGCGCCTTCGTCAGGTGCACGAGCGCGGCCGCGTAGTCACGCATCCTCTGGTCGTGCGCGATGTGTTGCACGCCCCAGCTCTCGTTCGTCGGCACCCAGGTGACGATCGACGGATGCGAGAAGTCGCGGTCGACGATCGCGAGCCATTCGGTCGTTGTGCGGGTGACCGCCGTCGACGTGAACTCGTAGGCGGCCGGCGCCTCGCCCCACACCAGCAGGCCGAGTTTGTCGGCGAAGAACAGGAACCGCGGGTCTTCGTATTTCTGGTGGATGCGCGTCGCGTTGAACCCGAGGTCGAGGATGAGCTGGGCTTCCGCGCGCAGCATGTCGGTCGAGGCGGCGAGATGGGTCTCGGGCCAGTAGCCCTGGTTGAGCACCGAGCGAACGTAGTACGGGCGGTCGTTGAGCAGAAAGTCCCCGTGCTCGACGGCCGCCGAGCGGAGGCCGAGGTAGGAGTGCACGACGTCGTCGGCCACGGCATCCGGGGATGCGAGGGTCACGACGGCATCGATGAGTCGCGGATGCTCGGGCGACCACAGCAGGTGCTCATACGACTGACCATTGCGCTGGGTCGGCAACGGGATGCGAACCTCCGCCTCGCGCCCGGAGACCGGCGTCGACACCTGGCCGAGCGCGAGCCCGTCGAAGTCGAGTGCGATCGTCAGCGTCGCTCCGGATGCGGTGGGCCGGTCGAACCGCACCCGGGCGAGCACGCTGGCGTCCACCAGGTCGGGCGTCCAGTGGACAGTCTCGATGGCGACGGCAGGCACGGCTTCGAGCCACACGGGCTGCCAGATGCCGGTGGTGCGGTGATACCAGATCACGTGCGGCTCGAGCAGCCAGTCCTGCTTGCCGCGCGGTTGTGAGAGGTCGGCGGGGTCGTCTTCGGCGCGCACGACGATCGTGGCTCCGAGAGCGGGGTCGGCGATCAGGTCGGTGATGTCGAAGGAGAACGGCGACCCGCCGCCCTCGTGTTCTCCGGCCAGGGCGCCGTCGATCCAGACGGCGGCGCGGTAGTCGACAGCGCCGAAATGCAGGACGAGCCGGCTGCCGCCACCGTGACCGGCCGCGGCGATGTCTTCGGCCGTGATCGCCCGGCGGTACCAGACCACCGGGTGGAAGCTCGTGTCACCGATGCCCGATGCGGGCGATTCGGGTGGGTACGGCACGACGATCGAGCGGTCGAAGTGGTCGGCGCCGGAGCCACTGCTGGAGCCAGCTTTGAACCAGGCGTCGCGCAGGCCGGTCTGCGCGTCGTCGAACGCGAAACCCCACTCGCCGTCGAGCTCGAGCCAGTGCTCGCGCACGACCTGCGGGCGTGGATAGGTTCCGTCGTTGGCAGTGGCCGGCTTGAACGTCATGGGCACTATCGTGCCCTAGAAATGCAGCGCTGTAAAACAGGAAATGCGATCCGGCATCCCTGACCGGTCCGGGTTACGAAGCGGGGGCGCTCTCGCGCTTCACGAGCTCGAAGCCGACGAGCTCGTGACGGCCCATCGAGTCGAGACCGTCGATGCGCTCGCGCAGCATGGTGAGAGCGCGGGATGCCAGTGCCGTCATGTCGGGGGAGACGGTCGTGATGCTGGGAAAGGTGACCGACGTCATCATTGTGTTGTCCCACCCTGTGATCGCCACCTCGTCGGGGACTCTCCTGCCGCGTTCCTGCAACGCCCGCAGGGCGCCGATGGCGGCGAGGTCGTCGCGGCACATGATGGCGTCGACGTCGAGCCCGGCGTCCAGGGCCGCGCCGACGGAGACAGCGGAGTCGATCGGGGAGATCGCGGCACTCGGGATGAGCAGCTCCGGGGCCACGGTGAGCCCGGCCTCTTCGAGCGCGGCCTGGTAGCCGGCGATGCGCAGCTCCGACGTGCGAGACAGCTGGTCGAGTTCGTGGCCCGCGAACGCGATGCGGGTGCGGCCGAGCGAGACCAAGTGAGCGGTCGCCTCGCGAGCAGCGGCGACATTGTCGATCATCACCCGGTCGATCGTCAGCGGAGCGGCGCCTTCCCCGAGGATGACGAGGGGCAGATCGGTGCGCGTCTGCGACAGCTCGGCCGAGCTCATCTTGGCGGGCTGGAAGATCATCCCGTCGACGTGCCCGGCCTCGCTCGTCGCGACGACGGCGCGCTCGCCTTCGAGGGTGTTGTCGGTCTCCTCGATGATCACCCGATAGCCCTGCTCCTCCGCCAGCGACGCGACGCGGCGGGCGAGTTCGGCGAAGTAGGGCAGCGTCACGTCGGCGAAGGCCAGGGCGATCAGCCCGGTGCGACCGGTGGCGAGGCGGCGGCCGAGCATGTTGGGCCGGTACCCGAGTTCGTCGATGGCCCGCTGCACGCGCTCACGCATCTTGGCGCTGACGTGGGGGTACTCGTGCACGACATTGGAGACGGTCTTCATCGAGACGCCGGCCAGCTCGGCCACGTCTTGCAAGCGCACGTTCGCCACGGCGGCCCCTTTCGTCTGTTGCACTCTACTGGCCCGGTGGCCGGGTCGAGCCTGGGGCGGCCCCGCATCCAGCCCGGTGGGCGCGCATCCCCTTGACAGTGTATTTCTAGCGCTGTAAATTGGCGGGGCGCCCGAGCCGACCAGGCCAGCGCGAGGCACTCAAGGGAGAGAATCACATGAAGAAGCGATCGGCACGGCGCATTCTCGCGGCCGCTGTTGCTGTCGGGGTCGGGCTCGCACTGAGCGCGTGCGGCAGTTCCGGCGGCGCAGGCGGGGAGGTCGCCGGCGGCGACTACTCCGGCCCCAAGGTCACCATCAACTTCTGGAACGGCTGGACCGGCGGCGCAGCACCCGTGCTGGTTCCGAGGCTCGTCGACAAGTTCAACACGGAGCACAAGAACATCGTCGTCAAAGACGTGCCGATGGAATGGGCCGACCTCGCGAAGAAGATGCCCCTCGCGGTGAAGGCGGGCAAGGGTCCGGATGTGGCGGTCGCGCACGGCGACGACGTCGCCACCTACGCGGCGCAGGGGCTGTTGCTGAAGAGCGAATCGATCGTCAAGTCGCTCGGCTACTCGGCCGACGACTTCCCCGAGGGCCTCATGAAGGCCGGCTCCTACCAGGACGCGCAGTACGGCATCCCGTGGAGCGTCACGCCCCTCGGTCTCTACGTGAACAAGGACGTGCTCAAGGCGGCCAGTCTCGACCCCGAGACCGTCCCCACCGACAAGGCCTCGTACATGGATGCGCTCGCCAAGCTCAAGGCGGCGGGTGTGCAGGGCGAATGGGTCGACGGCTACGTGTTCACCGGCACGTTCGAGTTCGAGTCGCTGCTCTGGCAGTTCGGCGGAGACCTCTTCGACAAGAACGTGAGCAAGGCGACCTTCAACTCGGATGCGGGCGTGCAGGCGCTCACTCACATGGTCGACCTCGTGAAGCAGGGCTACAGCCCGGCGAACGTCGCTCAGGATGGAAACATCAACGCCCTCATCGCGGGCAAGACCGCGTTCAACTGGAACGGCGTCTGGCAGACCACGAACACCGCGTTCGACAAGCTGCAGTGGACGGCGACCGCGGTTCCGCAGATCGGCACCGAGAAGGCGGTGTGGTCGAGCTCGACGCACTGGATGTTCATGAACAACAAGGGCCAGGACAAGAACAAGACGGCCGCCGCCGCGACGTTCGTGAAGTGGATGAACGACAACTCGGCCGACTGGCCTCAGACGGGCGAGCTCCCCGCCAGCAACTCGGTGCGCGACGACCCGGCGCTGGTGCAGAAGTACCCGAACCTCAAGCCGTTCCTCGACGAGCTGCCGTACGCGCACTACGAGACCTCGGCGCCCGGCATCACGAACGCCACCGCGACGGTCACCGTCGCCGTGAACGAAGCGCTGACCGGCAAGAAGTCGCCGAAGGAAGCGCTCGACGACGCGGTCGCCAAGGCGAACACGCTGCTCAAGCAGAATGCCGACACGTATGGCGAATGAGCTCGCTGTGGAGGCGGCGTCCCGGCCCGGTGCCGGGGCGCCGCCTCGGCGCGCCGGGCGTGGCCGTTCCGCCAGGAACAGCGGTCTTGCCGCGCCCCGCCGCACGAAGACCGCCTACCTCTTCCTGGCGCCGTTCCTCGTGCTCTTCCTGGTGTTCGTGGCGGGCCCAGCTGTGTTCGGCCTGTGGATCAGCCTCACCAACTGGAGCCCGTTCCGGACCACGCAGAAGTTCGTCGGGCTGAAGAACTACCTCGACCTCTTCACGCCCGGTTCGTCCACCTCCGGCGACTTCTGGCAGTCGATGGGCGCCACCGGCATCTTCACGGTGGCGAGCGTGCCGTTCCTGCTGGTCATCCCTGTGCTGATCGCCGTGCTGCTCAACCGGGCCATCCGGGGCGGCACCGTTTTCCGGGCGGTGTTCTTCGCGCCGTACGTGCTGGGCGTCGCCGTCATCGGCGTCATCTGGAAGTACCTGCTCGACACGCAGTCGGGCATCGTGAACCACGTGCTCGGCATGCTCGGGCTGCCCGACAACCTGCCGTGGACGGTGGATGTGCCGTGGGCCTGGATCTCGCTGGTCGGCGTCACCGTGTGGTGGACGCTCGGCTTCAACACGGTGATCATCCTCGCCGGGCTGAAGGGCATCAGCGCCGACCTGTACGAGGCCGCCTCCCTCGACGGCGCCGGGGCGATGCGTCAGTTCTTCAGCGTCACCCTCCCCGGGCTGCGCCAGGTGATGACCTTCGTCGTGACCGTCACCATCCTCGCCTCGGCGAACATGTTCGGTCAGTCCTACCTGATCACCAAGGGCGGCCCGGCCAACCAGACGCGCACCGCCATCATGTACATCTCCGATCAGGGTCTTTCGCAGAACAACATGGCCGCAGCATCCGCGATGAGCTACGTGCTGTTCGTATTCCTGGCGATCATCAGCATCGTCAACTTCCGCCTGCAGCGGGAGCGTTCCGAAAGGCTGCCCCGATGACCGTTCTCAAAGACTCCCGCCCCGGTTCGCCGGCCGAGGGCTCCGCGGCGCCGAGACCGGCCACACCGGCGCGCCGTCGATCGGGCCGCCGCACCGGCAACCGGATCGTGCTCTACGTGGTGCTGACGATCATCGCGCTGCTCATCGTGCTCCCGCTCGTGTGGATCGTGCTCACGTCGTTCAAGACCGACGGCGACGCCATCCGCAACCCGTTCTCTGCTTTTCCCAACCCCTGGTCCATCGACGCGTACACGACGCTGGCGAGCGGGCAGCAGCCGATCTTCCGGTGGTTCCTCAACAGCCTGGGCGCCGCCGTGTTGCAGACCGTGATCATCCTGGTCACGGCCTCGGCGGCCGCATACGCCCTCGCCCGGCTCGAGTTCTGGGGCAAGAGGATCGTGTTCGGCGCGATCGTGGCGACGCTGCTGGTGCCGCCGGTCATCTTCCTCATCCCGAACTACCTGATCGTGCAGAACCTGGGTTGGCTCGACACGATCTGGGCGATTTCCATTCCGGGCGCCGCCAGCGCGTTCGGTGTCTTCTTCCTGCGCCAGTTCTTCATCGGCCTGCCGGTCGAGATCGAGGAGGCCGCTCGCATCGACGGCGCCGGCGACGTGCGCATCTTCCTCCAGATCGTCCTCCCGCTCGCCCGACCGGCGCTCGCCACCCTCGCTGTGCTGAGCTTTCTCGCCAACTGGAACGACTTCCTCTGGCCCGTGTACGTGCTGCTCAGCCCGGAGAACCTCACGCTGCAGCCGGGCCTGGCCCAGTTGCAGGGCGCGTACTCGACGCACTTCGCGATCGTCATGGCGGGTGCGGTCATCGCTTCGGTGCCGGTGCTGATCCTGTTCTCGATCGCTCAGCGCCACATCGTCGACAGCGTGGCGAGCTCGGGTGTGAAGGGGTGATGCGGATGCGGTCGCGGGCGATTCGCGCCGCCCTCGCCTGCGCGGGCGCGGTCGCGGTGGCCGGCCTCGCCGCGGGATGCACGTCAGGGGGAGCGCCCGCGTCGGGCGAGTCAGCCTCGACGGGCTCCGGCACCGACTTCGTCATCGATCAGGACTTCGCCGACCCGGGGGTCATCGTGGACGGCGACACGGCGTACGCGTTCGCCACGAACACACCGGGTTTCGCCGTGCGCGCCGCGACATCGCACGACATGCGTCAGTGGACCGTGAGTGACAAGGATGCCCTGACGGCGCTCCCGGCCTGGGCGTCGCCCGGCAAGACCTGGGCGCCGGATGTGGTGAAAGTCGACGACGGCTACGTGATGTACCTCACCGCGAAGGAGTCGTCGTCGGCCTATCAGTGCATCGGCACCGCGACCAGCTCGACGGCCGGGGGACCGTACACCGGAGTGGGCGCGGAGCCGCTGGTGTGTCCGCATGACGCCGGAGGCGCGATCGACGCGAGCACGTTCCGCGACGACGACGGTGCCCTGTATCTCGTGTGGAAGACCGACGGCAACTGCTGCGGCCTCGACACCTGGATCGAGTTGGCCCCATTGAGCGCCGACGGGCTCTCGCTCACCGGGCCGGCCGTGCGTCTGCTCGACCAGGGGAGGGCGTGGGAGGGCGACCTCATCGAAGCGCCCTACCTGGTGAAGCGCAGTGGCGAGTACGTCCTCTTCTATTCGGCGAACGACTACGCGACCGATCGCTATGCGATCGGCGTGGCCACCGCATCCGCCCTCGCCGGGCCCTACCAGCCGTCCGATTCTCCGTTCCTCTCGACCGAGTCGAGCAAAGGCCGGTATCTCGGGCCGGGCGGCCAGTCGGTCGTGACGCTCGACGGCAAGGATTGGCTCGTCTTCCACAGCTGGGACGAGGCATATTCCTATCGCGGCATGGTCGTGCGACCGCTGGCCTGGGCGGGCGCGACGCCGAGCCTGGGCTAGAGGGATTCGGCGATCGCCTTGATCGCGGCGAGGCGGTTCTCCCACTCGATGCCGATGGCGTCGAGGCGGCGAGCGGTGGCGCTCAGCTGCGCCCCGACCACGCGGTAGCGCACCTCGCGCCCGGCGCGCACGGGTTCGACCAGGCCGACCTCCTGGAGCTGCGCAAGGTGCTTGGCGATGGCTTGGCGAGAGACCGGGAGACGCCCGGCGAGGGCGGATGCCGAAGCATCGCCCTCGCCGAGTGCCGCCAGGATGCTCCACCGCGTCTCGTCGCCGAGGGCGGCGAACACGGGAACCAGCGTCGTCGTCACGCGTCGCCCTCGAGCAGGGCGACGAGCTTGTCGAGTTCGGCGTTCCAGCCCTGGCGGTGGCTCTCGAGGTTCGCCGCCGGGTCGGAGGTGACATCGAATCCGGTCTCCACGACGGTGAGTCGCGTGCCGTCGTCCAGCGGTTCGAGGCTGAAGGTGAAGACCGTCGAGGTGGCGTCGTCGACCTCGGAGGGCTCGCTGCCGCTGGCGTCGTCGTTGCTCCAGCGATACGAGACGGTGCGCGGCTCGTCGATCGCTTCGATGCGCACCGGCACGGGCCGGCGATCGGGCCACGTGAGGGTGCCGTTCGCGCCGGCACCGCTGCCATCGAACTCGGCCCGGCCGAACCAGCGCGAGATCTGTGCCGGTTCGGTGATGGCGCGCCACACCTTCTCGACGGGCGCCGCGATGTGGATCGAGCGGGTGACGACGAAAGTCTTCTCGTCGACGACGGATGCCTGGTAATCGGTCATGCTCATGATCATCTTCCTTTCGTGGGTGATGTGCAACTCGATAGTTGCACGACCGATCGACAATTGCAACCTTTTGGTTGCAGAGTCTCCACAGTGTCGAGGAGCTTCGAGTTCTCCACAGATCCTGGGCGCTCGGGTCGCGGTGACGGAGGCCTCTGAAACGATGGGTCCATGAGCACCACGAGAGACGACGCCCTCGCCACGCTGCGAGCCCTGGTCGGCCGCGACGACGCAGAATTCCACGACGGCCAGTTCGAGGCGATCTCGGCCCTCGTCGACGAGCGGCGCAGAGCGCTCGTGGTGCAGCGCACAGGCTGGGGAAAGTCCGCCGTCTACTTCGTCGCCACCATGCTGCTGCGGGCGCGCGGCGCCGGTCCGACCATCCTCGTGTCTCCGCTGCTCGCGCTGATGCGAGACCAGGTGGCGGCGGCCGAGCGCGCGGGCGTACGGGCGGTCACCCTCAACTCGTCGAACCGGCACGAGTGGGACGACGTTATGCAGGCGCTGCGCGACGACTCGGTGGATGCCCTGCTCGTCTCGCCCGAACGGCTCAACAATCCGGATTTCCGCGACCAGTACCTTCCGTCGCTCATCGGCCGCAGCGGGTTGCTCGTGATCGACGAGGCGCACTGCATCTCCGACTGGGGACACGACTTCCGGCCCGATTATCGGCGCCTGCGCGATCTGATCGCGTCCATGCCCGACGGCGTGCCCGTTCTGGCGACGACCGCCACGGCCAACGAGCGCGTCGTGGCGGATGTGGCGGAGCAGATGGGGGAGGGCGGGCACGGCGACGTGCTCACACTGCGTGGGCCGCTCGCGAGAAAGTCGCTGCGGCTCGGAGTGCTGACCCTTCCGGATGCCGGAGCCCGGCTGGCGTGGCTGGTCAGCAACCTCGGGGCGCTGGAGGGCAGCGGAATCATCTACGCGCTCACGGTCTCCGCCGCTGAGGACACAGCGCGGTTGCTCCGCGAGGCGGGCCACGAGACCTTCGCCTACACGGGCCAGACAGACACAGCCGAGCGAGAAGACCTCGAAGGCAGGCTGAAGCGCAACGAGGTCAAGGCGCTCGTCGCCACCAGCGCGCTGGGCATGGGCTTTGACAAGCCCGATCTCGGGTTCGTCGTGCACCTCGGCGCGCCATCGTCGCCGGTCGCGTACTACCAGCAGGTCGGCCGCGCGGGCCGCGCCACCGACTCGGCCGACGTGCTGCTGCTGCCGGGGCAGGAAGACCGGGCGATCTGGGACTACTTCGCCACCGCATCCATGCCGTCGAAACCCAAGGCCGACGCCGTTCTGGGTGCGCTCGGGCCGGAGCCGCAGTCGACGCGGGCGCTCGAGAGCCAGGTCGACCTCAAACCGTCGACGCTCGAACTGCTGCTCAAGGTGCTCGACGTCGACGGAGCTGTGCGGCGGGTCGCGAAGGGGTGGGTGTCGACCGGGCAGCCGTGGGTGTACGACGAGGAGCGCTACGAGCGCATCGCGGCCGCACGCCGCGCCGAACAGCGCGCGATGCTCGACTACGAGACGACGAGCGAATGCCGCATGACCTTTCTGCAGAACGAGCTCGACGATCCGACGGCTGAGCCGTGCGGGCGCTGCGACCGGTGCGCGGGCGCCTGGTACCCGAGCGAGGTCGCCTCGGGCGCGGCTGCGTCGGTCGCCACGGCCCTCGATCGCGTGGGCGTCGAGATCGAGCCGCGCAAGCTCTGGCCGACCGGCGCCGACAGGCTGGGCGTGCCCGTTCGAGGCAAGATCGGCGCCGACGAGATCCTCGCGCCCGGTCGTGCTCTCGCCCGCCTGACCGACCTTGGCTGGGGAGGACCGCTTCGCGAGCTGCTCGCACCCGACGCGGCTGACCAGCAATGCCCGGCCACCGTGCTCGCGGCGTGCATCCGGGTTCTCGCCGACTGGAACTGGGAGCAGCGACCGGTCGCCGTCGTCAGCGTGCCGTCGCGGCGGCGCCCGCTGTTCGTCGATTCGCTCGCCCGAGGGTTCGCTCAAGCGGGGCGGTTGCCCTACCTGGGGTCGCTCGAACTGCTCGGTGGCGGGCCATCGGGGGAGCCGGGGGGTAACAGCGCGTTCCGGCTGTCATCGGTCTGGGATCAATTCGGGATCGGGGCGCTGGAGGTGCCGGCCGGGCAGCCGGTGCTGCTCGTCGACGACCTCGTCGACAGTCGCTGGACGATCACCGTCGCCGGCCGCACGCTTCGCGCCGCCGGCGCCTCCGCCGTGCTGCCGTTCGCGGCCGCACTGCGCAGCTGAGTGTTCGGCGCAGCCTCAGCCGTCCTTGCGGATCCACCGGAACGTGAGCCGGCACGCCACCAGGCCGGCGACCAGCCAGAGACCGAGCACGAGCGCCATCCAACCGAGATCCCAGCTTCCGCTGGGCTCCTGCGACTCGAAACCGGCGGGCAGGAAGACGCTCCGCATCCCCTGAGCGATCCACTTCAGCGGAAAGAGGCTGGCGATGTTCCGCAGCCACTCGGGCAACAGGTTGAAGGCGAGGTAGACGCCCGAGATGAATTGGAGCACCAGCACGATCGGGATGATGACGGCCGTGGCGCTCTTCCCGGTGCGGGGAACCGCCGAAAGAGCGATCCCGAGAACCGCAGACGTCACGATTCCGAGCAGATAGACCCAGAGAAAACGAAGCCAGAGTGCGGGATCGGTCGGAAGCGAGACATCGAACGCGAGCCGCGCTACCAGCAGGAGCAGCAAGATCTGCAGCACGCTGGTCACGATGACCTGACCCATCTTGCCGACGAAATAGGAGACGACGGGCAGGGGAGTACCGCCCAAACGTTTGAGTGTTCCGTCGCCCTTCTCCACGGCGATGTCCACCGCGAGATTCTGCACGCCGCTCAGCAGGATGCCCGCCGCGATCATCCCCGGCAGGTAGTAGGCCGCCTGGCTGATGCCGCCCGTGCCGTCGGGTGCACCGCCGACCGTGCCCAGACCCTGGAACGCCACCGAGAAGATCCCGAGCATGACGACCGGAAAGAGGAAGGTGAAGAAGATGGTGTCGCCCTGCCGGAAATACACGGCGACCTCGTAACGGATGCGGTCGGCGCCCAGCCGCAACGTTCTCATGCGCGCTCCCCGGACGCGGCGCTCGACGCATCCGTCGCATTCGCGGTCGCCTTGTGCACGAGGTCGAGGTAGATGTCTTCCAGGCTCGGGCGGATGACCTCCAGGTCTCGCGGCTCCCCGCCCATCTCCGAGCTGAGCCGTGCCACCAAGGCGGCCGGAGCGTCGGTCCGCTCCGAGCGCGGCTCGCCCGCGCTGTCGCGCCAACGGACGATCGGCACCCGGGCATCCGCCCCGCCGATGGCATCCACCGCGCCGATGTCGACCAGTCGTCCTGCGGCGATCACGGCGACCCGGTCGCTCAGCTGCGCGGCCTCGTCGAGATAGTGGGTGGTGAGCAGGATGGTCGTCCCCTCCCGCTTGAGACCGCGGATGAGCTCCCAGAACTCGCGCCGCGCCTCCGGGTCGAAACCGGTCGTCGGCTCGTCGAGAAACAGGAGCTCGGGGCGGCCGATCACGCCGAGCGCCACATCCACCCGCCGCCGCTGCCCACCGGACAGGTTTCTGATGCGGGTCTTCGCCTTGTCGGCGAGCCCGACGGCCGCGATCACCTCGTCGACGTCCCGCGGCCGCGGATACAGGCGGGAGAAGAACGTGAGCTGCTCGCGCACGCTGACGTTGCCCGACTCGCCGCTCGACTGCAGCACGATTCCGATGCGTGACTTCCAGTCCAGGCGACCGCGGTGCGGGTCGACGCCCAGCACGCTCGCCGTGCCGCCGCTGCGCTCCCGGTAGCCCTCGAGTATCTCGATCGTCGTGCTCTTGCCCGCCCCGTTGGGGCCGAGCAGAGCGAACGTCTCGCCCGTGTCGATGTCGAAATCGACGCCCCGCAGCGCCTCGAACGCGCCATAGCTCTTGCGGAGGTCGCGCACCGAAACGGCTGGGGGCGTCGGGGTCATGCCCTCATCATGCACGTCGTTTGCGTTGAGCGCTCCTCACGGCGGCAAGAAGGGCGAGAACGAGGATGACCACCCCGGCTGCCACCACGACGAGCGTCCACCCGCTGCCGGGCGTGAGGTGCGACAGCCAGTACGAGAACGCGAAGTGGTTCGACGGCGATGCGACCGTGTAGAGCACGAACGCCGACACCGCGATGAGGATCACGCCCCACACCACTCCGGCCCAGCGGATGTGCGGCCGGGTGACGCGAGCGGTGGTGCCAGCGGTGGTGCCGGGCGTGGCATCCTGCGTCGCGGATTCCGGCGCGGCGGCTTGCTGCGTCGCGGTTTCTGGCGCGGCCTCTCGCGGGGCGCCGTACTCAGCGGTGGTGTTGTCGTCGCTCACTGTCCTTCTCCCTGGTTCTGGATGTTGACGCTCAGTTCGCCGGTCTGGTCGACGCGAAGCACCGAGTCGGGAGTGTCGGCACCGTCGTTCGGGCCGACCGTCACCTCGATGGTGCAGATGCCGCCGCGGTCGGGCGTGCAGGTGTGCGCCCTCGATGTGCCCTGGTCGTCATCCGTCACGAACAGGGAGCCGCCGTGGAGCACAGCCTCGACCCGCACGGTCACGTCGGTCGGCACCCAGGCCGTCGTCGTGCCGACGCCCTTCTGGAGGTCGACCACCGGCGTACCGCGCGTGCTCGTCAGATCGGAAGCGAAGTCCAGATCGGTGTGTCCATACGGCTGCGCGAGGCTCGTCGAGCCGTCGACCGAAATAGAGGCGCCGTCGAACACGACCTGGCGGTCGCGAGGAATGAGGCCCGAGACGACGGTGACGACGGCCAGCAGGATGCCGAGGAAGATCAGAAAGCCGCTGCGGCGGCGTGCGAGACCGGCGATCAGCACAGACACTCCGAAGACGCCCGTCGCGACGGCGAAGGCCGCCGTCAAGCTGAACTCCGGCAGCGCGGTCGACTGCCAGAGCGACTGCGTCAGCGCCGCCGCGACCAGCGCGACCCCGACCGCCGCCCAGCCGAAGGAGGCCCCGGCCCGCGGGTTCGCCGCGCGGTACGCCCTGCGGCGAGCCGCCGCTTCCGCCGCCATCGCTGCGGACTGCGCGCGCATCTCGGCCGAACGCTGTTGCTTCACGGCCCGCATGTCGGCGTTGAGCCGCTGCTTCCACTGCGCGTGCTCGGCCTGCCAGCTGACGTGCCGGGCCTGCCAGCTGGCGACATCCGCCGTGGACGCGCCCACCGCCGGCGCGGGCGGTTCGGTCGGTTCTGCGGAGGTGTCCAGCGTGGGGGTGGCGTCGGTCGCGTCGGTGCCGGTGCCGTCGCCCGCGCTGATGTCGGTGGCGGCGCTGCCGCCCGTGCCATCGTCAGGGCTCCTGGATGCGTCGGAGCCGGTGCCGGATACGCCTTCGGTCGGGGTGCTCGCCGTGTCCGCTGCGCCGGCCGCGGCATCCGGGGCGGTCACGGTGCTCGCGTTCGCCACGTACACCGCATCCGTCGCGGTCGCGCCGGTCGGCGTCGCGCCGGTGCCGGCCGCCGTCGCGCCGGTGCCCCCGGCCGCACGAGCTCCACCGCCCGGCCGGCCGCTCTGGGCCTCGCGAGCCCAGTTGCCACGGGTCACAGCGATGACCAGCCCGACCACCAGGCCGATGACGACGAGCGTCCAGATCACGCGGCCGACCGCATCCCCCCACGACGGCTCGCCCCAGAAGTTCGGGCCCGCCCACCAGAGACCCTGGGTCATCGGCAGCAATGACACCAACGCCATCGCCCCGATGCCGACGATGGCCGGCTGGAATTCGCCGTCCAGAAGCCGCTGCAAGTGGATGCGGTTCTCGCGGTCGGGCAGCAACGCCCAGGCCGCCGCATACAGCAGCAGGGCGGGAGCGCCGAGCACCGCCGCGACGACGACGATCCCGCGCACGATGATCGGGTCGATCCCGAGACGATCGGCGATGCCGGCGCAGACACCGCCGATCCACCCGTCGGAGCGCACGAGGCCGAGGCCGCGCATCCAATCGAAGAAGCGGGTGCCGCGGCCGGAGAGCCCGGTGCGTGGTCCGCCGTAGGGGGAGGAGGGGGTGCCGGCCCCGGCTGGGGGCGTCGAATCGTGCTGTGACATGCTTCGATCGTGGCGTGGCCCGAAGGCGGCTGCCATGGGGTATCACCCTGAACCGACCCTGATTCCTTCGGGGTCGGGGTATCAGGAGCCCGCCGAGTCTGCTTGGATTTCACCGTGACCGACACCGCGATGCCCCACGCCCCGCGCACGCCGCGCGGACAGCGCGGGCCGCGCGCTGCACGCAGCCGTCGCGAGCCGCGTCTCCAGCGGGACGCCCGCGTTCCCGGCGCGCCGCGGGGTCAACGCACTCCGCTCGCCCGCCCGCGCGACTGCGTGCTCGGTGGTGTCAGCGTGGCGCTGGCCGACCACCTCGGCTGGTCGCTCGCTGCGGTGCGCTGGATCTTCGTCGGTCTGTCCTTTCTCAGCGGCGCAGGCGTGCTGCTGTACCTCTGGCTCTGGGCGCTCACCCCGCTGCGCTCACCCGTCGACTCGACCGCGGTCGATGGCGGCACGGCCGGGCGCGGCCCGGTCGAGGGGGTGCAGCGCACCGTTCCGGTCGCGTGGCTGCTTCTCGCGCTCGCCGCGCTCGCCGGAATCGGCACGATCGGCCTCGTCGTGGGCGGCCAGTCCCCGCTGGGTGTTCTCGCGCTGGTCGGCCTGATGATCGCCTTCGCCGTGTGCGCGGTCACCTGGGATCAGCTCGTCGACATCGGTGACGCCGCGCGCGGGCCGGCGTCGTCGGCCGCTCTGCGCATCGCATCCGGCGCCTTCCTGCTGGTGATGGCTGCCGGGCTCAGCGCGACCCCGAGCCAGGTGGACTCAGGATGGGTGTGGCTGTGCATCATCGCCGTCACCTTCGCGGGCGCGGCCGTGCTGCTCGCGCCGTGGGCTTTCCGGCTGTGGCGCGAACTGATCTCCGAGCGGACCGCCCGCATCAAGGAGGAGCAGCGGGCGGAGATCGCAGCCCACCTGCACGACTCGGTGCTGCAGACGCTCGCGCTCATCCAGAACCGTGCAGGCGCGTCGAGCGAGGTGGCCCGCATCGCCAGGGCGCAGGAGCGCGAACTGCGGGACTGGCTGTTCGCCGGCGGAGAGGCGCCGGCCGCAGACCTGGCCACGGATCTCCGCGACTTCGCGGCGGCCCTCGAGGTCGACCATCCTGTTCACATCGACGTGGTGGCGGTGGGGGAGCCGGTCGAACGCGGCACGGCGGAGTTGGCTGCGGCCGCCCGCGAGGCGATGCTCAACGCCGCGCGTCACGCCGGGGGCGAGATCTCGGTGTACGTCGAGAACCGCCCGGGCGGAGTGGATGTGTTCGTGCGCGATCGCGGCGCCGGATTCGACATCGACAAGCTCCCCGAAGGCCGGCTCGGCGTGCGCGAATCGATCGTCGGCCGCATGAAACGTGCGGGCGGGCAGGCCACTGTCACCTCCCGCGACTCAGGCACGGAGATCCACCTGAGCATCGAATCCCAGAACGAGGCGCCATGACCGAACTGCTTCCCGACCCTGCAAACGGCGACGACACCGCGCCGCCGGTCACTGTCGCGATCGTCGACGACCATTCGATCTTCCGTTCCGGCCTGCGCGCCGACCTCGACCGGCGTCTCGCTGTCGTCGCCGAGGCGTCGGACGTGGATGCGGCGGTCAAGGCCATCCTCGCGTCCCGTCCCCGGGTGGTGCTGCTCGACGTGCACCTGCCGGGCGGTGCCGGGGGCGGTGGCGCGGAAGTCGTGCGTCGCACGATCGCGGAATGCCCCGACACCCGCTTCCTGGCGTTGAGCGTCTCGGATGCGGCCGAAGACGTCGTCGGCGTGATCAGGGCGGGCGCGCGCGGCTATCTGACGAAGGGCAGCTCCGGCAGCCAGGTGAGCGACGCGGTCGTGGCCGTCGCGGGCGGGGATGCGGTGTTCTCGCCCCGTCTCGCCGGTTTCGTTCTCGACGCGTTCGGCGCCGCATCCGGCGAGCAGGCCGAGACGAACGACGAGCTCGACCGCCTGTCGGCCAGGGAGCGCGAGGTCATGCGCTTGATCGCGCGAGGGCACTCGTACAAGGAGGTCGCCGCCGACCTCTTCATCTCCATCAAGACGGTCGAGACGCACGTCTCCGCCGTGCTCCGCAAGCTCCAGCTCTCCTCCCGCCACGAACTCACCGCCTGGGCCCTCGAGCGCAAGCTCCTCTGACCCGCCGAGATGCGCCGAAGTGGGCTTCTCAGGTGTCGAAAACACCACTTCGCCGCATGTCGATCGGAGAATGCGCCAGGATGATGGCCCGGATGCGGGCGATGAGGGCGGTTTCGGACAGCAGATCCCGGTGGCCGAGTTGGAGGACAGTCCATCCGTCGGCCTGCAACGCTGCAGTGCGGGTGAGATCGCGTTGGTACTGGAGGCGGTCACGGTGGTGATCCCCTTGGTATTCGATGAGAAGAGCTCGGCTGGGGATGGCGAAGTCGGCGCGATACCGCGTGCCGTCTGGCAAGACGATCGGCGCGTTGGCTCTCAGATCGTCGAACCCTGCGCGCAGGAGCATCAGCCGGAGCCGGCTCTCCGGAGGGGATTCCGAGTGCTCGCCGAGAAGATCGACCGCTGATCGCAGGTTGGCGACCCCGCGCTGACCGGCCCAAGCCGCGGCCGAGAGCCGAAGGGCTTCGTGACTGGCGAGCCGCCGGCCATGGTGGATGATGTGGTCTCCTGCGGCAACGAGATCCTCCATCGACAGCATCGCTCCGAGCTCGCACCACGTGCGTTCAGGCGCGCTGACACGCACACCATCCCTGAGTCTGACCGCCGACTGCCGAACGGTGGCTGAGTGCCCGACGATCCCGCGGCCGGATGGCGCGCGGAGCGGTGATGGCACACTCACGTGCAGGTCGGCGGCACTTTCCAGGCGACGGGGAATCGGGATGCCCCAGACGACCGCCGCGGTGGTGTGGCTGAAGAAGCCACGAGGGTGCATGCGCGAGGCGTATGCCTGACAGAGCGCGGAGACAGCGCCCGCGTCATGGCCCGTCGAGCGCACCCCGTGGAACGGCCGAGCGAGATCCCGCCCCCTCATCCGCTCCTTGGACATGCCCGCCGCGCGACCCGCACCAGTGGTGAAGCCACTCGTGCTCAGCACCGCCGGCACTTCTCTCGCTCGCCTCATCCCTCCATGCTCGCCTTGACGGCCCCGCCACGGTCGTTATCCACAGCCCCAGTATTCGAGTTGCGCCGAAATGGGGTGAAAGGGAGCGCGAAGCAACACTTCGGCGCAACTCGACGGCTGAGGGGGGGGGGGGGGGGCGGGCGGGGCGGGGTAAGGGGGGCGGGGTAAGGGGGGCGGGGCGTGAACTTTACAGGGGTGCGTGCGTCACATACACTTGGTCGCGGTAGTTGAAATCTGCCAAGCTTTTTTGCGCCCATTTTTGGCAGAAGCAATCCCGTACGGCCGGAGTAATCGCGGAGCCTGATCGGTTAGCCTTGACCTGTGGATGTGCGCGAACGAGCTTCGCGAAATCACTTTCCTAGGGCGGTGGCTCAATTGGTAGAGCAGCGGTCTCCAAAACCGCAGGTTGCAGGTTCGAGTCCTGTCCGCCCTGCAAGCCGGCATTCCGATGCCGGCCCACGAAAGGTGTAACCAGGTGGCCCGAAAAGTTATCGACGAACCCAGCGAGGAAATCGTCGCCAATGCGAAAAAGGATCGCGCTGCGAAGCGTGGACCCTTCGCGCGGATCGCCCTGTTCATCCGGCAGGTCATCGGTGAGCTCAAGAAGGTGGTCACCCCCACCCGCAAAGAACTCTTCAGCTACACCGGCGTCGTGCTGGTCTTCGTGGTGATCATGATGGCGCTCGTCTCCCTCTTCGACTGGATCTTCGGACTCGGCGTGGTGTGGGTGTTCGGCAATCCGTCTTGACCTCACGGCCAACGACAGAAATGGAATGAGAATCAGTGTCTGAGACAAATCGCGACGACGTGGACTGGGCGACCGCAGCCGAGCAGTCCTCCGAAGACGATGAGGCGCAGACCGGTAACGTTCTCGCCGCAGACGAGGACTCGGTCGACTCGGCCGAGCACGAGGCCCTGCACGTCGTCGCCGAGGACGGCACCGAGATCGATCTCGACGCCGTGCTGGATGCGATGGCCGAGGCCGTCGACCCCGAAGCCGACCGTGCCGTCGACGAGGCCCTCGAGGTCGATGACGACGATGAGGCCGAGGCCGCTCTGGAAGCCGTCGAGGACGAGGACGAGACGGCCACCGACCCTTACGAGGAGTTCCGCGCCGAGCTTCGCAGCAAGATCGGCAAGTGGTACGTCATCCACTCCTACGCCGGCTTCGAGCGCCGTGTGAAGTCGAACATCGAGAACCGTATGGTCTCGCTGTCGATGGAGGACTTCATCTTCGAGGTGCAGGTTCCCATGGAAGACGTGGTCGAGATCAAGAACGGCCAGCGCAAGATGGTCAACCGCGTGCGCATCCCCGGCTACGTGCTGGTGCGCATGGACCTCAACGAGGACAGCTGGTCGGTCGTTCGCCACACGCCGGGCGTCACCGGGTTCGTCGGCAACGCGCACAACCCCACGCCCTTGCGTTTCGAAGAGGCCTTCTCGATGCTGAAGAGCCTCGTGCAGATTCAGGAGGCACCCGCCAAGGGTGGCGCCGCCAAGGGCACGAAGACTGCTCAGCGGGTCATCCCTGCCGAGGTCGACTTCGAGATCGGCGAGACCATCACCATCAAGGAAGGCTCGTTCGCGGGTCTCCCCGGTTCCATCAGCGAGATCAAGCCCGAGAGCGGCAAGCTCACCGTGCTCGTCTCCCTGTTCGAGCGCGAAACGCCGGTCGAGCTCAGCTTCGACCAGGTCACGAAGCTCTAACCGACCCCCAGATTTCACAACCACCGGGTCTCGGACAGGCCGAGAAACCGGGAGAGCCGTTCGGGTTTCATCCCGAACGCTCGAACACACAAAGAAGGAAGAAACATGGCACCGAAGAAAAAGGTCACTGGTCTGATCAAGCTTCAGATCAACGCCGGCGCCGCCAACCCCGCGCCGCCGATCGGTCCGGCGCTGGGTCAGCACGGCGTCAACATCATGGAGTTCTGCAAGGCCTACAACGCCGCGACCGAGTCGCAGCGCGGCAACGTCATCCCGGTGGAGATCACCGTCTACGAGGACCGTTCGTTCACGTTCATCCTCAAGACCCCGCCGGCGGCCGAACTCATCAAGAAGGCTGCGGGAGTCGCCAAGGGCTCCGGAGTTCCGCACACCAACAAGGTCGGCAAGCTGACCCAGGAGCAGGTGCGCGCGATCGCCGAGCAGAAGATGGCCGACCTCAACGCGAACGACATCGACGCCGCGTCGAAGATCATCGCAGGCACCGCCCGCTCCATGGGCATCACGGTCGAGGCGTAACCTCCCCGTTCACTGCCGACGGCAGCACTCACAGACATATCCGTGGCAGAGCCGGCCAGGCTCGCACCACATTCTCGATAGGAGAAACAAATGGCACAGAAGTCAAAGGCGTACCGCGCCTCGGCCGAGAAGATCGAGGCCGGAAAGTACTACACCCCCGCAGAGGCCGTCTCGCTGGCACGCGAGACCGGCTCGGCGAAGTTCGACTCGACCGTCGAGGTCGCGCTGAAGCTCGGCGTCGACCCGCGCAAGGCGGACCAGATGGTCCGCGGTACCGTCATCCTTCCTCACGGCACCGGTAAGACCGCGCGCGTCATCGTGTTCGCGACGGGTCCGGCCGCTGAAGCCGCGATCGCCGCGGGCGCCGACGAGGTCGGTGGCTCCGAGCTGATCGAGAAGGTCGCCGGTGGTTACACCGCGTTCGACTCGGCCGTCTCCACTCCTGAGCTCATGGGCCAGGTCGGTCGTCTCGGTAAGGTGCTCGGCCCGCGTGGCCTCATGCCGAACCCGAAGACCGGAACCGTGACGCCGGATGTGGCCAAGGCCGTGTCCGACATCAAGGGCGGAAAGATCGAGTTCCGCGTCGACAAGCACGCCAACGTGCACTTCGTCGTCGGCAAGGCCGGCTTCACCACCGAGCAGCTGCAGGAGAACATCGACGCCGCGCTCGAAGAGGTCATGCGGTTGAAGCCGTCCGCTTCGAAGGGCCGCTACATCCAGAAGGGCGCCGTGTCGACCACGTTCGGCCCGGGCATCCCCCTGGACGTCAACGCCATCTAGTCGTCGCACTCGTTCGAAGGCCCGTTCCGTGAGGAGCGGGCCTTCGTCGTCGGCGGATGCGCATCCGTTCACCGAAGTCTGTGAATGTTCACATGTGTAAATAAGTACGACAGAACTGTCTACCCCCTCTTGTGGCGGTAGAACTTCCAGGTTTACTCTCGCCAGTGGTGCGCGCCGCGCACCTTCTCACTGTCGAGTAAGGATGATGTTCATGACAACTCGCATCAGCCGGCGAGGCCTTCACAAAAGGTCTCTCGGAATCGTCGCCACTGCAGCAGCGGTGGTGGCCCTGTCGATGGCCGGGACGGGCGCCGCGAATGCGGCCGACCGTGTCTCGTACGCCGATTCGGTGCCCAGTTGGGCCACCTCCGCCAACGACGCTGGAGCAGCCCCGACCGACGCGACACTCGAGGGGGAGATCTACCTTCCTCTCCGCGACCAGAAGGGGGCGGAGGCGCTCGCCAAGGCCGTGTCGTCCCCGGTCAACCTGGCTTTCCGCAAATCCCTCAGCCCGAGTCAGTGGATCAACCGCTTCTCGCCCACGAAGGCGGACTCGGATGCCATCGTCAGCTTTCTGAAGACGGCCGGCCTCACGATCACGGCCGTGCCCGCCAGCCGGCAGTACGTGGTCTTCCGCGGAACGGCCGAGCAGCTCGGTTCGATCTTCGGCACGTCGCTGCACTCGTTCAACTTCGCGGGCAAGCAGCTCATCGCTCCGACCTCGGCCCCGACACTGCCGGCGAGTGTCGGCACGAAGGTGTCCGGTGTGAGCATCGAGCAGTCGCGCACCCTCACCAAGCCGGACTCGATCCAGCAGGGCGATCTCGGCGCATCCGGCGAACCCCAGGTCAGCCGCAAGTCGGTCGCCGCGGCGCCCGTCGTGGCGACGCCGTGCTCCCACTACACGGGTGAGCACGTGGTGACGGTTCCGCCGAGCTACAACGGGCAGACGCAGTACAGCACCTTCAACTGCGGCTACACCCCTTCGCAGCTGCGCTCGGCCTACGGCCTCAGCGACCTGAACAAGAAGGGCGTGAACGGTTCGGGCCAGACGGTCGCGATCATCGACGCCTACGCCAGCCCGAGCATCCTGAAGGACGTCAACACGTACTCGGCCGCGAACGGCGAGCCCGGACTCACGAACTCCAGCTACCAGCAGCTCGTTCCGAAACCGAGCGAATTCACCGACCAGGAGCTGTGCCAGTACCCGAGCGGGTGGCAGGGCGAGCAGACGCTCGACGTCGAGTCGGTGCACGGCATCGCTCCCGGCGCGCGCATCCTCTACGTCGGCGGCACGAACTGCGGCGGCGGCCTGGATGTGGCGATGTCGAAGATCCTCGACAACAAGCTCGCCACCATCGTCAGCAACAGCTACGGCAACCTGGGCGAGGCGGTTCCGGCCGACGTCATCCAGGGCGAGGTGAACCTGCAGCTGCAGGCCGCCGGTGAGGGCATCGGCCTCTACTTCTCGAGCGGTGACAACGGGGATGAGGCGGCCAACCTCGGCTACGCGTCTCCCGACTTCCCGGCCTCGTCGCCGTGGGTCACCTCCGTCGGCGGTACGAGCATGGGCATCGACAAGAACGGCAAGATGACGTTCGAGACGGGCTGGGGCGACACCGTCGACCAGATCGTCAAGGATGCCTCGGGCAACCTGACCTACGTCGAACCGCTCCCGGGTTCCCGCTTCGTCGGTGGCGCGGGCGGTGGCACCAGCGCGGTGTTCTCTCAGCCGGACTACCAGAAGAACGCGGTTCCTGCGGCCCTGGCCAACGGTCACCGGGTCTCGCCCGACGTGGCGGCGCTCGCCGACCCGTACACCGGGTTCCAGATCGGCATCCGCCCGATCATCGACGACGACACCCTCGAGACGGGCGACTTCATCAACGAGACGTACGGCGGAACCTCGCTCGCCTCGCCGATCGTCGCCGCCCAGATCGCGATCGTGCAGCAGCAGACGCACACGTCGATCGGTTTCGCGAACCCGACGCTCTACGGCATCAAGCGCGTGCTGCCCAGCAGCTTCCGTGACGTGCTGCCGCAGAACCCGACCCAGGCCGTGGCGTACACGAGCGCGACCAGTGGCAACAGCTACCTGGTGTCGTTCGATCAGGACACGTCGCTGAAGACGGCGAAGGGCTACGACAGCGTGACGGGCCTCGGCGGCGTCTCGTTCAACCTGCTCTCCCTGGTCGCCTCCGGACGCCACTAGCGTCTGCGCCTCGCTGAAGGCCGGTCGTCCCGCGGGGCGGCCGGCCTTTCGCGTGCTCGGGAGGTTGCCCCCGGGCATCCCTTCCTTCCCTTGACTCAAGGGATGCCCGGCGTAGCGTCGCAGGCGTCGTTCCGACGAGGGAGAGACGAGAGGGAGAGGAAACCTGATGCCTGCTTCGCAAGAGATGCCGTCGACGATCGAGCGGTCGGACAAGCACGCTCAGGAGCTCTGGTCGGCCGCGCACGACTCGGCCGTCGAGCAGTACGGGGAGGGTGAACGCGCCCATCGAACCGCGTTCTCGGCGCTGAAGAACCAGTACGAGAAGGTCGGGGACCATTGGGAGCGCAAGGCGGAGAGCGGCCCCTCCGACGCGAAAGCAGCGGGCGGCCGCGACACCGACGCACCCACGGCCGAAGGGGTCGACGCCAACGCCTCCACGAAGCACCTGCGGGACATCGCGGCCCGGCTCGGCATCTCCGGCCGGTCGAGGATGAAGAAGGACGAGCTCGTCGAGGCGATCAAGCAGGAGAACCGGCGCGAGACCGCCGCGAGCCGCTGAGCGGCCCGGCCACCCTGCGGCGCCGGCTCGAATACAGTGAAGGGATGACCGTGACCATCCGCCGCGCCGTGGCCGACGATGCGGGCGAGCTCGCCATCGTGGCCGCTGCGACGTTTCCGCTCGCCTGCCCGCCGCACACGACCGAGGAGGCGAAGGCGCGCTTCGTGGCCACCGTGCTCTCGGAGGAGCGTTTCGCCGAGTATGTGGCCGACGGCGAGCGGATGGTGCTGATCGCGCACGACACAGACGGTCAGGCCGTCGGGTACACGATGGTGAACTTCGGCGAGCCGGCCGACGACGACGTGCGCGCGGCCATCCGCATCCGCCCCACCGCCGAGCTCAGCAAGTGCTACGTGCTGGCGGGGCACCACGGCGCCGGAATCGCGACGCACCTGATGTCGGCGAGCCTTGAAGAGGCTGCCGCGCGCGGGGCCGCAGGGATGTGGCTCGGCGTCAATGAGGAGAACGCGCGTGCGCAGCGCTTCTACGCCAAGCACGGTTTCGAGCGGGTGGGCGCGAAGCACTTCCTGGTCGGCGACCGGATGGAAGACGACTGGGTGATGGAGCGCGAGCTCTAGCCTTCGGCCACCTTGACCACGATCTTGCCGCGGGTGTGCCCCGACTCGAGGGCGCGATGGGCGTCGGCGATCTGGTCGAGGGCGAAGATCTGGTCGACATGCGAACGCACGTTGCCCGACTCCAGCAGCCGGCAGATGACGGCGAGTGCGTTGCCGTCGGGGGCCACCTTGTAGTCGGTGCCGCGCACGCCGGCTGCCGTGATCTCCTCCTGAAACGTGGGCCAGCTGCCGGTCGGGGCGTTCACGATGAGACCGCCGGGCCGCAGCACCGACAGCGAACGCGAGCCGGTGTCGTCGTGCACGTTGCCGATCAGGTCGATGACGACGTCGACGTCGCGCACCGCATCCTCGAACCGCGTCGTGGTGTAGTCGATGACCTCGGCGGCGCTGAGCGACCGCAGCCAGGAGACGTTCTTGCTCGATGTGGTCGCGATCACGTGCGCACCGAAGTACGACGCGAACTGCACCGCGAAATGGCCGACGCCCCCGCTGCCGGCGTGCACGAGCATCCGCTGACCCTCGTGCGCCTTCGCCACCTCGACGACCATGCCCCAGGCGGTCAGTGCCGCGACCGGAACGCCGGCGGCCTCGATGTGCGACAGTGTGCTCGGCTTGCGCACGACGCTCAGGCTCGGCACCGAGACGTACTCTGCGTAGGTGCCGCTGAAGCGGGGGACCATCACCATCCCGAAAACCTCGTCGCCGGGCTTGATCGGATGCGCGGCATAGGGCGACTGCACCACCACCCCGCTGAAATCGTGGCCGAGCACGGCGGGGAAGTCTTTGATCGCCGAGAACACGCCCCGCCCGGCACGGGTCTTCGCGTCGATCGGGTTCAGGCCGGCGGCGACCACTTTCACGAGGAATTCGGCGTTCACGCGATCAGGCACAGGCACCTCGCCCACCGTGAGCTCGTCGGCGTCCCCCGCCCGTTCGAGCAGCGCGGCTCGCATGGTCGTCTGCATGTGTCGTCCCCTCGTCGGTTCGCACCTCAGTCAATCCCGACAATGATTCGCCGGTGTTACGACGGGGTCACCGCTTGTGAACAATCGGTTTCGGATACCCCCAGGCCGTTTCCGGCATTCCCTGGTTAGGATGCTCCTCGCGGCCAAGCGTCGCAACCCGAGACGACCGCTGACCCGAGGAGTGCCGGTGACCCGACTGCCGCGCGGCCGCGCGCCCCGGCTTCTGCGCATCGTGCGTCAGCCGTTCGCGATGCCGCTGCTCGCCCGCGGCTGGCAGCGTGCGACGCCCGTGCTGCTCGCGATCGGAACGGTCGCAGTGCTCGGCGGTCTCACCATCATCTGGGCGGCGCGGCTGACGGTGCCGTATCCGGTGTATGTCAGCGAGCTGGGAGCGAAAGGTGCGCCGACCGCCGTCGCGTTCGCCGTGGCGTTGCTCTGCATCGCGGCCGGTGGCTGCGCCATCGCGCTGGCCAGCGGTCACATCCGTTCGACGGCGCGGCTGCTGGGCCGGTGGACGCCGGCGCTGACGCTCGGCTTCGCCGGTCTGTGCTTCGTGCTCGCCTCGCAGGTCACCTGCACGGCAGCCTGCCCGGTTCCGCTGATCGACCCGCGCTCGACCGTGCAGGATCTGGTGCACACCGTCACGGCGGTGCTGGGCTTCGCGGCGGCGTGCTACGCGATGCTCCAGGTCGCCTTCGCGACTGCACTGCCGCGCATCGCCCGCTTCTCGCTGATCTGCTGCGTCATCGTCGCGTTGATCACCATCGTCGGCGGTCTGCTGGCGATCGTGCACGTGGCGACGGATGTGGGCGCCTGGCTCGAACTTGCCGGCACCACTGTCGCGATCGCCTGGCTCGCGGTGTACGGGGTGTCGCTCGTGCGCGTGCCGTCGCCCACTGCGGCCTGAGTCGTACTCTGCGCAGGTACGGGGGTCAGCTCGCGACGCGGGTGCGCCGTGCCAGTTCGGAGATGAGGTCGGTGGCGAGGGCGACCAGTTTCGCGATCTCGACCTCGTCGCGGTCGATCCAGACGCACTGCGGTTCGTCGTGCAGCGGAACGAAGTTCGAGTGCTGCTCCCAGACGAAGAGGGTGCGCTCGGCGCCGAGCACGTACTGCTGCCACCAGATCTGCCGTAGATAGTTGCGCGGAACGCTGCGGAACTCCTTGTTGGAGGTCTTGATCTCGGCGAGTTCGAGCGAGCCGGAGTGGCTGAGCGCCAGACCGTCGGGCGTCGCCAGGTGGCGGCGGTCCCGTTCGGCGTGGAAGAGGGCGTCACTCGGGTGGATCCCGTGGGTCGCCGCGACCCAGGAGGCGATCGCGGGCTCCCGCTCGCGCCCGTGCTGCGTGTAGACGTTGCCGCCGAACCCCGTGCCGTGCAGTTTGTCGTAGGCGGCGCTCATCACCGACCGCGGGGTGGAGAGTTTGGCGACATCGGTGGCCGTTATGCCCCGGCTGCGGGCACGCAGCCACGCGACCCGGTCGCTCGATCGTGCGACGACACGGCCGAGGTGGCCGCTGAGCCGCGGCTCCGCCCCCGCCGGGGAGCTCGGCTCCTGCATCGCGGAGGGTGCGCCCGGCTCCGGCGAGAGCTCCACCAGGGGGAGCGCGCGGGTCAGAGCGGGGTCGAACATCCTCCCATTCTGCCCCGTCTCAGTCGGCCGGACCGCCGCCCACGCCCACGGTTCCGATCTGTCGTCGCGCCTCGTCGATGGTGACGAGCGTGCTGATCGATTCGTCGAGCGGATGCAGGGGAGACTCCGTGAGACCGTCGGCCACGTAGCGGGCGAGCGCGGCGGCCTCGTAGACCATGCCGTCGCGTCCGTGGCGGCCTGAGGTGTCCGTCCAGTGCGCCGCAGCGCTGCCGTCACCGCGGAAGAACCGCAGGCCGCTCGGCGACCAGAACGGGCTGTCGGTCTCGACGCGCCCCGCGGAGCCGCTGATCGTGGCGAGCGACGGCGTCGCTGCCCGCACGCCGGTGCTGAGGAGCGCTTGGGCGCCGTCGGCCGACGTAAGGATGAGGGCGGCCTGCTCGTCGACGCCGGTCGGTGCGAGGCTCCCGCTGGCGATGACCGACTCGGGTGCCCCGAGCGCGAACGACGCCCACGAGACGGCGTACACGCCGAGGTCGAGCAGGGCGCCGCCGCCGAGGGCGGGATCGAACATGCGACTCGCGGGATCGAAGTCGGCCGCGAATCCGAAGTCCGCCGTCACCACGCGCAGATCCCCGAACGCGCCATCGTCGAGCAGCTGGCGCACGATGTCGGTCTGGGGCAGGTAGCGCGTCCACATCGCCTCCATGGCGAACACGCCCGCCTGCCGGGCGGCCTCGGCGATCGTCGTCGCGTCCCTGGCGGTCACCGCGATCGGCTTCTCGATCAGCACGTGTTTTCCCGCGCCGATCGCGAGCGTGGCGAGCTCGAGGTGCTGCGGATGCGGCGAGGCGACGTAGACGACATCGACCTCCGGATCGGTGACGAGCTGTTCGTACGACCCGTAGGAGCGCTCGACGCCGTGCGCCGCGGCGAAGGCGGCAGCGCGTTCGGCGGAGCGCGAGCCGGCGGCCACGACGCGCTGTCCCGAGTGGCCGTGCAGCGCATCCGTGAAGTCGGCGGCTATCGCCCCGGGCGCGAGCACCCCCCAGCGCAGCGCGGGAGCGTCGGCGGGGTCGGGGTGGCGTGGTGCGGGGAGCGTGTCGAAGGGGTGCGTCATCGGTCCAGTCTTTCTCACTCGGTCATGTTTTCGGCGCCAAACGGTTGACGCCATCGCATTGCACATCTAAGGTAATAAATACCTGAGGCTTTAAAGCTTCAGGAGAAGGGGCGCGCGGTACCCCCGCTATCCACCGCGCGCCCCCGCACAGCCTGTCCCGACCAACAAGCCGGGGCGCACGAACAGAGTCCCCCCACCCCTTCGTGCGCCCCTTCCTCTTCGGTGTCAGCGCGGCCAGACGCCGGCGTCGGGGTTCGACACCTCGGGCTCGCGCCGGACGCTCGACGCCGGCGCCGCCCAGGTCACGCCGTTCGCGAGAACACGCCGCACCTGCGGGTGGAAGTACACCGGGTACTCCTGGTCGCCGGGGCTGAAGTAGAAGATCTTGCCGCGACCGCGGGTGAACGTGACGCCGGAGCGGAACACCTCGCCACCGGTGAACGAACTGATGAACACCAGGTCGTCGGGAGTCGGGATGTCGAAGAACTCGCCGTACATCTCCTGCGCCTCGATCACGATCGGCTGCTCCACACCTTGGGCGATCGGATGTGTGGGGTTCACGTTCCAGACCAGCTCGCGCTCGCCGCCTTCGGGGTTGCGCCAGGCGAGCGAGCAGGTGGTGCCGAGCATCCGGATGAAGATCTTCGAGAAGTGCCCCGAGTGCAGCACGATCAGTCCCATGCCGCCGAGCACGTGGCGTCGCACCCGCTCCACGACCTCATCCGACACCTGGTCGTGGGCGATGTGGCCCCACCAGAGCAGCACGTCGGTGTCGGCGAGCGTCTGCTCGGTCAGGCCGTGCTCGGGGTCGGCCAGCGTTGCGGTGCGGATGGTCGCATCCGGCCCCAGCAGCTCGCCGAGCCCTTCGGCGATGGCGCCGTGGATGCCGGCGGGGTAGATGGCGGCGATCTCGGGCTGGGTGGCCTCGTGGACCCCCTCGTTCCAGACGGTGACGCGAAGTGCGCTCATGGGTCAGACTCCTGTCGAAGCGGTGGTGGATGCGGTGGGCGCCTCGGATGCGTCGGCGGCGGACTCGGCCGAGGCGGCGTGGTCGAGGCGCACCTCGGCGCCCCGCGCTGCCGACTCGTAGGCCGCGTCGATGATTCGTGCGCGTTCGAGCGCGACCGTTCCGTCGTAGCGGGACCAGTTGGCCTCATCGGCGACGTGTTCGAGGAACGTCTCCACGACGGCGGTGTGGCCCCGGCCGGGGTCGGCCGCGACGGTGATGTCGGCCGTCGCCTCGCCCTCGCCGGTGAAGATGGTCAGCTCGCCGGCCGGGGCGTAGTCGACGACCCGCAGGTCGGCGCCTCCTTCGGTGCCGTAGAGCGTGATGCCGAACTCGTCTCCGGCAGGGCGATAGGCGGCCCAGCTCGTCTCGAGCACGAGCGAGCCTCCGCCCTCCAGCCGCAGGAGAACGCTGGCCAGGTCTTCGACCTCGTACGCGCTGCCCACATCCTGCTTGCCGCCGGCCGCACCGCCGCGCCCGCGCGTGCCGAGCTCGGAGTGGGTGACGGCGGAGACGGCGATCACGCGCGGCTCGCCGAACAGGTGCATGGCGTAGTCGAGCACGTGCACGCCGATGTCGATCAGTGGTCCGCCGCCCGCCATCTCGCGGTTCGTGAACCAGCTGCCGAGAGCCGGGATGCCCGAGCGCCGCAGCCAGGTGGCGCGCCCGTGGTACGGCCGGCCGATCTGGCCGGCGTCGATCGCCGCCTTCAACGCCTCGATATCGCCACGCCGGCGGTGGTTGAACGCGACCTCGAGCACGCGCCCGGCGGCGTGGGCCGCGTCGACCATGTCCTGCGCCTCGGCGGCGGTGCGTGCGATCGGCTTCTCGCTCAGCACGTGGATGCCCGCCTCCAGCGCTCCGACCGTGATCGGCGCGTGCAGAAAGGTGGGCACGGCGACGCTGATCACATCGAGGTCGCCGTCGGCCACGAGCTCTTTCCAGTCTCGGTAGAGGCGGGTGAGGCCGTAGCGCTCGCCGAGCTCGGCGCGCGGTGCGTCCTCCATTCCCGCGATGGCGACCAGTTCGACACCGGGAAGCGTCGAGTACGCCTCCATGTGCTGCTGTCCGGCCCAGCCGAGCCCGACGACTCCGGCCCGGAGCGGGGCGCGGGTGCTGCCTGTGTTTGCCGTTGCGATGCTCACGACGGTCCTTTCCGATTGTGGTGTTCTGGTGGTGGGTGTTTGGAGGGAGGGGCGGCGGAGGTGGCGCCGGTCGAAACGATTCGATTCTGCGTCGAGTCTCGTCTTTCCCGCGCCTCGCGACAAGGGTGGGGTCAGCGCCCCAGCGATCTGGATGGGCTGCCTCTGTCGGCGTCGGGATCGAGCGCGTGCTGGATGACCATGATGGCCGCCCCGAGCACACCGCCCATCTCGCCCGCCCGAGACTGCGTGATGGTCAGGTACTGCGTGGCGAGCGGGGTGGAGCGCTGATAGACGACCTCGCGCACTCCGGCGAGCAGTTGCTCGCCGACGCGGGAGAGGCTGCCGCCGACGATCACGACGGACGGGTTCAGCAGGTTGACGCACGTGGCGATCACCTCGCCGAGGTCGCGGCCCGCCTGCCGGATGGCCTGGAGCACAGCAGGGTTGCCGGTGCGCGCGAGAGTGACCACATCCTCGCTCGTCGCCGCGGGGATGCCCGCCGCCGTGAGCGATCGCGCGATGGCCGGGCCGCTCGCGAGGGCCTCGAGGTCGGCATCCTGTGCACCGTGGCTCGGGGTGTCTGCGCCGAACGGCACGCGCACGTGGCCGAGGTCGCCCGCCGACCCTTGCGCGCCGCGCTGGAGCCGGCCGCCGTTGATGATGCCGGCGCCGATGCCGGTGGCGACCTTCACGAAGAGCAGATCGGACTGGTCGGGCCACGCTGTCGCGTGCTCGCCCAGAGCGAGGAGGTTCACATCGTTGTCGACCAGCACCGGCACATCGAAGGTGCGGCGCACGTACGACGGGATGTCGAACCTGTCCCAGCCGGGCATGATCGGCGGGTTGACCGGGGTGCCGGTGGAGTGTTCGACCGGGCCGGGAACGCCGATGCCGATGCCGATCAGGTCGGCTTCGGCGCGGTTCGATGCGGCGAACAACGCGGACGCGGTGGTCAGTGCCCAGTCGAGCACGGCCTCGGGGCCGTCGGTGATGAGGATGCGGCGCGACTCGCTCTGCAGGATCGTTCCGGCCAGATCGGCGATCGCGACGACGCCGTGCGTCGCCCCGAGGTCGACGGCGATGACGATGCGCGAGCTCGGGTTGAAGGCGATACGTGCCGGCGGTCGGCCACCCGTGGAGACATCGTCGCCGGCGGGTGCGACCAGTCCGGTGGCCGTGAGGCTGTCGATGCGAACGGCGATCGTGGAGCGCGCGAGGCCGGTGAGTTCGGCGAGCTGCGCGCGCGTGCGGGGGATGCCGTCGCGCAGGATCGTCAGCAGTGGCGCTGCGTCGGGCGCGACCAGCGTCTGCTCGCGAGCGCTCTCGGTCATGACGTCATTGAACCACACCGATTCCCGGCGATCCAAAGACTGTTTCGGATCGAGCTACTTTTGATTGACAATCGGCAGAAGTCTGCTTGAATGGAGGTGCGCTCCGAGCGCCACACAACCGATCCACTCGACGAGGAGAACAGTGTCGAAGTCCAATCTCTCCGTGCAGCTCTACACCGTGCGTGAACTTCTCACCGAAGACACGGTAGGCACGCTCAAGCGCATCGCCGACCTGGGGTTCACCCAGGTCGAGCCGTTCGCATTCCTGTCCTTCGGCGATGACCTTCGCCGCGGTCTCAGCGAGGCCGGCCTGACGGCGCCGACCACGCACCAGAGCTTCATCGGCGGTGAGCTCGAGCCCGTGTTCGAGGCCGCGAAGTCGCTCGGCATCGAGACCGTGATCGACCCGTTCGTCGACCCGGCGCGGTGGCAGACGGCCGAAGGCGTCGACGAGATCGCCGCCCAGCTGAACGAGGCCGCGGCGGTCGCCGCGAACTACGGCGTGCGCGTCGGCTACCACAACCACGCCCACGAACTCGAGGCGACGATCGACGGCGTCACCGCCCTCGAATACTTCGCCGGCAAGCTCGACGACGCGGTCGTGCTGGAGGTCGACACCTACTGGGTGGCCGTCGGCGGTCACGACCCGGTGGAACTGCTCGCGAAGCTCGGCGACCGCGTCGTCGCGCTCCACATCAAAGACGGCCCCGCCACCACGGAGACGAAAGACCAGGTCGCCGTCGGTCAGGGCTCGCTCCCGGTCGAGGCGATCATCGCCGCAGCGCCGAACGCGCTGCGGGTCATCGAGCTCGACGACTCGCGCGGAGACCGTTTCCAGGCCGTCGCCGACAGCTTCGAGTTCCTCACCGCCAAGGGTCTCGCGTGAGCGCCGGCCGCGTCGGGGTCGGCGTCATCGGCGCCGGAGTCATCAGCACCGAGTACCTCAAGAACCTGACCACCTTCCCCGACCTCGAGGTGCGCTTCATCGCCGACATCGACCTCGCCCGCGCCCAGGCGCAGGCGGAGGCGTTCGGCATCGCCGGCTCCGGATCGGTCGAGCAGCTTCTCGCCGACGACGGCATCGAGATCGTCGTGAACCTCACCCTTCCCCGGGTGCACGTGGAGGTCGCCCTCCAGGCGCTCGCCGCGGGAAAGCACGTGTGGAGCGAGAAGCCGTTCGCGCTCGACCGGGCGAGTGGCAAGCAGCTGCTCGACGCCGCGCACGAGAAGGGTCTGCGCGTCGCGACGGCGCCGGACACGTTCCTCGGCGCCGGCATCCAGTCGGCCCGTCGCCTCGTCGAGAGCGGAGCCATCGGCGCCCCGCTCACCGCGCTGACGCTCATGCAGAGTCCGGGGCCCGAGTCGTGGCACCCGAACCCCGACTTCCTCTTCCAGGAGGGCGCCGGCCCGCTGTTCGACATCGGCCCGTACTACCTCACGGCGCTCGTGCAGCTCTTCGGTCCGGTCGCGCGCGTCAGCGCCGCCGCGTCGAAGTCGCGCGAGACCCGTGTCATCGGCTCGGGGCCGCGCGCCGGTGAAGAGTTCGCCGTCACCGTTCCCACCCACGTGAGCGCCCTCTACGAGTTCGAGAGCGGACAGACGGCGCAGAGCATCTTCAGCTTCGACTCGAAGCTCGGTCGCACGCAGTTCGAGGTCGCGGGAGTCGACGGCACCCTCGTCGTCCCCGACCCGAACACGTTCGTCGGCGAGCTCCTGGTGCACGGAGCCGACGGCATCGAGACGATTCCCGCCACCGGGTCGACCAGCAGCCGGGGAACCGGCGTGGTCGAGCTGGCCAGAGCCATCCGTGCCGGGCAACCGGAGCGCGCTTCGGGCGAGCAGGCCTACCACGTGCTCGACATCATGGTGTCGACCATCGAGGCGGGGCTCTCCGGCCAGCCGGTCGCGGTGGAGAGCACGGTCACGGTCGCGCCGGCGCTGCCGGAAGACTGGGACCCGCGCGCGGCGACCCTCGGGGAGTGATCGCGTGAGCGCAGCCGAGCCCATCCGCACCGCGATCATCGGCGGCGGATTCATGGCCGAGGTGCACTCCCGGGCCGCCCGCGCGGCCCGGGCTCAGCTCGTCGGCGTGGTGTCGTCATCTCCCGAGAAGTCGGCGCACGTCGCCCAGACGCTCGGGATCGAGCGGGCATACGCCTCCATCGACGAGGTGCTCGTCGACGACTCCATCGACGTGGTGCACGTGTGCACCCCGAACGCGCTGCACGCCGAACAGGCGGCAGCGGTGCTCGCTGCGGGCAAGCACGTGGTCTGCGAGAAGCCCCTGACCACGACGGTCGCCGACGCCGAAGCCCTCGTGGCCGGGGTCGGTTCGCTCACCGCGACCGTTCCCTTCGTCTACCGGTTCCACCCGATGGTCAGGGAGGCCAGGGCCCGGTTCCGCTCCGGCGAGGCCGGCCAGGTGCTCAGCATCAACGCCTCCTACCTGCAGGACTGGTTGCTCGGCGTCGACGACGACAACTGGCGCGTCGATTCGGAGAAGGGCGGCCGGTCGCGCGCGTTCGCCGACATCGGCTCCCACCTCGTCGACCTCGTCGAGTTCGTGAGTGGCGACAGGGTGTCGCGCCTGGCCGCCACCAAGAAGACGGTGTTCAGCGAGCGCGCATCCAACACCGCGATCACGACGGAGGATGCGGTGGCCGTCGTCATCGAGACGCGCTCCGGCGCCCTCGGCACGCTGCTCGTGTCGCAAGTGGCCCCGGGTCGTAAGAACCGCCTCTACCTGGAGATCGCCGGAAGCGCCGAGAGCGTGGCGTTCGACCAGGAACAGCCCGAGACGCTGTGGGTCGGCAAGCGCAAGGGCAGCATGCTCATCCCGCGCGACGCCGACCAGCTGGCCGACGATGCAGCCCGGCTCTGCGTCGTGCCCTCGGGCCACGCCCAGGGCTATCAAGACGCGTTCAACGCGTTCGTGGCCGACACCTATGCGGCCATCGGCGGGGCGAATCCCGAAGGACTGCCGCGATTCTCCGACGGCCTGCGCGCCGTTCGGGTGACGGATGCTGTGCTCGACTCGGCCGAGGCGGGCACGTGGATCGAGATGGGAACACAGAATGACTGACACCAACGGCGCCGCAGCGGGCAAGAAGCTCGAGAGCACGCATCCGGTCACGCTCTTCACCGGGCAGTGGGCAGACCTCACGCTCGAAGAGGTCGCCAAGCACGCGAGCGAGTGGGGATACGACGGGCTCGAGATCGCCGCATCCGGTGAGCACCTCGACGTGTGGCGTGCCGCTGAGGACGACGCGTACCTGCAGGGCAGGCTCGACATCCTCGACAAGTACGGCCTCAAGGTCTGGGCGATCTCGAACCATCTCAAGGGCCAGGCGGTCTGCGACGACCCGATCGATTTCCGTCACCAGGCGATCGTCGGTTCGAAGGTGTGGGGCGACGGAGAGCCGGAGGGTGTGCGCCAGCGTGCCGCCGAAGAGCTGAAGCTGACCGCGAAGGTCGCCCGCAAGCTCGGTGTCGACACGGTCGTCGGCTTCACGGGTTCGAAGATCTGGCCGTACGTCGCGCAGTTCCCGCCCGTTCCCGCCGACGTGATCGACGCCGGCTACCAGGACTTCGCCGACCGATGGAACCCCATCCTCGACGTGTTCGACGGCGAAGGGGTGCGGTTCGCCCACGAAGTGCATCCGTCGGAGATCGCCTACGACTACTGGTCGAGCGTGCGCTCGCTCGAAGCGATCGACCACCGCGAGGCGTTCGGCTTCAACTGGGACCCGAGCCACATGATGTGGCAGGACATCGACCCGGTCGGATTCATCGTCGACTTCAAAGACCGCATCTACCACGTGGACTGCAAAGACACGCGGCTGCGCCCGAAGAACGGCCGCGCCGGCGTGCTGGGCTCGCACCTGCCCTGGGGCGACCCGCGCCGCGGCTGGGACTTCGTCTCGACCGGTCACGGCGACGTTCCCTGGGAGGACTCCTTCCGCGCGCTCGAGTCGATCGGCTACACCGGCCCCATCTCGATCGAGTGGGAAGACGCCGGCATGGACAGGCTGCACGGCGCGAAAGAGGCCGTCGGCTACATCCGGTCGCTGCTGTGGGATCTGCCGACGGCATCCTTCGACGCCGCGTTCAGCAACCAGGGCTGAACGCGGTCGTCGGCCGCTGCTGCTTGGATGGAGGCATGGAGTCGACGATTCGGGGCGAGGATTGGTACGGACGCGAGCTCGACGGGGCTGAGTTCACCGATGTCGAGTTCGTCGACCTCGATCTGACCGAGGCGGTCACTCGTGCCGCGGTGTTCACCGGCTGCACGTTTCGGAACGTAAAGTTCAACGTCTCCAAGCACACCGACTCGGCGTTCGTGAACTGCACCTTCACCGGCTGCAATTTCTTCGACGCCGGGTTCGAGCGGTGCAAGCTGACGGGAAGCACGTTCGACGGGTGCGAGTTCGGGCTGCTGAAGGTCACCGGCGGCAACTGGTCGTTCGTGGGGCTTCGGGATGCCGACCTCGCGGGCGCCGAGTTCGCCGGCGTGCGCCTGCGCGAGGCCGACCTGAGCCGCGCCCGCTGCGTGGGAACGACGCTGACCGGCTGCGACCTGTCGGCTTCGGCCTTCGAGCGCGCCGACTTCAGCAAGGCGGATCTGCGCGGCAGCGACATCACCGGTCTCGACCCCCAGACGGTGACGCTCACCAACGCGGTCATCGATGAGCGTCAGGCCGTCGCCATCGTGGAGTCGCTGGGCCTCATCGTCATCGGCTGACTTCTCGCGAGTGTGGCCGCTCCGGTCGAGCGTGACCGGTGTGCCGGGCACTCTCGACCGAAACGGCCACACTCGGCGAACGGGGTCAGGCGACCTCTTTGACCTGGCCGTGCTTGATGTGCAGACGGCGCTGGGCGCGCTTCGCAACCGCGCTGTCGTGCGTGACGATCACGAGCGTGAGCCCGCGGTCGCGCCAGAGACCTTCGAGAAGATCCATGATCTCGTCGCGGGTCTCCTCGTCGAGGTTGCCGGTCGGCTCGTCGGCGAGCAGCACGTCGGGGTCTTTCACCAGGGCGCGAGCGATCGCCACCCGCTGCTGCTGACCGCCGGAGAGCTCGGAGGGCAGGTGAGTGCCGCGATCGGCGAGACCCACCGACGCCAGCGCTTCCGTCGCGCGGCGCCTGCGTTCGACGGCGGTCACCTTCAGCGGTGCGAGCGCCGTCTCGACGTTCTCCTGGGCGGTGAGGGTCGGGATGAGGTTGAAGCCCTGAAAGACGAATCCGATCTCCGTCGCGCGGATGGCGGTGAGCTTGCTGTCCCGCAGACCCGAGAGGCTCGACGATTCGAGCTGAACGGTGCCCGAGCTGGGTCGGTCGAGCGCGCCCAGCATCTGCAGCAGCGTCGACTTGCCTCCGCCGGTCGGCCCTTGGATGGCCACGAGCTGGCCATCGGGGATCTCGAGGGTCACATCTTTCAGCGCGGTCACATTCCGTTTCGACTGCGTGTACGTCTTGGTGACGTTGGTGAGGGTGTACATGGTGTTCTCCTGAACGGTGTGACGGCTAGGCGACGGAGCGGAGGGCGGCGGCCGGGCGCAGACGCGAGGCGCGCCATCCGCCGATCGCCCCGGCGATGAGGCCACCGAGCACGGCGAGGCCGACGGCGATGACGATGATCCACACGGTCACCGGAGCGTGCAGCACGATGTCGGTGGTGGAGGCGGCCGCGCGGCTCGCTTCCCGAGCGGCGCCGAAGCCCTCGCCACCACCGAAGCCGGCGCCGGGTGCGGCCGTGCTGCCGCCGGTGGCGGTGCGCCCTGCCTGTCCGGCGGCGGTGGCGAAGCCGTTGCCGACGCCGCCGGACAGAGTCGGTGAGACCAGGTTGACCACGAGCACGCCGATCAATCCGACGGCGATGCCGATCACGCCCCCGATGATGCCCTGCACCACCGATTCTCCCGCCACCTGGCCGACGATGCGTCGGTTGCTCCAGCCGATGGCCTTCAGCGTGCCGAACTCGCGGGTGCGGCGGGTGACGCCTGAGATCGTGAACAGGATCGCGATGAGGAAGGCGGCCGCCAGCACGATGATCGAGAGCCAGGTTCCGAGGTTTGCGATGAGCTCTCCTGCCGTTCCGAGCGAGCCCGAGACGCTGGAGGCCAGGTCGGCCTGCGTGCTCACGGTCGCCGTCGGCAGCGCCTTCGTGAGGTCGGCCTTGATCTGATCGATGTCGCTCGACGACGCCGCCGTCACGTACACGGCGCTGATCTTGTCCGCTTGGCCCGAGAGCGTCTGCGCCACATCGAGCGGGATGTAAGCGTTCGCCGCCGTAGTCGAGTCGCTTCCGGTGGCCGTGACGATGCCGGTCACCTTGAAGTCGGTGCCGCCGATGGTGACGGTGTCGCCGACGGCTTTGCTCGCTGTCTTTGCGTAGGCGGCATCCAGCACCACCACGTCTTTGCCCTTGTCGGCAGCGGTGAAGGTGCGACCGCCGGTCAGCGTCACCGAGGAGAGCGGGCCGACCGACTTGCCCGCCGGATCGAGTCCGATCACCGAGAACGAGTCGACGGTGAACGAGCTGCCGCCCGCTCCGTCGGCGCCGCCGGTCGGGGGAGCGGTCGACGCGTCGCCACCCTCCCCGGGCTTGGTGCCGGTGCCCTGCTGGCGCTGCTGGAAGTCGGGAAGCGTGCCGCTGAAGCTCGTGTTGGTGAGCGAGAGCACGGATGCTGCGGCCGCCACGTTCTGCACCTTGGCCGCCGTCGCCAGCGCGGTGCTGGCCATCACCGTCGCTCCGCGGGTCGGCTCCAACCGGGAGGTGTCGACGGTTCTGCCGCTTCCCGTGTCGGTGCCGGCGTCGGCGCCGAAGTCGAAGCGCGGGCCGCCGCCGGCGCCCTGCTGGGTGGACGCGGCTTGCTCAGTGGCGGGCTCGGTGACGGTGATGTCCGTTCCGACGCCGTAGACGGCTTGGAGCACGCTCGCCTGGGCTTGCCTCACCCCGGTGGAGACGGAGTTGACGATGATGACGAGGGCGATCGCGAGGGCCATGCCCACCGCGATGATGATCGTCTGCTTGCGGCGATTGACGAGCTCGCGACGCAGATAAGTGCCGAACATAGGCTTCCAGATTCTCGATGTGATGCGGGGATTCCCACTGGACAGGACGACGGTATGGATGACGGATTTGGGCGCACTGTGGCCGGCCTATGTTTCTGCTGGGTCGCCGGGGGAATCGTTCACAGACAGCGCATAGGTTTCGCATAGCCGGCGCGGAGTCGACTCGCGATAATAGGAAAGGTGACCATGAACTCCCGGGCTGTCCCCGGCACCCCCAGCCAAGCCCGCACCCTTCTGCGCCGAGCCGACGGCAGCGCGATACGCGTGCTCGTCGTCGACGACGAGGCGACACTGACCGACCTCCTGTCGATGGCGCTCCACTACGAGGACTGGGACGTCAAGACGGCGTCGAACGGCCAGCAGGCGCTCAGCATCTCCCGCGAGTTCAAGCCGGATGTGGTCGTGCTCGACATCATGCTTCCCGACATCGACGGGCTGCAGGTGCTCTCCCGGATGCGCGCAGACGGCAACGAGGCGCCCGTGCTCTTCCTGACGGCGAAGGATTCACTCGACGACCGCATCGCCGGGCTGACGGCGGGCGGCGACGACTACGTGACCAAGCCGTTCAGCCTGGAGGAACTGGTGGCGCGCCTGCGCGGACTGCTCCGCCGGTCGCGCGCGGCGGTCGCCGATCAGAGCGATCCCGTGCTCATCGTCGGCGACCTGGTGCTCGACGAGGACAGCTACGAGGTGCACCGCGACGGCGATCCCATCCAGCTCACCGCCACCGAGTTCGAGCTGCTGCGGTTCCTCATGCGCAATCCGCGGCGTGTGCTGAGCAAGACGCAGATCCTCGACAGGGTGTGGAGCTACGACTTCGGCGGATCCTCCAGCGTCGTCGAGCTCTACATCTCCTACCTGCGCAAGAAGATCGACTCGGGCCGCGAGCCGATGATCCACACCGTGCGCGGCGCGGGTTACATGGTCAAGGCCGCGACGTGACCACCTCCCCGGTGACGGGTTCGGATCCCGCGGCGGGGACACCCGGTTCCGACACATCGGACTCCGGCGAGCGGGCGCACGGTCGCCCGTCGCGCATCCGCCCGTTCCGGTCGTGGACGCTCCGCAGCCGCGTCGTTCTCGTCGTGGTCGCGATGCTCGCCGTGCTCGGCACGGCGATCGGCACGGTGAGCGTTTTCGCGCTGCAGGGGTATCTCGTGAGCCGGCTCGACGGCCAGCTCACCAGCGCCCTGGATCGCGGTGCGCGGGCCGCGAACCAGATCTACGGAACATCCCCGGTCGACTCGCAGGTGCAGCGCATCGTCGCGACTCCCGGGCAACCCACCGGAACGTTCGGAGTCGTGCGCAGCGGCGATCGCCTGCTCTTCCCGGTGATCCTCAGCCCGCAAGACCAGAGCGGGCAGCCCAACAACGAACCCGCTCAGCCGCAGATCGTTCGCGCCGACCTCACCGCCGTCGCGAAGCTGGAGGCCGACGGCACTCCGCGCACGCTCGACCTCGGCTCCTCGCTGGGCTCGTACCGGGTCGCCGCGACCGAGCTCGTCAACGGTGACAGCGTGATCATCGGCCTGCCCCTCAACGACGTCAGTGCGACGGTGAGCCAGCTGACCTTCGTCATCGTGCTCGTCACCCTGGCCGGGCTGATCTTCGCCTTCCTCATCGCGAGCTTCGTGGTGCGTCTGGCGATGCGCCCGCTCGAGCGGGTGGCCGGCACGGCTCAGGAGGTGTCGGAGATGCCCCTCGACCGCGGCGATGTCGCGCTGTCGGTTCGCGTTCCCGAGGCCGACACCGACTCGCGCACCGAGGTGGGCAAGGTCGGAGCGGCACTCAACCGGATGCTCGGCCACGTCTCCTCCGCGCTGACGGCGCGGCAGGCGAGCGAGCAGAAGGTGCGCCAGTTCGTCGCCGACGCCAGCCACGAGCTGCGAACGCCGCTCGCCTCGATCCGGGGCTACGCGGAGCTGACGCGCCGCTCGCCGCACGAGCTTCCGACCGATGTGACCCGGTCGCTCGGCCGCATCGAGTCGGAGGCGACCCGCATGACGTCGCTCGTCGAAGACCTCCTGCTGCTGGCACGACTCGATGAGGGTCGCGAGCTGGACAGGGATCCCGTCGACCTCTCCGTGCTGCTCGTGGATGCCGTCAGCGACGCCCACGCGGCCGGCCCGAACCACAAGTGGTCGATGGTGCTCCCGGAGGAGCCGATCGAGGTGACCGGAGACAAGGCCCGACTGCACCAGGTGGTGGTGAACCTGCTGGCCAACGCCCGGGTGCACACCCCCGAGGGGACTGAGGTGACGGCGGCGCTGACCGTCGACGAGAAGGCGGGCCGGGCGATCGTCTCGGTGACCGACAACGGCCCAGGGATAGCTCCGGAGGTGCAGTCGTCGCTGTTCGAACGCTTCGTGCGCGCCGACAGTTCGCGTGCGCGCACCACCGGTTCCACCGGCCTCGGTCTCGCCATCGTGAGCGCTGTCGTGGAGGCCCACGGCGGCGAGGTCGGCGTGCGGAGCGAACCGGGGGAGACCGTCTTCACGGTCTCGCTGCCCTGGGACGCGACCGCGAACCAGCCTGGCGTCTCCACCTCCGGCTCAGCGACAAGCGAGCCGTGACGCAGGCGAGCATCCTCGCGATCGAGGAGTACGGGCCGCGGAACGGCGCACCGCTGCTGTTCATCCGTGCCCTGCCCGCCGAGACAGGCAACCCCCGCGGCGTCGATCGCGTCGTCGAGCGACTCGTCTTGCGCGGCGCGGCCCGGCGGATGCGCGTGCACGCTGTCGGGCGGCCGGCGTTTCTGCATCCGGCCTTCACGATGGCGGAGGTCGCCGACGTGTACGCCCGACTCATCGCGGAACGCTTCGGTCGGCCGGTCGCGCTCATGGGACTCTCCACCGGAGCCAGCGTGGCGCTGCAGCTCGCGGTCGATCGGCCCGACCTCGTCACGACTCTCGTGGTCGCCGCCGGGGCCGCGCGTCTCGGTTCTCGAGGCAGGGCGGTGCAGCGGCGGTACCTGTCGCTGCTCGCCGCCGGTGACCGGCGAGCCTCCGGCGAGCTTGCGAGCGCGACGATGAACAGTCGCCATCTCGATCCGCTGGTGCGGCTGGTCAGCCGTGCCACCCCGCAGCCCGACGACGCCGAGAGCCTCATCGCGCTGGTTCGCGCGGAAGACGCCTACGACGTGTTCGACGGGCTGCACGCCGTCACAGCCCCGACGCTCATCCTCTCGGGTGGCAGGGATGTGTTCTACCCGCCCGACCTCGCCCGCGAGACCGCCCGGCGCCTTCCGCACGGAACGCACATCCTCTACCGGTCGCGCTCGCACGGCGGTGTTCCGCTGCACCCGCGCTTCGGCGACGACATCGCAGACTTCCTCGCCGCGCATCCCTGAGCCGCGGCCCAGGTCGCCGGCTCCATCAGCCTCCGGTGACCGTGTCGTTCAGGCGGGCAAGCAGCTCGCCCAGCCGTTCGACGTCGCCCTGCCCCCAGTCGCGCAGGTTGGTGTAGAGCATGGCCTGGTCGCTCGCGCGCACCTCGTTGATCTTCTCGGCCGCAGCCGGGGTCGCGACCAGAAAGCTCGCTCGCCGGTCGAGAGGGTCGGTTCGCCGCTCGATGAATCCCAGCGACTCGAGGATGTTCGCCTGACGGCTGATGACGCTCTTGTCGGTCGACAGCCGCTCGGCGAGGGCGCCGGCGTGTGTCGGCCCGAGCCGCACGATGGCGTTCAGCATCTTGAAGCCGACCGGCTGCAGGTCCGGATGCACACCGAGCGCGCGGTCGCGCATCACGGTGTGGATCCGGTTGAACAGCACGCTGAACTGCTCTTCGACGCCGGCGATGGCCGCGTCGACGGCGGCTGTCCCGTGCTCGATGGTGGTCATCGCCGGCTCGACGCGTCGCTTTCGGTCGTTCCCGCGTTCCGCCCGCCGGCCTGCTCACCCGACGCCTGCTGACCCGAGGGCCGCTGCGCCGGAAGGGAACCGGTCGCGACTCCGACGTAGGCCTCCGACGCCTCGACCACCAGCTCTTCCGCGTGCTCCAGCAGGCCGCCTGCGGGGGCGTTCTGCTTCTCCTCCTCGAGGCGCTCGATGGCGGTCTTGGTGCCGAGCCTGTTGTTCGGCAGCAGCAGGATCGCGACGATCGTGATGATCGCGAGCGGAACGGCCACCAGGAAGATATCGGCGACCGATTGGCCGTAGATCGACTCGATGATCGTGCGGAGGCCGACCGGCAGGGTGCTCACCTTGGGGAGGGTGCCGCTCTGCAGCGCGCTCGCGATCGGTGCGCCGGCCTCGCCGAGCTTCACGATCTGAGCCTGGATCGCAGCGGCGTGGCTGGTCATCGCTTCGGTCACCTTGGTGGCGAGCACGCTGCCCATCACCGAGACGCCGATGGTGCCGCCGAGGCTGCGGAAGAACGCGACGGACGAGCTTGCGACGCCGAGCTGGGTGGGGGAGACCGCGTTCTGCACGACGAGCACCAGGTTCTGCATCACCATGCCGACACCGGCGCCGAGCACGAACATGTAGATCGAGACCACGACGTAGTTCGTGTCGTATTCGATGGTGCTCATCAGGTAGAGACCCGCAGTGAGCAGCACCGAGCCGACCACCATGAACGCCTTCCACTTGCCGAACTTGCTGATCAGGCTCCCGACCACAGTCGAGGAGATCAGCAGACCGGCGATCATCGGCAGGGTCAGCAGACCGGATTCGGTCGGGGTCGCGCCCCGGGCGAGCTGCATGTACTGGCTGAGGAACACCGACGTGCCGAACATCGCGACACCCACCGCGATGCTGGCGATGACGGCGAGCGTGAACGTGCGGTTCTTGAACATGCCGAGCGGGATGATCGGGTCTTTCACGAGCAGTTCGGTGACCACGGTCGCCACCAGCAGCAGAACGGCGCCGCCGACCATGAGGAGGGTGTTCCAGCTGATCCAGTCGAACTGGTTGCCGGCCATGGTGACCCAGATGAGCAGCAGCGAAATGCCGCCGGCGAGCAGCACGGCGCCGAGATAGTCGATGCGCACCTTCTGCAGGGGCCGCTTCGGCAGGTGCAGGGTCTTCTGCAGCAGCAGGATGGCCGCGATCGCCACCGGCACGCCGACGAAGAAGTTCCAGCGCCAGCCGATCGAGTCGGTCAGCAGGCCGCCGATCAGAGGACCACCGATGGTGCCGACGGCCATGATGCCGCCGAAGAGGCCCATGTAGCGGCCGCGCTCACGCGGGCTGATGATGTCGGCCATGATGATCTGGCTGAGGGCGGTGAGGCCACCGGCGCCGAGGCCCTGCACCACGCGGAACGTGATGAGCATGCCCGGGTTCTGCGAGAAGCCGGCGAGTGCCGAGCCGAGGACGAACAGCACGAGGGCGAGCTGGATGAGCAGCTTGCGGCTGAAGAGGTCGGCGAACTTGCCCCAGATGGGCGTCGACACGGTTGTGGCGAGCAGGGTGGACGTGACCACCCAGGTGAACGCCGCCTGGTCGCCGCCGAGGTCGGCGATGATGCGGGGGAGGGAGCTCGAGACCACCGTGCCGGCCAGGATCGACACGAACATGCCGAGCAGGAGGCCGGAGAGCGCCTGGAGCACCTGGCGGTGCGACATGGGCGCGGGGGTTGAGCCCTCAGGGGTTATGGGATGAGCGGATGCGCGCGCATCCGTATCGACGGATTTCGACATGTGCGTGGGTACTCCAATGCGGGGGACGAAGCGGATTGTTGGCTCGACGCTGCGCCCAAATAGTTGATCTGGATCAACTGTATCTCGATAGTAGACCGAAGTCAACTAAATTCGGAGGCGCGCTCGACTTGCATTCGGTCGCCCGCATCCCGTACTGTGATCGAAGCCAAAGACCGCTGGTCGTCGTGCGCGAAAGCTCACGAACGAAGACTCACTCAGGTGAGGGCCCGCGCAGGTGTATGAAGCAGACTCGTGAACTCCGGTTCGCGTCGCCAGCTCCGTGCCACTGCGTACGGAGCTTTTTTCTTTTCCCCGGCGGTCGAGGCGCACATCGCCTCCGCGGTGTGCGACGCAAAATCAGAGGAGTAGGCCATGGCGAACAAGGAAGCCGCGGTTGCCGAGCTTGAAGATCTCTTCAAGAACTCGTCCGCCGTTCTGCTGACCGAGTACCGCGGTCTCACTGTCGCTCAGCTCAAGCAGCTGCGCACATCGATCAGTGAGCACGCGACGTACGCCGTGGTGAAGAACACGCTGACCAAGATCGCGGCCAACAACGCCGGCATCTCGTCGTTCGACGAGGAGCTCGTTGGTCCGTCTGCGATCGCCTTCGTGCACGGAGACCCTGTCGCCGTCGCGAAGTCGCTGCGTGACTTCACCAAGGCAAACCCTCTCCTGGTGGTCAAGGGTGGTTACTTCGACGGTAACCCGCTGACCGCAGCAGAGGTAGGCAAGCTCGCCGACCTCGAGTCTCGTGAAGTTCTGCTGGCGAAGCTCGCCGGCGCCTTCAAGGCCTCGCTGTTCGGAGCCGCATATCTGTTCAACGCACCGCTGTCGCAGGCCGTTCGCACGGTCGACGCGCTGCGTGAGAAGCAGGAGTCCGCTGCGTAGTCCATCCCCCGGGATGCACCACCAGCGGTTGAGTACACGAAAACACCTAAGGAGAAAATCATGGCAAAGCTCACGACTGACGAGCTGCTCGACGCGTTCAAGGAGCTCACGCTCATTGAGCTGAGCGAGTTCGTGAAGAAGTTCGAGGAGACCTTCGAGGTCACCGCCGCCGCCCCCGTCGCCGTTGCTGCGGCCGGTGCCGGCGCTGCCGCCCCCGTTGAAGAGGTCGAGGAGAAGGACTCCTTCGACGTCGTCCTCGAGGCGGCCGGCGACAAGAAGATCCAGGTCATCAAGGAGGTGCGCGCACTCACCAGCCTCGGCCTCGGTGAGGCGAAGGCACTCGTTGACGGCGCCCCGAGCACCGTTCTCGAAGGCGCCAACAAGGAAGCCGCTGACAAGGCGAAGGCTCAGCTCGAAGAAGCTGGCGCCACCGTCACCCTCAAGTAGTCTGCGCCCCATCGGGGCTCTTTCTACCGCAGGCTGACATCGCCTGACGCAAGTCGCGACGCGGACTCCACACACCGAGTATCCGCGTTGCGAGGGCGTCGTTCCCCGCAATGGGAACGACGCCCTCTGTGTTTAACCCGTGCGGGTTCGAACGCAGAGGGGTCGAGCGACGCGGATGCCCGGATCGGCCGTCACCATCCGGTGACGGTTCATCCAGCGTCCGATAGCGCCTGCCTGCGGGCAAGCGATGTGCAAGGACGCGCATCCGGAAAGAACCACGATGAATACCAGTCGATGGCGCGGCTATGCCGCGTACTGGCGGCGCCTCAGCAGCGTCGTCCTCAGCGGGGAAGCCCGCGAACACTCCGCGCACCCGCCGGATCTGTACCGCAGCACCGCTCTTTACGAGCGGTTCCTGCGGTAGCCTCCATCCCTTCGACAGCCCCCGGCCCTGGTACGGCCGGGGGCTTTCTCTCTGCGCGGCGATGCATCCCTGAAGGTCGGCGGTGCTCCATACACTCGGGGCATGCCCGAACCGCTCGACGTGACCGAGACCTGTACCGCCTACGACGCCGTCGCTTCCGACTACGCGGCCATGCTCGAAGACGAGCTCGCCCGAAAGCCGGTCGACCGGGCCATGCTCGGGGTCTTCGCCGAGTATTTGCTCGCCGACGGCGGTGGCGCCGTGGCCGACCTGGGCTGCGGCCCGGGGCGTGTGACGATCGAGCTCGCCGGGCTCGGGCTCGACGCTTTCGGTGTGGACCTCTCACCGGGGATGATCGAGGTCGCTCGTCGCGCCCATCCGCACCTGCGCTTCGACGTGGGCACCATGGCCGATCTCGAGCTCGGCGACGACGCGCTCGCCGGAGCGCTGGCCTGGTACTCGATCATCCACACGCCCGACGAGCGGCAACCGGCGTTGTTCGCGGAGTTCGCCCGGGTCATCCGGCCCGGCGGCTGGTTGCTGCTGGCTTTCCAGGTGGGCGACGACGTGGTGCACCTGGAACGGGCCTACGGTCACGAGCTGTCGCTCGACACGAGACGCCAGCGCCCCGCGCGGGTCGCCGAGCTCCTGAGTGCCGCCGGCTTCGAGGAGCGCCTGCGTGCGGTTCGTGCGCCGGATGCGGGGGAGAAGACCCAGCAGGCTTATGTGCTCGCCCGATCGCGGTCCTGAGCCCCGCCGTCGTCGACGGTGCTGTCGCCCGCGCTGTCGCGTGCGCGGCCGACAGCGCTGTCACGGAGCTCGGCGATGCGGGCCACGCGCCGTCGCACGGCGAACCAGCCGATGATGAGCGCCGGCACGACGATCACGAGGGTGAGGCCGAAGGTCCAGGTGCCGGTCGGGTAGTCGAAAAGCATCAGCACGGCGACGGTGACCAGAAAGGCGAGCGTGAGATAGCTCGTGTACGGCGAGCCGGGCATCCGGAACCGTGGCCGCTCGGCGAGCCCCTTCGCGGCGTGACCACGCAAGCGCAACTGGCAGAGCACGATGATCGACCACGCCGTGAGCATGCCGATCGACGTCAGGTTGATGCCGATCTCGAAGGCCTGACCGGGCATGACGAGGTTGAGGCCGACGCCGAGCAAGGCGGCGGCCCCGGTCAGCAGGATTCCGCCGAAGGGAACGCCGTGCCGGCTCACGCGGCCTGTGAAGAGCGGCGCAGAGCCGCGGAGCGCCATGGAGCGCACGATGCGTCCGGTGGAGTACAGGCCGGCGTTCAGGGATGACAGGGCGGCGGTCAGCACCACGAGGTTCATGATCACGTCGGCGCCCTCGACGCCGATCGACGCGAAGAAGGTGACGAACGGGCTCTCGCCTTCTTTGTAGGCGGTGAAAGGCAGCAGAAGCGAGAGCAGCAGCACCGAGCCGACGTAGAACACCGCGATCCGCAGGATGACCGAGTTGATGGCCCGCGGCATGGTCTTCTCCGGGTCTTTCGTCTCCCCGGCGGCGGTGCCGACGAGTTCGATGGCGCCGTAGGCGAAGACGACGCCCTGCACGACGATCACCAGCGGGAGGAGGCCGTTCGGCAGCATCCCGCCGTTCGCGGAGATCAGGTCGAATCCGGGCGTACGGCCGTCGACGGGGGTGCCGAACACCACGAAGCAGACGCCGACGATGAGGAAGCCGATCAAGGCCGTCACTTTGATCGCCGAGAACCAGAACTCCAACTCGCCGAACACGGAGACGGAGAGCAGATTGAGCACGAGCACGAGCACCAGGGCGGCGAGAGCGAAGACCCACTGCGGGATGGCGGAGAAGGCCTCGATGTATTTGCCGAAGAAGGCGAGGTAGAGCGCGATGGCGGTCACGTCGACGATCGCCACCATCGACCAGTACATCCAGTACATCCAGCCGGTGATGAACGCCGTCTTCTCACCGAAGAACTCGCGGGCGTACGAGACGAACGACCCTGAGTCGGGACGGTGCAGCACCAGCTCGCCGAGCGCGCGGAGGATGAAGAACGCGAAGACTCCGCAGACCGCGTAGACGATGAGCAGGCCAGGGCCGGCGGCGGCGAGACGGCCGCCTGCTCCGAGGAAGAGCCCGGTGCCGATCGCGCCTCCCACGGCGATCATCTGGATGTGGCGGCGTTTGAGGGCCTGATGGTAGGAGGCGGACTCCTCCGTCTCGGCCAGGTCACGCAGGACGTCGTCGTTCTGTTGGCGCATTCCCCCAGAAAACCATAAAAATCAGAAGTATGAAAGTGCGAATATCAGATTCAAGTGGATTGTTCGACGCGACTTGAACTATATAGGTCGGCTATATATAATGGAGTAATGCCACAGACCGATCTCACAGATCTTCACCACATCCTCGGCGACCTCGTGGTCGCCAGCCACCGCCTCACCCGGCTCGCGGCGAGGGTGACGGGCAGCACCGAGTCGCCCGCCACCTGGCGCACTCTGAGCGTTCTGCAGACCACCGGCGCGATGCGACTCGGCGAGCTCGCCGCGCACAGCCGGGTCTCACAGCCGACGATGACGAAGATCGTGCGCAACCTCGTCGAATCCGAGTGGGTCAAACGGATCGCCGACACCGACGACGCTCGCGCCTGGCAGATCGCGATCACACCGAAAGGCGCCGACGCGCTTCAGGCCTGGCGCGACGAGTTGAGCGCGGCTCTCGTGCCAATGTTCGCCGACCTCAGCGACGACGAGATCGAAGCCCTGCGCAGCACGGTGACCATCATCGGCTCGCGCGTCGAGCTGTCGGCCGCCGCCTCGGAAGCCGTCGCCGGCGCTCGCTGACCTTCGCGGCCGCGCGCCGCATCCACCACACCAGACATCTCGATAGGAGCCCCTGCTCAGCCATGTCACACGACAAGCCCAACAACATTCTCAAGCAACCGACCGCCGTCTGGGCCGTCGCGTTCGCCTCGGTCATCGCCTTCATGGGAATCGGTCTCGTCGACCCGATCCTGCCGGCCATCGCGGCGAGCCTGAAGGCGACGCCGACCGAGACCGAGATGCTCTTCACGAGCTATCTGCTGATCACCGGCATCGCGATGTTCTTCAGCAGCTGGATCTCGAGCCGGATCGGCGCCAAGAAGACCCTGCTGATCGGTCTGGCGCTCATCGTCGTCTTCGCGCTCGCGGCGGGACTGTCGCCGAACGTCGAGGCGATCATCGGGTTCCGCGCCGGATGGGGACTCGGCAACGCGCTCTTCATCTCGACCGCCCTGGCGACCATCGTCGGAGCCGCGTCGGGCGGAACGTCGTCGGCGATCATCCTCTACGAGGCGGCGCTCGGGCTCGGCATCGCGATCGGCCCCCTGCTCGGCGGTCTGCTCGGAAGCTGGAGCTGGCGCGGACCGTTCTTCGGCACCGCGGTGCTGATGGCCGTCGGTTTCGTCGCGATCGTGTCGCTGCTGAAGAAGAATCCCGAGAAGCCGACCCCGACCTCGATCGGTGCTCCGTTCAAGGCGCTGGCCAAGCCGGCCCTCGGGTTCCTCGCCGCTGCCGCCCTGTTCTACAACATCGGGTTCTTCGTGCTGCTCGCCTACACGCCGTTCGCTCTGGTGCCGCTCGGCGTCGACTCGGCGATCGGTCTCGGCTTCATCTTCTTCGGCTGGGGTGTCGCGCTCGCCGTCACCTCGGTGTGGGGAGCGCCGCTGCTCACGAGCCGCATGCCGCGCACCCGCGTGCTGTGGATCGTCATGCCGCTGCTCGCGATCGACCTGGCCGCCGCCGGGCTGTTCATCGGCTCGCTGGTCGGCCTGATCGTATGCGTGGTCGTCGGTGGACTGCTTCTCGGCATCCTGAACACGGTGCTCACCGAGTGCGTCATGGAGGCCACAGATCTGCCCCGCTCGGTCGCCTCGAGTGCTTACTCCGGTGTGCGCTTCCTCGGCGGAGCGATCGCCCCGCCCGCGGCGACTCTGCTGGCCGACACGATCTCGCCCTCGACGCCGTTCTTCGCCGGGGCCATCTCGGTGCTGGTTGCCGTGGCGCTGATCGTCATCGGCCACAAGCACCTGAAGCGCGTCGACGGCCCCGCCGAGAGCCCCATCGTCGAGGCCGAGTCGCTCACCCTCGCCGACGCCACCTGACCTCGCCCGCCCGCCCCGCCCCCGCCCCCGCCCCCGCCCAAAGCAATCGAGTTCAGGAAGAACGCTCCCAAAACGTGCTTTTGGGAGCGTTCTTCCTGTACTCGATTGCTTTCGGCGCTAGGGGGCGGGCGGTGGGGCGGTGGAGGTGCGGACGACGAGGGAGACGGGGGAGCGGACCGAGCGCGTGCGCGGCTCGGCGCCACCGAGCTCGTCGAGCAGGATGCGGGCGGCGACGGCGCCCTGATCGAACGGATTCTGCGCGAGCGTCGTCAGCCCGAACGACTCGGCGAAGGTGTGGTTGTCGATCCCGATCACCGACAGGTCGCCCGGCACCGTGAGGCCGCGGTCGTAGGCGGCCAGCATGGCGCCGAACGCCATCTCGTCCGACCCGGCGAACACGGCCGTCGGCCGGGGGCCGGGGCGGTCGAGGAGTGCGTTCATCGCCGACCGGCTCTGCGGCAGCGAGAAGCCGCCGGGAACGATCCACTCCGGCCTGACAGTCAGGCCGGCGGAGCGCATCGCGTGCTGGAAGCCGTGCAGCCGCCCGACCGGAACCTGCCGGTTGAGACCTTCCTCGTCTTCGCCGCCGATGTGCGCGATCTCCCGGTGCCCGAGCTTGATCAGGTGTTCGGTGGCCGTCATCCCGGTGGTCTTCTCGTCGATCCCTACGCTCCGGAGCCCTTTCACCGGGCCGCCGACCACGATCGTCGGATGCCCGAGCGACGCCAGCTGGTGGCGTTCGTCGGCCGTGAAGTCGAGGCAGAGGGCCAGCAGGGCATCCGTTCTCTTGCGAAGGATCGACCGATGGAACACGCGCTCACGGTCGCCGCGGTGTCCGCCCAGGTTGAACAGGATCATGTCGTAGCTGGCCGACCGCAGCTCCGCGTCGACGCCCTCCAGCACGTTGGTGTAGAACCAGCGGCTCACCGACGGCACGACGACACCCATCGCCAGCGTGCGCCCGCTGGCGAGGCCTGAGGCGCTCGACGACGCGACATACCCGAGCTCGTCGGCCGCGCGCCTGACGGCAGCACGGGTCGTGTCCGAGACGTTGGGCAGGCCGCGCAGGGCACGCGAGACCGTGGCGGTCGAGACGCCCGTCGCGCGCGCGACCTCGTCGATCCCTGCCATGGCGAACCCCGGCTCAGGAGTTCTTGCCCGGCACGCGGCGGGCGGCCGGCTCGCCCGCATCCGCCGGCCGGCGCGCCGCCACGATGCGGCGGCGCGCCTGCCAGAGGAGCACGAGAACGAGAACGAGCGCCAGCAGCGTCAGCGCCCAGCCGAGGGCGTCGGCGCCCGTCAGCTCAGTCACCACGGTGACGACGAGGAACGCGAACGCGAAGAACCCCACGATGCCGATGCCGACATCGACGATCTCCAGCGAATCGTCCCAGCGCATCCGAGTCGCCCTATCCCTTCACGCCGCCGGCGGTGAGCCCGGCGACGATCCTGCGCTGGAAGATCAGCACCAGGATGACGAGGGGCACCGTGACGATCGTGCCCGCCGCCATGACCGCGGTGTACGGCTCCTGGTGCGGCTGGCTGCCGGCGAAGGAGGCGATGGCCACGGTCACCGGCTGGGTCGCGTCGCTCGACAGCTGGCTGGAGATCAGGTACTCGTTCCACGAGGAGATGAACGCCAGGATCGCTGTCGTGAACACGGCCGGCGCGGCCAGCGGCAGGATGATCTTGCGGAAGGCCTGAGCCTGCGTGCATCCGTCGATCCGCGCCGCCTCCTCCAGGTCCCACGGCATCTCGCGGAAGAACGAGGTGAGCGTGTAGACGGTGAGGGGGAGCACGAACGAGATGCTCGGGATGATCAGGGCCTGGTAGGTGCCCATCCAGCCGATGTTCGTGAACAGCTGGAACAGCGGCGTGATGAGCGCGACGCCCGGGAACATCGAGGCGCCGAGGATGAGCCCGAGCACGATGCCCTTGAACCGGAAGTCGATGCGAGCGAGGGCGTAGGCGGCGAACGTTCCGACCAGCAGGGCGATGATCGTGACACAGGCGCCGATGAACAGCGAGTTCAGCAGTGCCTGCCCCAGGTGGTTGCCCAGCTGGGTCGAGAACGCGGTGATGTAGTTGTCCCAGGTGAAGTGCGTGGGCAACGGCGTCGTCTCGAACGTGAAGCCCACGTCGCGGAACGACGTGACGACCATCCAGTAGAACGGCAGCAGACACCAGAGCACGATGATGATCGCGCTGACCCCGGTGCGGATGCTCTGATTGCGGTTGCGCGACTTGGCTCTGCTCTTCGCCTTGGTGCGAGGCAGGGCCTGGGCTTCCGCTGTGGCTGCGGCGGGGCCGGCGACGGTGGTCATCACTTCGCTCCCTTCTGCTGGGCTTCCTGTGTTCGCACCACGTTCGTGCCGAGGAACCGCACGAAGATGAAGGCGACCAGGAAGATGATGATGAAGGTGATGGTCGAGAGCGCTGAGGCGCTGTTGAAGCCCTGCCGAATCTGGTCGACGACCAGGATCGAGAGGGTGGTCGTGGCATTACCGGTGCCACCACCTCCGCCGGTGAGGATGGCGGGAAGGTCGTAGATGCGCAGCGCGTCGAGCACTCGGAAGAGCACCGCGACGAGCAGCGCCGGCTTGACCAGCGGCAGGGTGACGCGCCAGAACCGTTGCCAGGTCGTCGCGCCGTCGACCTTCGCGGCCTCGTACACCTCTTCGGGGATGATCTGCAGACCCGCCAGGATGAGCAGCGCCATGAACGGCGTCGTCTTCCAGGTGTCGGCGATGATCACCGCGAAGCGGGATGCCCACTCGTCGCTCGTCCACAGGATGTGGGCGCCGATTGCGGCGTTGGCGACACCGGCGACCGAGAAGATGAAGAACCAGAGCTTCGCGGTGACGGCCGTCGGGATGGCCCACGGCACCAGGATCGCAGCACGCACGAGACCGCGGCCGCGGAAGGTGCGGTTCATGATGAACGCGAACCACATGCCGAGAACGGTCTCCAGCACGACGGTCACGACGGTGAAGAAGAAGGTGACGCCGACGGCGTTCCAGAACTGGGAGCCGAGGTTTCCCGGCGGGCAGGCGACAGCGGCTCCGTCAGGACCCATGCACTGCTGGAACAGCCAGTGCGCATAGTTCTGGAAGCCGGCGAACCCGCCCTGCACGAACAGTCCGGTCGCCGGATCGAGGCCGGCGTCTTTCTGGAACGACATGATGATCGCGCTGACCACCGGATACCCGATGACGATCGCGAGCAGCACGATGGTGGGAAGGATGAGGTAGAGCGCCACGCGCGACTGGGCGTTGCGATTCTTCTTGGCTCCGGCCCGAGTCTGCTTGGGGCCGGTGGTCTGGGGCGGGGCGACGACGTTCGACGTTGACATGTGAGGCCTCCGGGTGGGTTCTCAGGAGAGGGGAAACCAGGCGGCGGGAAGGTTCCCGCCGCCTGGTGGCCGCATCCTTGTTAGCCGGCGCTCGCCGTCTTGATGGCGGCGGCCATGTCTTTCAGCGCCTGGTCAACCGTCTTGTCGCCCTTCAGAGCGGCGTACGAGTTGTCCTGAACCGCCTTCGTGATGGCCGGGTAGAACGGCGAAACGGGGCGCGGAACCGCGTTCTCGATCGACGTCTTCAGGGTCGCCAGGTAGGGCAGCTGGGTGTTCAGGTCGGCGTCGTCGTACAGCGAGGCGACGACCGGTGCGAGAGATCCCTGGGTCACGAAGAACTTCTGGGTCTCTTCGCTCTGCAGGAACTTCAGGAACGCGAACGCTGTCGCCTTGTGCTTCGAGTACTGGCTGATCGCCGCGTTGTGACCACCGAGGCTGGAGACGCCCGGTCCGTCGACACCGGGAAGCGGTGCGACACCGAACGTGTCCTTCACGGTGGAGGAGCCGTCGGTCTTGGCCAGGTTGTACACGTACGGCCAGTTGCGCAGGAACAGCAGCTTGCCGGCCTCGAACGACTGGCGTCCCTGCTCCTCCTGGTAGGTGATGGCCTCGGCCGGGATGACACCCGACTTGAAACCGTCGACCAGGCGGGTCAGACCCTTGTTGGCCTTGTCGCTGTCGACCGTGACCGTCTTGCCGTCGTCGCCGACGATGGTGCCGCCGTCGGTGTTGATCGCTTCTGCGACGTTCACCGTGAGGCCCTCGTACTTCGCGAACTGTCCCGCGTAGCAGCCGATGCCTTTGGCTTTGGCGATGTCGCAGTCTTTGAGCATCTCATCCCACGTCTTCGGCGGGGTGGGCACCAGGTCTTTGCGGTAGTACAGGATGCCGCCGTCCGACGTCTGCGGCGCCGCGTACTGGGTGCCGTTGTAGGTGCCGGACTTGACGGTCGGCGCCAGAAGGGCCGAGTTGTCCATCTTGAAGTCGCCGGTCAGCGGCTGGAGCCAGCCCTTGGCGGCGAACTCGCCCGTCCACACCACGTCGACGTCGACGACGTCGTAATTGGCGTCTTTGGCCTGGAAGTGCTGCACGAGGTCGTCGTGCTGCTGGTCGGCCTGGTCGGACTGTTCTTTGAAGGTGACCTTCTCGTCCGGGTGGGCCTTGTTCCACTTGTCGATCAGCGGACGGACGACATTCGAGTTGTCCTTGCCCTGAACGTAGGTGATCGGACCCTTGGAGTTGGCGCTCGCATCCGAGCCGCCGCTTCCTGATCCTCCGCCGGTGCATCCCGCCAAGGCGAGGCCGACGACAGCGACTCCGGCGATCACGGAGAGACGTGCTGCTTTCATTTCACTCCTCGTTGAGCTTCTTGGTGCGGGCGCGCTGTTGCGCCCGGACGTGACGCTACCCTCCTGACGGGTCCGCTGCAAGCGTTTACGTCAAGCGCTTGCATCACGTTTGGATATCGGCGGGCCACGTCTCAGTGCGTCATGAGGCCGGATGCTTCGTTGTTGTAGCAACCGGTGGAGCCGCGAACGAAGATGTCCGGGAAGGGGTCGGTGGGGTCGTCGATCTCGGTGCCGATCTGGAGGAAGAGTGTGACGTTGGTGCTGTAGTAGGTGGCTTCGAGCATCGGCTGATCGTCGCGGAAGGTCGATCGTTCTTTGCGCACCAGACGCCAGTCAGGGCCGGTCGGGGCGAGATAGCCGAGCACGGTGTCGTTGTCGACGGGATGGGTGACGTTGAGGCGATACGAGTAGAGCTTGTATGAGGACGCGTCGGGGTCGAGAGGTGAGCCGCCGCAGGAGCCGGGTCCGTCCTGGATCGAGAGTTGGAGTTTCCCGGCTTCTCGGTCAAAGACTTCGCCAGGGAGCCTCTCATAAAGCTTGTCGAGGTAATCGATGACCTGTGCGTAGCCCTCGTCGAGTGTCTGATCCGTTCGGCCCGACGGCTTCGCGTTTACGCATCCGCTCAGGGCGATGAGCACGGCAATGCTGATGGCGAGGGCTGCGGGGATGCGGCACGGAGGCGAGGCGAGCATGTTTCTGCTTACCGGTCCATGAGGCCGGATGCTTCGTTGTTGTAGCAGCCGGTGGAGCCGCTGACGAAGATGTCCGGGAAGGGGTCGGTGGGGTCGTCGATCTCGGTGCCGATCTGGAGGAAGAGTGTGACGTTGGTGCTGTAGTAGGTGGCTTCGAGCATCGGCTGATCGTCGCGGAAGGTCGATCGTTCCGTGCGCACCAGACGCCAGTCGGGGCCGGTCGGGGCGAGATAGCCGAGCACGGTGTCGTTGTCGACCGGATGGGTGACGTTGAGACGGTAGGAGTAACCCGACTGTGTGGCTGCGTTCGGATCGAGGGGTGACCCACCGCACGAACTCTGTTCATGCGTGGAGACCGAGAGTTTCCCGGCTGTTCGATCGAAGACATCCCCCGGGAGCGTGTCGTAAAGACTGTCCAGGTAGTTGACGACCTGCGAGTAACCCTCTTCGAGCGTCTGGTCAGTTCGGCCAGACGGCTTGGATTGGACACACCCACTCAGGAGCGCGACGAGGAGCGCGCTGACCGCCATAGCGAGCGTCGGTGAAGATCGTTTCGTCACTTCTTCTTGACCAGCTTGTCCGTGTCGCCCATGATCACGGCTAGAACGTTCTTCCAGGAATCCGAATAGCGATCCAGAACTTTGTTGTGCACGTCGCTGCCCAGCGCGTCGCCTGTCAAAGGAGTGCCGTCGGCGAGACTGCCTGTCTCGAGCACGGTGACGCCCGGGAGCTCGGTCGGCGCCTCGCCGTGCGGACTGAGTATGGGACCGAGGAACCCTCCAATGTAGATGCTGCCGTCGAAGTCACCCATCGGATCTCCGGGTGCCATCAGCGCATACCGCTCCTTTCCGGGATCCGCGTACGCCGTCGGGCTGGAGACGCCGGTGCCGGCGCCGGCGGATTCGACGTAAACGACAGCGTCGGCCCGGACCCCGATCACCTCCGCGCGGCCAAGGAGAGCGCCGGCGTAACTGTGTCCAACGATCGTGACGCGAGGACCGTCGGCCGCAGACCGGGTCAGTTCCCGATCGAGCGCGACGGAGAACGCGGAGAGGGCGGCTCCTCCCCGCAGCGCGAGATTCATGTCGGTGGCCGGAAGGATTTCGTCCGGCATGTCCGTGCCCATCCAGGAGATGGTTGCAAGGCCGTTCCTCGACTCCGCGTTCCAGAAGTCGCTCGCCCACTGGTCCGCCATCTCGAGGTTGGTCATCATGTTCGAGGTCGTTCCGCCGATTGTGGTTCCCACTCGGGCGGCTGTGGCGAGGTCGCCATAGACGCGGGCGTACTTTCCGTCGCCCCGCGGGTCGAACACCAGAATCTGGATGTCGTCGCCGGTTGAACTGCGGTAGGCGGCGAGGTGCTTGGCGTTCGCGTCGATGCCGGCTTGCAGTTTCGAGCGCTCCGCGGCGTCGGTGGTGTGCGCGAGCTTGGTCGCGAGCGAGGCCGAATCGGCCGTGAGGCGCTCTGTCTCGGCTCGCAGCGCGACCTGGTTGGCCGCGTAGCGGGTGGCGAAGGGGATGCCGTTCAGGTTGCCGACGAGAAGCGGCATCGCGGTGAGCATGGCATCCCGCTGCCCGGCGCTCTGAGTACTCCACAGGCGAGTGACGGTGTCCTGCCACGCTTCGATCCGGCGCAAGGTCAGCCGCGAGCGTTCGTCGTCGCTGAACTTCCAGCTGTCGGGAAACACGATGAGATCATCGACCAGCTGTGGGTGCTTCCCGCGAAGCGCGCTCGCGTGCGCGGGCGGCATCGCGAGCAGGATTCCGAGAAGGGCGGTAGCGGCGTTCGTCGCGTCGCCGGGGGAGACCACGATGCCGTCCAGTGCGAGCGCCAGCGCCTCCAGCTCCGCCGAGGAGAGCTCCTCGATGACGTCCTTCGTGAGGGAGTCGTCTAGGTCGGCCGCGAGCAGGTCGGCGAGTGCGCGCAGTTCGGCATCGGTCGGCCTGTGGCCATCAGCGATGCGGCGCGCGAGTGCCCCGAGGTCGTCGGCGAGCGATGTGCCGAAGTCGGACGCGCGCTTGACGCCGATGCGCGACAGGCTGGTGCGGGTGGTCGGCCAGGATGCGGGGAGCTCGGCCGTGATCGCGGCGATCACGGCGCTGTCGGCGGCCTTGCGCTGCTCGGCCAGCGTGTCCAGGCGAGCTTGCGCATCTTGCACGGCGACCACCTGACTGGCGTCGAGTTGCGAATCCGCGATCGTGCGGCGGAGCGAAACGGCCGCGGTCATGATGCGCGTCAACTCCACCTCGTAGCGTTTCAGCATGCGGCCCAGGGATTGCATCCGCATGACCGTGGCGGTCAGCTCCTTGTCGACTGTGGCAGCTGAGGCGGCCCACGCCTCCTGAGCGGAGCCGGACCAGCTCTCGCTGACCTGCGCGGTCGAGCGACGCAGATGGAGGACCCGGGCGATGAGCTCGTTCTCCATCCGGGAGAGCGCGGAGCAGAAGTCGCGGACCTCGACTTCACCGGCGCCCGGATCGCTGGGGGCTCCAGGGATCGACAGTCCCGGAATCATCGCGCGCCCATCGTCGCGGAGCGGGCGAGCCCTGCCGCGGTGGCATCGTCGAAGTCCTGATAGCCGCCTGCAGCCGCCGACAAGCCCGAGGCCAGGAACGCCAGGCTGGAACGGTGGGAGTCGCAGGCATACGCCAACCAGAAGACAAGGCTTTCGAGCTGAGTGTCGACCCGCGGAACCGTCGTCTCAGGGCGACCTCGACCGAGCGAGGGGAAATCGTTCGACGACGACGCCAGGTTCGACGCGATGGTTCGCATCGCATCCAGATCAGCTTGCACATCTGCCATACAACGTACCTTCGCTTACATATCACGCGTCTTTCGAGCGTAGCAGAGGGTGTCTCTCACGGGGCTACCCTGAGTGCATGAGCGGGATGCGCGGAGCGGGCGGCGGGGGTGGCGGCCGCGGCCGCGTCAGTGGTGGCGACGCCGAGGCGCAGAAGGCGCTGAACGCGACGGCGCCGAAGATCCCCGACCTGTTGCGCCGGATCGGCGGGCTTTTCTCCGCACACAGGCCCGCGATCATCATGACAATGGTGCTCGTGCTCATCGGCGCCGGGCTGTCGGTGGTTCCTCCGCTGCTCACACAGCGTGCTTTCGACGACGGACTGTTCCCCAAGTCGGGTAAGCCCGACATGCCGGTTCTCATCGAGATCGTCGTGATCATGATCGTGGTCTTCGTGGGGTCGGCGCTGCTCGGGGTGTGGCAGACGTATCTGACGGCATCCGTCGGCAACAAGGTCATGGGCTCGCTGCGGGTGCGGCTGTTCTCCCACCTGCAGTCGATGGAGTTGAGCTTCTTCACGCGAACGAAGACCGGGATCATCCAGTCGAGGCTGCAGAACGACGTCGGCGGTGTGGCGAACGTGCTCACCAACACGATCTCGAGCATCCTCGGCAACACCGTGACGGTGATCGCGGCGTTCGTGGCGATGGTCCTGCTCAACTGGCAGCTGACGATCGTCGCGATCGTGCTCATGCCCATCCTGGTGATCGCCCAGCGGCGCGTGGGTCAGGTGCGCGCTCGCATCGCCACGAAGACGCAGGAGTCGCTCTCCGACATGACCGCGATCACGCAGGAGACGCTGAGCGTGTCGGGCATCCTGCTGTCGAAGAGCTTCAACCGGCAGGCCACCGAGGTCGGGCGCTACTCGGATGAGAACCAGAACCAGATCCGCCTGCAGGTCTCGCAGTCGATGAGCGGCCAGTGGTTCTTCGCGATGGTCAACATCTTCTTGTCGTCGATCCCGGCGATCGTCTACCTGGTGTCGGGCTGGCTGGTGCTGGGCGGCGCCACCGACATCACGGCGGGGACGATCGTGGCGTTCACCACGGTGCAGGCACGGCTGCTGTTCCCCTTGCTCGGGCTCATGCGGGTGGCCCTCGATCTGCAGACCTCCGGCGCCCTGTTCGCCCGCATCTTCGAATACCTCGACCTGAAGCCGGCCATCGCCGACCGGCCCGACGCTGTTCCCGTCGACCCGGGCCGCGACCTCGGGCGCATCGAATTCGACCACGTTGTGTTTCGGTATCCGGATGCGCGCCCCGGGGAGCGCAACACCCTCGACGACGTCTCCTTCGTGATCGAGCGCGGCGAGTTCGCGGCGTTCGTCGGGCCGTCGGGTGCCGGCAAGACGACCGTCTCCTATCTGATCCCGCGGTTCTACGACGCGACCGGCGGCCGCATCCTGTTCGGGGACACCGACCTGAAGGACCTTCAGCAGGAGTCCCTCGTGTCGCACATCGGCGTCGTGAGTCAGGAGACCTACCTGTTCCACGCGACGATCGGCGAGAACCTGCGGTATGCGCGACCGGATGCGACGCAGGAGGAGATCGAGGCGGCGACGCGGGCGGCGAACATCCATGACACCATCGCCGGTTTCCCGGACGGCTACGAGACCGTTGTCGGCGAACGCGGCTACCGGCTCTCGGGTGGCGAGAAGCAGCGCATCGCCATCGCGCGGGTGCTGCTGAAAGACCCCGAGGTGCTCATTCTCGACGAGGCGACGAGCGCGCTCGACTCCATCTCGGAGCGCGTGGTGCAGACCGCGCTCGACACCGCATCACGCGGACGCACCACGATTGCGATCGCGCACCGCCTGTCGACGATCGTCGCCGCCGACGTGATCTTCGTCATCGACCACGGGCAGGTCGTCGAGCGCGGCACCCACCGCGAGCTGCTCGACCTCGGCGGCGTCTACTCGCGGCTCTATCGCGAGCAGACCGAGACGGCCCTGCTCGACGAGTGACAGGCGCCGAGATCGCGCGGGCGAGCGCTAGCGAGCGCTAGCGAGCGCTAGCGAGCGCTAGTGAGCGCTAGCGAGCGCTAGTGAGCGGCGTGGTACGCCTCGGACACGGCGGCGGGGATGCGGCCTCGGGTCGAGACGGTGAAGCCGTTCTCGTTCGCCCAGGCCCGCACCGACTCGAGGTCGCGCTTCACGGCGGTGCCGCGACGGGCGGGGGTGCCCGTGGTGCCCGCGGATGCGGACGAGCGGCCGGACCGCTTGCGCCCGGCCGCGACGTAGCGGCCGAGGGCCTCACGCAGTTCGCCGGCGTGCGCGGCCGAGAGGTCGATCTCGTAGTCGACCCCGTCGAGGCCGAAGATCACGGTCTCGCCGTCGCCCTCGCCGAGCGGGCTCTGGTCGAGGTCGTCGATGAGCTGGTAGATGACTTTCTGGGCCACGGGTTTCTCCTGCCGGATGTGAATGGAGATGAATTGAGCGGTGAAGGCTCCGGATTCATCAGTGGATTCTATTCGAATACTGCGCCATAAATGCTTTTATTTAGCTGGGGCAATTGATTAGAGTGGTGTTCCCGGACTCGCCCGGGAATTGTGCACCTGCGCAAAGGGGATCGCGTGACTGCTCCTGTTCTCGACGAAACGACAGCGCCACCCCCCGGGGATGACCACGCCCGGGCACCCGGAGCCGATGCGGGGACGGGACCGGCGAAACGGCGTCGGCGAGGTGGGTTGAGCATCCAGTCGAAGCTGCTCATCATGCTGCTCGGCGTCAGCATCCTGTCGGCCGTCGTCACCGGGATCATCGGCTATGCCAACGCCACGAGCTCGTTGAAGGCGGCCGCGCTCGACCAGCTCATCAGCGTGCGCGAGACGCGGGCGGCCGAGATCACTCGCGTGTTCGACAACGTCGACGCGGCCGTCATCCTCGGGTCGAGCAACCAGAGCGCCATCGACGCGTCCACGTCTTTCAATGCGGCATTCGACGCGTTGAACAGTGGTCCGGTGCCCGATAACAAGGCAGCGCAATTGCGATCGTTCTACGCCGACACCTTCGTTCCCGAGCTCAACAAACGCAGCGGGAACACCTATTCGCCCGACGCATTCTTTCCGAAATCACCGGCGGAAGAATACCTGCAGTCCTATTACACGGCGCCGTACAAACTCGATTACGACAAGGCGATCGCGCAAGAGGATGCGGGCGACGGCAGCGCCTGGTCGGCCGCGAACGCCAAATACAACGGCTATTTCCGCGACCTGGTCACGAATCTGAACTTCGACGACGCCCTTCTCCTCGACACGCAGGGAAACGTCGTCTATTCGGCGTTCAAGGGCACCGACCTCGGCACCAACATCCTGAACGGCCCGTACAAGGCGTCGGTGCTCGCGGGCGCGTACGAGTCGGTGCTGAAGACGAACACGCTCGACTCGTCGGTGACCACCGACTTCGATCGCTACCTCCCGTCGCTCAACGTGCCCACGATCTGGGTGGTCTCCCCGGTCGGCGCCGACGGCAAGCTCACCGGGGCGCTCGCGTTCCAGATCAACATCGACACGATCAACAACGTGATGACGGGCAACGAGGGCTGGTCGAAGCAGGGTCTAGGGGAGACCGGCGAGGTCTACCTGGCCGGTCCGGACAAGACCATGCGGTCGGCATCGAGGCTCCTGGCCGAAGATCCCAAGCTGTACGAGAAGCAGGCGATCGCCGCGGGAACGCCACCCGACCTCGCGAAACGGATCGCTGCGGTGAAGGGGACCGTGCTGCTGCAGCCGGTGAACACGGTGGCGGTGAACAACGCACTGAAAGGCAAGACGGGAACGAGTGAAGGGCCGAGCTATGTCGGTCAACAGAACCTCGCGGCGTATGCACCGTTGCACATCCCAGGACTCAACTGGGTGATCGTCGCCCGCATCGACACGTCGGAGGCGTACGCTCCGGCGGCGGAGTTCACGCGAAACCTCGTGCTGTCGACGGCCGCGCTCGTGCTCGTCGTCTCGCTGCTGTCCCTGCTGCTCGCGCAGGTCTTCCTGCGGCCGTTGCGCCGGCTACTGGATGCGGTGCGCCGCGTCTCGGCCGGCGAGGTCGGGGTGCAGGTCGACACGAGGTCGCACGACGAGATCGCCGACATCGGCGCCGCCTTCAACGACATGTCGCGCAGCCTGCAGATCAAAGCCGACCTGCTCGAGGCCGAGCAGCAGGAGCACGAACGCCTGCTGCTCACACTCATGCCCGAAGGCGTCGCGAAGAGGTACCGGCAGGGCGACGAGACGATCGCGGAGGACCACCAGGACGTGACGGTGCTCTTCGCCGACATCCTGGGCTTCGAGGAGCACAGCCGGGGCCTGGAGTCGGCCAGCTCGCTCGCCACCCTGAACGGCATCGTGCGCAGTTTCGACGAGGCGGCGGAGCGGCACGGCGTCGAACGTGTGCGCACCACCCGCCAGGAGGGTTACCTCGCCAGTTGCGGGCTCATCGTGCCGAGAGTCGACAATGCCAGGCGGATGGTCGAGTTCGCGACCGCCATGCAGCAGATCCTCGACCGCTTCAACGCACAGAACGGCTCGGAGTTGCGCATCCGGGCCGGCATCGACAGCGGAACGGTGACCAGCGGGCTCGTCGGGCGCACGAGCGTCGTCTACGACATGTGGGGCGATGCGGTGAACCTCGCGCACACGGTTCAGGACGTGTCGTCGGCGCCCGGCATCTACATCACGCAGCGGGTCGTGGATGCGCTCCCCGACAGCGTGAAGTACTCGGAAGCCGGCGTCGTCGACACACAGAACGGGCAGCAGCGGGTGTGGCGCGTCGACCTGGAGGCGACCCGTGTCTGACATCGCGTCGCAGTCGTGGTTCTGGCCGGCGCTGATCGTCGTCGTCGGCCTGCCGATCGTGTTGCTGGTTCTGACCGAGGTGAACGCGGCGCTCACCCGGCGCGGGCATCCGGCGGCCAAGGTCGTGCGGTTGGTGCGCAACTACCTCGTGCCGGTTGGCGCTCTGCTGCTGCTGCTCAGCCAGGTGACGCTGAGCGAAGAGGACTTCACGTGGACCCGGGTGGTGGCGACGATCTTCGGGTTCCTCGTGATCCTCGTGCTTCTCAACGGCCTCAACGTGGTGTTGTTCTCGACGGCCGAACGCGGCAGCTGGCGGGAGCGGCTGCCGTCGATCTTCGTCGACATCCTGCGCCTGCTGTTGATCATCGTGTGCCTGGCGATCCTGTTCGCCTGGGTGTGGGGTGCGGATGTCGGCGGCCTGTTCACGGCCCTCGGGGTGAGTTCCATCGTGATCGGGCTGGCGCTGCAGAACGCGATCGGCCCGGTCGTCTCCGGGCTCTTCCTGCTGTTCGAGCAGCCGTTCCGGCTGGGCGACTGGCTCGACACGGGCAGCGTGCGCGGCCGGGTGATCGAGGTCAACTGGCGAGCGGTGCACATCGACACGGGCAACGGCATCCAGATCGTGCCGAACGGGTCGCTGGCCGGCGCATCCTTCACCAACCTGTCGAGAGCGCCGGGGCCGTACAGCGTCTCGACCACGCTGACGTTCGCGACCGACGACGCTCCGCAGGATGTGATCGCGCTCGTGCGCGGAGTCGCCGGCGCTCTGCCGATGGTGGCGCCGGGGGAGAAGCCGTCGGCCTACCCGGTCGGTGGCGGCAAGTATCTGGTGAACATCCCGGTGAGCGGCCCGGCGAAGGAGGAGCAGACCATCGCCCTCTTCCTCACCTGGCTCTGGTATGCGGCCCGCCGGCGTGAGCTTCACCTCGACGGCGACCTGACCGACGACTACAACACGCCCGAACGGCTGCTCGAATGCCTGCGAGTCGTCGCGCCGTCGCTGCACCTGAGCCTGGACGAGCTAGAGACCTTCGCTCCGTCGGCCCGGCTGGAGAGGTACGGGATCGGGGAGGTGATCCAGCGCTCGGGGATGATCCCCGACACGACCGGCGTGATCGCGTTCGGAACGGCCCACCTGTCGGCGCCGACCGAAGACGGTGGCGAGATCCCGCTCGGCGCACTGGGGGTCAACGACTTCGTCGGGCTCACCGCTCTCACCCACGAGAAGCTCTACACGACGATCGTCGCGGCGACGGATGTGACCCTCGTCACGGTCAGCGTCCCCGTGCTCGAAGACCTCGTGCACAAGCGCCCGGCCCTCGCGCGCGAGATCGGGCAGACCATCGACAACCGGCGCACCATGGCGCAGGAGGCCGGCGCCGACGTGAGCGAGACGCGGGGCCTCGCGGGGCGCTAGTCGCGGCGAGCCCGGCTCCTCGCGCCGAGTGTGGCCGTTCGTGGCGAGTGTGGCTGGTGCGGCCGAGTGTGGCCGTTCGTGGCGAGTGTGGCTGGCGCGGTCGAGTGTGACTGGCAGAGCGGGCACAGTCGACCGAAGTGGCCACATTCGCCGAGTGTGGCGTTTCGCCGCGAGTGTGGCCGTTCGTGGCGAGTGTGGCTGGTGCGGTCGAGTGTGGCTGGCAGAGCGGGCACACTCGACCGAAGTGGCCACATTCGCCGAGTGTGGCGTTACGTCGCGAGTGTGGCCGTTCGTGCCGGGTGTGGCTGGTGCGGTCGAGTGTGACTGGCAGAGCGGGCACAGTCGACCGAAGTGGCCACATTCGCCGAGTGTGGCCGTTCGAGGCGGGTGTGGTTGGGCACAGCGAGTGTGGCTGGCGCGGTCGAGTGTGGCTGGCAGAGCGGGCACAGTCGACCGAAGTGGCCACATTCGCCGAGTGTGACCGTTCGAGGCGGGTGTGGTTGGGCACAGCGAGTGTGGCTGGCGCGGCCGAGCGTGGCGTTCCGTCGCGAGTGTGGCCGTTCGTGCCGAGTGTGGCCGGTGCGGCCGAGTGTGGCTGGTAGAGCGGCCACGCTCGACCGCAGCGGACACACTCGGCGAGCGAGCGAGCGAGCGAGCGAGCGAGCGGGCAGGCGGACAGGAAGACAGGCGGGCGGGCGTCGTCGAGTGTTAGGCTCGTCTAACAATTTGGTTAGGGGAGTCTGTGGCGGTCGAGGTCGAGCAGCGGAAGGCACGCGTTCCCGCGCGCCTCTTCTTTCTGCTCGGGCCGGCGTTCGTCGCCGCGATCGCCTACGTCGACCCGGGGAACGTCGCCGCCAACCTCACCGCGGGAGCCCAGTACGGGTATCTGCTTGTCTGGGTACTGGTCGCCGCGAACGCGATCGCCGTGTTCATCCAGTACCAGTCGGCGAAGCTCGGCATCGTGACCGGCCACAGCCTGCCGGAGCTGCTCGGTTCGCGGCTCGGCACCGGCTCACGGCGCGCATTCTGGGTGCAGGCCGAGCTGGTGGCTGCCGCGACGGACCTCGCCGAGGTCATCGGCGGGGCCATCGCGCTCAACCTGCTCTTCGGGCTCCCGCTGCCGATAGGCGGGCTGATCGTCGGGGTCGTGTCGATCAGCATCCTCGCCATCCAGTCGCGACGCGGGCAGCGACCGTTCGAGATGGTCATTCTGGGTCTGCTGGGCGTGATCGCGATCGGGTTCCTGGCCGGGCTGTTCGTGAGCCCGGTCGACTGGGGCGCCGCGGCCGGCGGGCTGGTCCCGCGATTCGATGGGGCGCCGACCGTACTGCTCGCCGCGAGCATGCTCGGGGCGACGGTGATGCCGCACGCGATCTACCTGCACTCGGCTCTCGCGCGCGATCGGCACGGCAAGGCTGAGACGCCGGGCGCGGTGTCGCGGCTGCTCAGAGCGACGAAACTGGACGTGGTCGCGGCGCTCGCCCTCGCCGGTGCCGTCAACATTGCGATGCTGCTGCTCGCGGCCGCGTCGCTCAACGGAGTCGGTGGCACGGACACCATCGAGGGCGCGCACGCGGCGATCAGCTCGGCTCTCGGACCCGCGATCGGTGTGATCTTCGCGATCGGGCTTCTCGCATCCGGGCTCGCGTCCACGTCGGTCGGCAGCTACGCCGGGGCGACGATCATGGCCGGGCTGCTGAAGATGCGCATCCCGTTGCTCACCCGGCGGGTGGTGACGCTCATCCCGGCCGTCATCATCCTCGCCCTCGGTGTCGAACCGACCTGGGCCCTGGTGGTGAGCCAGGTCTTTCTGAGCCTCGGCATCCCGTTCGCGATGATCCCGCTGTTGCGGCTCACCGGCTCGCGCGACGTCATGGGCGAGCGGGCCGACCGGATGCGCACCCGCGTCGTCGGGATCGTCATCGCGACCCTCGTCGTGGTGCTGAACGTCGCGCTCGTCGTGCTCACCGTCGCCGGCTGGCTCGGCTGACCGCGCCGTCGTGCGTGCCGTCGCCGCGTCGTCGCCGCGTCCTCGCCCCCACCTCCTCGCCGCCGCTCAGCGTCGAGGGGTCCCAACACGCCGTCTGGCGTAGGCACGAGACGGCGAGTTGGGACCCCTCGGTGTTGGTGTTGGTGGTGGTGGTGGTGGTGGTGGTGGTGGTGGTGGTGGTGGTGGTGGTGACGGCGTGGCGGTGGTGGCGGTGGTGACGCGGCCGGCCGGGGGCTGCGAGCGGCGTGATGGACGTGGCGACAGCACACCCGTCAGACGGCGGTGACCCAGATGGCGGCGGCGGCGGTCGCGCCGATGACGACCTCGGTCGCGGTGTCGGCGAGGTGCACGGTGATGTCGCCGGCGAATTCGCGGTGCTCCTCGACCGTGAGGGCGGTGTCGATGCGGATGCCGCGGTCGGCCAGGTAGCGCAGCACGGCGGGGTCGGCATCCGAGATGCGGGAGACGGTCATCGGCACACCGGCGGACGCCGAGGGAAGAGGCGTCGCATCCGGCCGGTGCGGTGTTCCGTCGGCGCTGGGGATGGGGTCGCCGTGAGGGTCGCGCGACGGAAAACCGAGGCGGCGGTCGATCCGCTCGATCAGGCCGTCGGAGACCGCGTGCTCGAGCACTTCGGCCTCATCGTGCACCTCGTCCCAGCCGTAGCCGAGCTCCTCGACGAGAAAGGTCTCGATCAGGCGGTGACGGCGCACCATCATGACGGCGTGACGGCGACCGACGTCGGTCAGTTCGATGCCGCCGTACGGTTCGTGCACGAGCATCCCCTGGTCGGCCAGGCGACGGATGCCGTCGGAGACGGTGGCCGCGCGCACACCCAGTCGCTCGGCCAGCTGTTTGACAGTGATCGGGTCTGCCGACCATTCCGTCGCGGACCAGATGACTTTGAGGTAGTCCTGCGCGACGTTCGACAGGGCGGACATGGGCATTGCGTAATTCTAGAGGTGCGCTGTTTTTCGGCTGTTACGGTTGGTCGCGTGGAATACGCAGAGACCATCATCGATCTGGTCGGCAACACCCCTCTCGTCAAGCTCAACAGGGTCGTGGACGGGTTGGCGGCGACGGTGCTCGTCAAGCTCGAGTACCTGAACCCCGGAGGCTCGTCGAAAGACAGGATCGCGACGCGCATCATCGACGCGGCGGAGCGCGACGGCCTGCTGAAACCCGGCGGCACGATCGTGGAGCCGACGAGCGGGAACACCGGCGTCGGCCTCGCCCTCGTCGCCCAGCAGCGCGGATACAAGTGCGTGTTCGTGCTGCCGGACAAGGTCGGCGAAGACAAGCGCAACGTGCTCACGGCCTACGGCGCCGAGATCGTGGTGACGCCGACGTCTGTGCCACCCGAGCATCCGGACTCCTACTACAGCGTCTCCGACCGGCTGGTCGAGGAGATCCCCGGCGCCTTCAAGCCCAACCAGTACGCGAACCCGAACGGCCCGCTCAGCCACTACGAGACCACCGGGCCCGAGATCTGGCGGGACACCGACGGCCGGGTCACCCACGTGGTGGCCGGCGTCGGAACCGGCGGCACGATCAGCGGCACCGGGCGCTTCATCAAAGAGGTGTCGGAGGGCCGGGTGCGCATCATCGGTGCAGACCCCGAAGGCTCCGTCTACTCGGGCGGCACCGGCCGGCCCTACCTGGTCGAAGGCGTGGGCGAGGACTTCTGGCCGGCGGCATACGACCCGAGCGTCGTCGACGAGATCATCCCCGTCTCCGACGCCGACTCCTTCCACATGACGCGTCGGCTGGCGCGCGAGGAGGGCATCCTCGTCGGCGGTTCGAGCGGCATGGCCGTCGTCGCCGCTCTGCGCGCGGCGGAGGGTCTCACCGCAGACGACATCGTGGTTGTCATCCTGCCCGACAGCGGTCGCGGCTACCTGGCGAAGATCTTCAACGACAAGTGGATGCGCTCCTACGGGTTCAGCGACGTGCCCGACGAAGCGACGGTGCACGACATCATCCGCACGAAGCGGGGCGACCTGCCCGACCTGGTGCACGCGCATCCGTCGGACACGGTTCGTGACGCCATCCAGATCATGAACAAGTACGGCGTCTCGCAGCTGCCGGTGCTCACGGCGGAGCCTCCCGTCGTGATGGGCGAGGTGGCCGGCGCCCTCGACGAGACCTCGCTCGTCGACGCGGTGTTCAACGGCCGGGCCCAGATGACCGACAACGTCGGTGCGTACCTCGGCGAACCGCTCGAGCTCATCGGCGTCAACGAGCCGGTGAGCGCCGCCCGCGCGGCCCTCGCGACGGCGAACGCGCTGCTCGTGACCGGAGACGGAAAACCGGTCTCGGTGCTCACGCGTCAAGACCTGCTCAACTTCCTCAGCGAATAGATCAAGAAAGCACCCTGCACCCATGAAAGACCACGGCTTCTCCACGCGCGCCATCCACGTCGGCCAGGAGTTCGACCCGACGACCGGCGCGATCATCCCGCCGATCTACCAGACCTCCACCTTCGTTCAAGACGGTGTCGGCGGGCTGCGCGGCGGCTACGAGTACGGCCGGTCGGGCAACCCCACGCGCACTTCGCTGGAGACGCTGATCGCCTCGCTCGAGGGCGGCAAGCGCGGGCTGTCGTTCGCATCCGGTCTCGCCGCAGAAGACGCCCTCCTGCGCGCCGTGCTGCAGCCGGGCGACCATGTCGTGCTCGGCAACGACGTCTACGGGGGAACGCACCGGCTCATCAACCGCATCCATGGTGCCTGGGGCGTGCGCAACACGACCGTCGATCTGGGCGACCTGGATGCCGTGCGAACCGCGCTCGCGACCGAGGGCACCCGCATCCTCTGGATCGAAACGCCCAGCAACCCGCTCATGAAGATCAGCGATGTCGCCGCGCTCGCCGAACTCGGCCACGGGGCCGGCGCGCTCGTCGTCGTCGACAACACATTCGCGTCGCCCGCGCTGCAGCAGCCGCTGGCGCTCGGCGCCGACGTGGTCGTGCACTCCACGACGAAGTATCTCGGCGGTCACTCGGATGTGATCGGCGGCGCCCTCGTGATCGACGACGACGAGCTGGCCGACAAGGTGCAGTTCATCCAGTTCGCGGCCGGGGCCGTCTCGGCGCCGATGGATGCGTGGCTCACGACGCGGGGCATCAAGACCCTCGACGTGCGCATGGAGAGGCACAGCGCCAACGCGCAGGCGGTGGCCGAAAGCCTGGTCGGACACCCCAAGGTCGAGGCCGTGTACTACCCCGGCCTGGTGACGCATCCGGGTCACGAGCTCGCCGCCCGCCAGATGAGCCGGTTCGGCGGGATGCTGTCGGTCGCCGTGGCCGGCGGCGCCGTCGCCGCGCGCAAGTTCGCGGAGTCGACCGAGGTCTTCCAGCTGGCGGAGTCGCTCGGCGGCGTCGAGTCGCTCATCGGCTACCCGTCGGAGATGACGCACGCGTCGGTTCGTGGCACCGAGCTCGAGGTGCCCGACAACGTCATCCGTCTCTCCGTCGGTATCGAAGACGCCGCCGACCTCGTGGCCGACATCGAGCAGGCGCTCGCCCGCTAGCGCTCCGCGCCTGGCGTGCCTGGCGCGCTCCACCGAGGGGCGAGTCGTTGCGAGCGGAAGGGGCTCTCAGGTCGCAGGAGGGCGCCCCTCGCGGCGCAATTCGCGACCACGGCTCCGATTCTGCGACGATCGAGGGATGAGCGAGACCATCCGGCACGCGTCCCCGGCCGACGCCAACGCGATCCTGCGACTGTTCGACGAGGCGATCGCGTGGTTCGCGAGCATCGGCAACGAAGGCCAGTGGGGCGTCGAACCGTTCTCGACGCAGCAGAAGCAGGTCGACAGGGTGACCGGATGGTGTTCCGAGCCCGGCGCGTTCGTGGCCGTGCATCCCGAGGCCGGAGTGTGCGGCGCTCTCGTGCTGGGCGAGGCGAACGACTACGTTCCGGCCGCGACCGAACCAGAGGTGTACGTGCGGCTGCTGATCGGCTCCCGCGACGCCCGTGCCAAGGGTGTCGGGCGCAGGCTCCTCGCGTTCGCCGACGGCGAGGCCGCGGCGGCGGGCGCCGATCTGCTGCGCGTCGACTGCTACGCGGGCGGCACGGGCGACCTCGTGCGCTTCTACGAGTCGTGCGGCTACGCACCCACCGAGACGTTCGTGGTGGGAACGTGGCCCGGGCAGATTCTGGAACGCCGGCTCACAGCGTAGGGCGCTCGACCGCGGCCAGCTCGAACGGCAGACGCGCGACGATCTCCCTGGCGAGATACCCGAGGGGAGCGATGTCGCGGGCGAGCGAGTCGCCGGCGGCCTTGTGCAGGAACGTGCCCCACACGGCGGCCTGCAACGGTTCGCACCCGCGCGCGGCGAGGCCCGTGATCGCGCCGGCCAACGCATCCCCGCTGCCCGACGTGCCCAGCCCGGGACTGCCCACGCCCACGAGCAGAAGCCGCCCGGCCGGGTCGGCGACCCGGCCCTGGCAGCTCACCACGGCCCGGTAACGCCGGGCGATCGTGAGCAGGTCGCGGTCGAGCTCGTCGCCGTGCCGCGGTTTCGTGCCCGCTCCGAGAAGCACGGCTGCCTCGGCAGGGTTCGGGGTCAGGATGCGGCGACGCGCTCGCGCGATCTTCGTATGCCCCGAGATGGCGCCGAGCGCGTAGGCATCGAGCACCAGGGTGGCACGCGGGTTCACGGTTCTGTCGAGGCGTCGCACCAGCGCGCGGGTCTCGTCGATGTCGTCGAGCCCGGGGCCGACGAGCACGGCGTCCGCCGTGCGGAGGTCGGCTTCGGCCGCGCGCAGCGACCGCCCGCGAACCTGGCCGGCTCCGTTCTCTTCGAGGGGGACGACGCCGCTCTCGGGAGCGGCGACCGCGACCTGCGCGGCGGACGACTCGCCGACGGCGATGGTGAGCCGTCCGGCGCCGACGCGGAGTGCGGCGATGCCGGCGAGGAGGGCGGC
>NZ_JBHVYL010000020.1:0-70721 GCF_042880955.1 Leifsonia sp. NPDC058292
ATGACGATGAACGTCTTCTTGGTCACAAACGGTTAGCAGCCATGGTCGGTCTCCCGCGGGGGAGCCCGACCATGACCCGACGTCAGGAACTCAACGATGACCACCACCACGTCCGCGCGGAACCGCGCGGCCCAACCTCAGCGTCGGAAGCAACGAAGCATCCGCCCGCGATTCGCCCCTTATCTCTTCAGCGCGCCGGCGGTGCTGCTCTACATCCTCTTCACGCTGATTCCGGTCGGCTACACGATCTGGATAAGCTTCCGCGCCTACCGGCTCGAAGGGTCCGGCATCGGCGGCCAGCGCGTCGACGTCTTCGCCGGCTTCGACAACTACGCGAGTGTGTTCGCGGACCCGGAGATGGCAGCGGGCTTCCTCCGGCTCGTCATCTACGGAGTCATCGCCGTTCCGCTCACACTCGGACTCGCTCTCCTCTTCGCCCTTCTTCTCGACGTGCCGGCAGTGAAGGCGAAGCGCTTCTCCCGCACGGCGATCTTCGTGCCGTACGCGGTGCCGGGCATCGTCGCCGCGCTGATGTGGGGGTTCATGTACCTTCCGAGCACGAGCCCGTTCTCCTACGTCACCCGATCGCTCGGCTTGGGGTCCATCCCCTTCCTGGAGAATCCCGGGCTTTTCGGCTCCCTCGCCAACATCGCGATCTGGGGAGGCGTGGGATTCAACATGATCATCATCTACACGTCACTGCGCGGGATTCCCGCCGAGCTGTACGAATCCGCCCGTCTCGATGGAGCCAGCGAGGTTCAGATAGCGCTGCAGATCAAGGTGCCGCTCACGCGGCCGGCGCTCATCCTGACTGCCGTGTTCTCGCTGATCGGGGCCCTTCAGCTGTACGGCGAACCGACAACCCTGAAGCCCTTGACCAGCCAGATCACTCAGACCTGGGCGCCCCTGATGACGATCTATCGCGATGCGTTCATGACAGACAACCTTCCCGCTGCCGCCGCGGCATCGACCGTGTTGGCACTGGGCACGCTGATCGTCTCGGCGTTCGTGCTCTGGGTGTCAAATCGCCGCAGGTTCGGAGCTCAGTCATGACGCGCACACTCGAGAACGTTGAAACGGGCCGGCGGGGATCTGCCCCGAGAATCGGCGCGCGGCCGAGTGCGTGGGGCCGGCTCATCCCGACCCTCATCCTGATCCTCGGATCGATCTACTGCCTGATCCCCGTGGCCTGGGTCTTCGTCGCCGCGAGCAAGACGAAGAGCGAACTGTTCACGACGTTCACCTTCGCCCCGGGCGGAGGGCTCTTCACCAACCTGGCCGACCTGTTCGCCTACGGAGACGGTCAGTTCGGTCTGTGGGCAGCCAACTCGGTTCTCTACGCGGGAGTCGGAGCGCTTCTGTCGACATTCGTCTCGACGATGGCGGGCTACGCCCTCGCGAAATACGAGTTCCGCGGCCGGAGCGTGATCTTCTACACGATCCTCGCGGGTGTGCTCATCCCGGGCATCACGCTCGCGATTCCGCAGTACCTGCTGTTGTCGCAGCTGGGGCTGGCGGGCAATCCGCTCTCTGTGCTCTTGCCGTCCATCATCAGCCCGTTCGGAATCTACCTGTCCCGGGTGTATTCCGCCTCGGCGATGCCGCAGGAGACCCTCGAGGCGGCGCGGATCGACGGCGCTTCGGAATGGCGGATCTTCCAGTCCATCGCCCTGCCGCTCTTGGTGCCTGGCATGGTGACCGTCTTCTTGCTTCAGTTCGTGGGGATCTGGAACAACTTCCTGCTTCCCTACGTGATGCTCTCCGACCAGAGCAACTATCCGTTGACCGTCGGACTCTTCACGCTTCTGTCGAAGGGTTCGGGGTCTCCCGCTCTCTACAGCCTCGCCATCACGGGCGCGGCAGTCTCGATCATTCCGCTCGTCGCGCTTGTGCTCTTCCTGCAGCGCTTCTGGAAGCTCGACCTGATATCCGGAGGAATCAAAGGATGACCACGACCCCGAGTCACCGACACTGGCCCACGGAAGGGCTGAGCTTCGGCGGCGACTACAACCCGGAGCAATGGCCTCGCGAGACCTGGCTCGAAGATGTGCGCCTGATGAACGAAGCCGGCGTCAACATCGTCACCCTGGGAGTGTTCAGCTGGGGCACTGTCGAGCTTGAGGAGGGACAGTTCGACTGGAGCGCGACCGACGAGATCATCGAGCTGCTCTGGGCGCACGGTATCGCGATCGACCTGGCCACCCCGACCGCTGCGCCACCCTCGTGGCTGCTCACCAGTCACCCCGAGATCCTTCCTCAAGACAAGGACCTCATCCCGCAGTTTCCCGGTGCGCGGCTCGGCTGGTGCCCCAGTTCGCCCGTGTTCCGCGACAAATCCCTGACGTTCGTCACCGAGCTCGTCAACCGTTACGCGCATCACCCCGCAGTCGCCCTCTGGCATGTCAGCAATGAACTCGGCGGCGGCAACGGACGATGCTACTGCGACGTATCGGCACGCGCTTTCCGGCACTGGCTTGAGAGCAAGTATTCGTCGATCGACGCGCTCAACAGCGCGTGGGGGAGCGACTTCTGGGGCCACCGCTACGGCAATTTCGACCAGGTGCACCCGCCGCGGGGCAACGAAGCGCAGAACCCGGCAGCCATACTCGACTTCGATCGGTTCTCATCCGACGAACTGCTCGGCCAGTTCCTCGCCGAACGTGACGTGATCAAGAGCGTCGATCCGAACGCTCTGGTGACCACGAACTTCATGGTCGGCCCCTCCCAGGACGTCGTGAACTATCCTCGCTGGGCCGAGGTCGTCGATGTCGTCGCGAACGATCACTACACGATTCCGGATGACCCTCACTCCGCCCAGGACATCGCCTTCTCGGGCGACCGCTCGCGAGGGATGTCCGCCGGCCACGGTCCGTGGCTCCTCATGGAGCACTCCGTCAGCGGCGGAACCTGGCATCGAGTCAACCGCTCCAAAGCGCCCCGTGAGCTGATCAGAAACAGCCTGGGCCACATCGCCCGAGGCTCCGACGGCGCCCTCTTCTTCCAGTGGCGCTCGTCTCCTTCGGGTGCGGAGCAATTCTTCTCGGGCATGGTTCCGCATGCCGGCACCGACAGCAAGATCTGGCGCGAGACCAAAGAGCTCGGTGGAATTCTCCAGAAACTCGGGGACGTCGCCGGCTCGAGGGTTGCGCCCGCCGAAGTCGCAATCCTCTTCGACGACGAGGCGGGATGGGCGTTGACCCGCGGCATGAAACCGCGGCACGGGCTCAGCTACGGCGCCGAAGCCAGGAAATGGCATCGCGCACTCTGGGAGAAGAACATCCCCGTCGACATCATCGGCCCCTGGGCCGACCTCACGAGCTACGAACTCGTCATCGTCCCGACCTTGCATCTCGTGGACGACTCGTCCGCGCGCAACATCGAATCGGTCGTGTCGAACGGTGGGACGGTCATCGTCACGTACCTCTCGGGGGTCGTGGACGAGAACGACCGGATTCGGCCCGGCGGCTTTCCCGGGGCGTTCTCCGAGCTCCTCGGGACATCCACCGAGGAGCACTTTCCTCTCCTCGACGGCGAGACGGTGCATCTGGACAACGGGGCCACCGCGACCGAATGGACCGAGCTCATGAGGGAGAGCGCTGACGCCGACGTGATCGCCCGCTACGCATCCGGGCCATTGGCGGGCTACCCGGCCATCACACGCTCGAAAGGGGACGGTGAAGGCGCTGCCTGGTATGTGTCCGCCAGTCTCGACGACGATGGCGTCCGATCGATGATCGACGAGATCACGCAGGATCGACAAATCACCGGGCTCCGAGTGCCGGAGGGCGTCGAGGCGGTCAGACGGCACCATGCAGAGGTCAGCTTCCTCTTTCTGACGAACCACACCAGCGAGCCGCTCAGCGTCGAGGCCGACGGCGTCGAGCTGGTGACGGGAACGACGACGAACGGCACCCTGCTGGTTCCTGCGGGCGAAGTCAGAATCGTCAGGGAAGAATCGTGAAGAGCGTCGCATCGCTGGACCCCGCCGCAACCGCTGCCGAAAGCCTGATCAAGGTCGCCGCAGGCGGAACGGCTGTCATCGTCTCGATCGCGGACGGCGTTCTTCCCTGCGTGCTCCATTGGGGCGCCGATCCCGGCCAGCTCGACGAGAACGATCTCCGGGAACTGAGCATCACCACGCGTCGAGGGGTGTCGTCGAGCGCGCTCGATCAGCCGTGGCCGCTCACCGTTCTGCCCACCGAGACCGACGGATGGGCTGGACGACCCGGATTCGTCGCAGAACAAGGCGACGAGCTGATCGTCGCGGAGTGGGACGACGTCAGCGTCGACGCACATCCATCGGGGCTCAGCTATCGGGCCGCGTCGCGGCAGCTCGCATTCGAGTACACGCTCAGAATCGACGAGGCGGGTCTTGTGCATGTGCACCAGAGTCTGGCCAATCTCAGTGGCGCTCCGATTCGAGTCGACGCCCTCGAAGCGACGATGCCCGTGGGTGGCCACGCCCAGGAGTTGCTCGACTTCACCGGACGATGGATTCGCGAGCGCTCGCCGCAACGGTCGCGGCTTCTGCAAGGCGCGCAGGTACGCGAGAGCCGACGAGGCCGGACCGGCCACGACTCGCCCTACCTGCTCATCCTCGGCACGCCCGGGTTCGACAACGGTCACGGTGAAGTCTGGGCGACGCATCTCGCGTGGAGCGGTGATTCCATCTATCGCCATGACGCGCTACCGGAGAGTGCGACGATCATCGGGGCCGGTGAGCTCCTGCGCCCCGGCGAGATCGTGCTCGAAGCCGGTGAGTCGTATTCGTCGCCGGAGACGCTGTTCGCGTGGTCTGATGCTGGACTCGACGGGCTGTCCCAAACGTTTCACCGGTCGTTGCGTTCACGACCAACGCATCCGGATACGCCGCGCCCTGTCATCCTGAACACCTGGGAAGCCGTGTACTTCGATCACGACGAGACGCGTCTTCAGAACCTCGCCGATGTCGCAGCAGGCATCGGCGTCGAACGGTTCGTTCTCGACGACGGGTGGTTCCACGAACGACGCAGCGACGATGCCGGGCTGGGGGACTGGTTCGTCGACCGCACTGTGTGGCCGCAGGGCTTGCACCCTCTCGTCAACCGCGTGCGGGCGAATGGAATGCAATTCGGTCTGTGGGTGGAACCGGAGATGATCAACCTCGATTCTGACCTGGCGCGAACGCATCCGGACTGGATCTTGGGCCCAACGACGCACCTGCCCCGAGCGTGGCGAAACCAGCAAGCCCTCAACCTGGCGATCCCCGAGGCGTGGGACACGGTCTTCGAGCGGCTATCCGCGCTCGTCGACGAATACTCCATCGACTACCTGAAGTGGGACCAGAACCGCGACCTGCACGAAGCGGTCCCCGCCGGACGAGCCGGGGTGCACGCGCACACCGCGGCCCTCTATCGCCTGCTCGATGCGCTGCGCTCGAAATATCCCCGGCTGGAGATCGAATCCTGCGCATCCGGCGGCGCGCGTGTGGATCTCGGCATCCTGCAGCGCACCGACCGGGTATGGGCGTCGGACACCAACGATCCACTCGAACGACTGAAGATTCAGCGCTGGACCGAACTCCTTCTGCCTCCGGAGCTGATCGGCAGCCACGTCGGGCCGCAACGGGCGCACACGACCGGCCGTCAAGCGGATCTCGGGTTCCGGATGGCCGCAACCGTCTTCTCCTCGCCGGGGCTGGAACTCAACATCGCCGACTGCGCGCCGGAAGAACTGTCCGTGCTCGCGAAATGGATCACGTTCTACAAGCGGCACCGCAAGCTCATCCATACGGGCACTCTCCTGCACGGGGACACCGGCGATTCGGGCACGGAACTCACCGCGGTCATCGGGGATGGTGCGCAGGTCGCGCTGTATCGCTACGCACGATCGGCCACCTCGGAATTCGCGACCCCGCCCCGGCTGCTGTTGCCGGGCCTCGACCCTGACACGCGCTATCGCGTCTCGGTCGTCGAAGGTCTGCCGCTGCCGTCGATGCGCGACGACTCGCCTCCGGTGTGGCTTCAGCGCCGTGAGGCGAGCGGAACGGGTCTCACGCTCGGGAGGGTCGGGCTGGCTGCCCCTCTTCTCAATCCGAGCCAAGCGCTCGTGCTCGAGGCCGTCGCCATCGACTAGCCGAGAACGCGCGCTAGCCCGTCGCGGGCGGCCTGCACGTAGCGGGGAACGAGGTCCGGACGGCGGGCGACCGCCCAGCGTGCCAGGTCCAGGTGCCTCAGCGCGCTCAGGGCGTCGAGGGTCGGCGCTGCTCGGACGGGATCGATTCCGGCGGCATGGGCGAAAGTACGGAAGGCAGCGAGAGGCACGGTGCCGGCGTCGACCGCCCACTGGTAGACCGTCAGCACGTCCGTCCACGGCGCCGGCCCTGTCGTCGCCGCGCCCCAGTCGATCAGCACCGGGGCGCCGGTAGCGGGGATGAGGTTGCGGGGAGCGAGGTCTCCGTGCGCCAAGCCGAACTCGAAGTCGGCACGGTCGAGGGAGGCGAGAAGGCCGGTGAGCCTACCCTGCTCGCTGGGAGGGTAGACGCCGAGCGCCAGAAGGTCGTCGTGCTCGTCGAGGGCGGCGATGTTGTACCGCACATGCTCCGCCCAGGCTCGCGGAAGGTCGCGGCCGAAACGCGAAAACAGCTCTTCCGGTGCATCGTCGCCGATCGGGAGCTGAGCGATCAGGGATGCGTACCGACCCAACCAGCGCCAGTGCTCGATCGGCTCCGCCGACGTCGCCTGGACATACTCGAGAACGAGGAATTCGACCCCCTCGTGAACGCCGCTGCCGAGCACCGCGGGCGACGGGATGCCGGCCGAGCGCGCGGCGCCGTAGCACCACTCCTCGAGAGGGAACTCGTTCGGGCGTGAGTCGTCAGCGGCGAACCGCACGACGGCATCCGCTCGATCGCCACTCACGCGAACGACGACATTCACCACCCCCGGCAGGGTCTCGGCCTGCTGCACGTCGAGCCCGAGCCCGCGCGCGACAGCGAGAGCCCGCGTCTCGTCGGTCGTCACTGGTCCCCTTTCCTCGGGCTGTTCGAATCTACGCCGTGACGGACGACCGCGCGCCGCGCGCCGAGGCGCGGCATCCAGGACGTTCGATCAAGCGGCCAGGACGTTCGGTGAGGCAGTGTAGCGACGCTTCGACCAGGCTGGTGCCATGACCGTCGACACCGCTTCCCTCCACGCGATCGAGAGCGCACCCACCCGCCGGGGCTCTTGGCTGGGCGTCGTCGCCCTGATGATCGGCATCTTCGCCCTCGTCACGAGCGAGTTCCTGCCGGCCAGCCTGCTCTCGCCGATCGCGACCGAGCTCGGAGTGTCCGACGGGACAGCCGGGCAGGCGGTGACGGCGACGGCGCTCATCGGGGTCGTCGCCGGGCCGGGCATCGGGCTGCTGTTCCCGCGGCTGAACCGGCGCTACCTGATGGTCGGGCTCGCACTGCTCGCCGCGCTCTCGAATCTGCTGGTGGCCGTCTCTCCCGAGTTCTGGATGCTGCTCGTGTCCCGGATGCTCCTCGGCGTCGCGATCGCGGGCTACTGGTCGATGGCGCTCGCCGTGACCGCACGGCTGGTACCGGCCGAGCACCTGGGGCGCGCGATGATGATCGTGAACACCGGTGTCTCGATGGCCACGGTCGTCGCGGTGCCGCTCGGCGCGTTCCTCGGCGCGCTGTGGGGATGGCGCGCGGTGTTCCTGTCGGTGGCGACCGTGGCCCTGGTCGCTGCGGTGATCATCTTCGTGTGCCTGCCGCCCGTCGCCGCCGCCAAGGAGGCGGGGGTGCGCTCGCTGATCGACACCCTGCGCTCGCCGGTGATGATCGTCGGGCTGGTCGCCGTCGTGCTCCTGGCTGGCGGTCACTTCGCGGGCTTCACCTACATCCGCCTCGGCTCGGCCGAGATCCCCGACCTCACGGCGGGCGGGCTGGCCCTCCTGCTCGCGATCTACGGCGCGGGCGGCTTCGTCGGCAACCTCGTGGCCGGCATCCTGGCTGATCGCCGGCTGCGGCTCGCGCTGGTGCTGATGCCGGCCATCCTCGGGGTGGCGGTGGCGACGTTCGCGATCCTGCCGGCGATCGTGCCCCTCGCGTTCGTTGCTGTGGGGCTGTGGGGGTTCGCGTTCGGCGGGGTGCCGACTCTGGTGCAGACCTGGTCGGCTCGCGTCGAGCCCGACCGGATGGAGGCAGCAGGCGGTCTCGTCGTCGCCGGATTCCAGATCGCGATCACGCTCGGAGCCGCGCTCGGCGGCCTGCTGGTGGATGGCGCCGGTGTGGAGGCGACGTTCGTCTCCGGTGCTGTCGCAGCGGTGCTGGGCGGCGTGCTTCTCGGCGCCGTCAGCCGGGGCGGTGCGCGCGTGCTGCCGGCGGCTGCCGACTAGCTCTCGAGCTGCAGGGCGCGCGCGGGCTGCAGGGCGCGCCTGGCCTGCGGGCCGCGCCGCCGCCACGACGCGGGGCTCTCGCCCGCATGGCGCCGGAACGCGCGGCTGAACGCGGCATCCGACCCGTAGCCCAGCCGGTGAGCGGCCTCGGCGATGCTCAGGCGCTCGTCGCCGAGCAGTCGCTCCGCCTGCTCCATCCGCAGCGCCGTGAGATAGCGTGACGGCGACTCTCCGACGAGCTCACGGAACCGCTCGGCGAACACCGATCGCGAGGAACGCGCGACCTGTGCGAGGCTCTCGATCGTCCACGCGTCGCCCGGGGCGCTGCGCATCGCCTCGATCGCGCGCGCGATGTGCGGGTCGCGCTGCCCGATGAGCCAGGTCTCGAGCGCACCGCTGTTCTCCGCCCACGACCGCACCGCCGCCACGCGATGAGAGTCGCGAACCGGTCCACGATGACGCTGGAACCCGGTCGTCCGTCGTTGTTGGCGACCGCGCGCACGAGGATCTCCACGAGCTGTGCCATGTCGGGGTCGCGCGTGCTGAAGCCACAGGCGAGGAGCACCTCGGGGAGCGCTCCGGCCAGGGGAGCGGTTTCGCATGCGCTGCACTGCAGCGCCCCGGTGACCACGGTCGCCGGCTCGACGGCGGTCAGCACGTGCGGCGCGACGCCGCTCAGCAGGAGGAAGTCTCCGGCTCGAAGGGTCTGCGTGCCGCCGGCAGCGCGGAGCTCGAGCGACCCGGCGACCACATAGTGGAAGCGCATCGAGCCGCCGGGGGAGATGATCCGCCTCAGAACGGAAAGCTCGATCCGGCTCGCCTCGAGGAGGCGCCACTCCAGCGTGGCCAGGGCGCGTTCCAGGCGGGTGTCCTCCGCGACCGCCATGAGTGTCATGAAGGACGGAACCATCGAACGGATGCGCGCATTCCCGCGCCGCAGGCCGGTGGTCGCGCGGCATCCGGGAATCGTTGAGTGACAACGTCACTGCCATCGCCACAAGCCGCCGCCGATGCGAACGGGATCGTTTTAGAGGGATGCGACAACCGAAGGGCGAAACGGTTGGCGCTTGGCTAGCATGTGCGGGTGCACATGATCTTTCGGACGATGCTTCACGCGGTGATCTCCCGGTTCGGGGCGCGGCTCGGGCACTGGGACGTCGCCTTCACGAAGTTCCGGGTGCTGCCGACCGACCTCGACATCCTCAAACACATGAACAACGGCGTGTACCTGTCGATCGCCGACATCGGGCGCTTCGACATGCTGACGCGCAACGGGGTGTGGGCGATCTTCAAGCAGCGCGGCTGGTATCCCGTGGTGGCGTCGGAGACGATCTCGTTTCGCAGGTCACTCGAACTGTGGCAGCCGTTCGTCGTCGAGTCGCGCCTCCTGGGCTACGACGAGAAGGCCGTGTACGTCGAGCAGCGCTTCACGGTCGACGGCGAGATCTACACACAGGCGTTCATCCGCGGACGGTTTCTGAAGCGCGGCGGCGGGGTCGTCACGATTCAGGAGTTGCTGGATGCCGTCGGCCCCGCGCCGACGGATGTCACCGTTCCCGCCTGGCTGCTGCAGTGGGGTGCGGATGCCGGTCTTCCGTCGACGCGTGCCAAGGCGCCCAGCGTGTGGAGCGATTGAGCGGCGGGTCAGACCGGCCCGAAGGCGAACCGGCGCTCGGGGTCCCAGTCGGCCCGGGCGACAGCCAACCTGTCGAACACCGCGGGCGGCCAAGCGTGCTCGAACGCGGCCTCGTCTGTGAGGCCGGCTGACCAGTTCACGTTCGTGATCGCCGAGATCTTGCCGGCGAGCGCGTCGGCGATGGCCGCCGCCCGGGCCGGTGCGGCCTCGGCGAACGTGGCCGGGTCGGCGGCGAGGGTGGACAGCGAGTAGAGGCTGTCGCGCCCGCCGACGGCGGTGCCGTCGGCGGTGTCGACTTTCGTCGCGCCGCCGAGCTGGCGGATCTCGACGGCGAGGAACGGCGAATCCGTTCCCGGCTTCACGAGCTCGTAGAGCGCCGACCCGTCTCGCTGGTCGAACGAGTCGAGCATGTGCCCTCTGAGCCAGCTCGGTGCGCCGACCTCGGGATCGTTGTGGATGGTCGCGACCGCGGTCGCAGGGATCTCGCCCACGAAATCGAGATAGACGGGAGCCGCCGCGCGCAGCGGGTCGAGCAGGCGTGCACCCTCCGCGGCCTCGCCCGGGTAGGCGAAGCGCACACTGAAGACGAACCGTCCGCGCAGCGGCGGGGGAGGCCCCTCCATGTCGGGCAGGTGCAGGAACACCGCCGAGGTCGTCGCGGTCTCCGGCAGCTGAGCCGACCAGTCGATCCAGGCCCGGAACGCCGCCTCGGCGTCGGGGGCGTCGAAGAAGATGCTGCCGGCGTAGAGGGTGCGCAGCGGCACGAGCTCGAGAGTCATCTCGGTGACGACGCCGAGGCCGCCCTTGCCCCCGCGAAGCGCCCAGAACAGTTCCGGATTGGTGTCGTCGTCGGCCGTCACGATCTCACCGTCGGCGGTGACGACGCGGAAGCCGCGCACCCAGTCGGCCGTGAAGCCGTGACTGCGGGCCAGGGGGCCGAGCCCGCCGCCGAGGCTGTAGCCGACGGCGCCCACGCTGGTGGACGACCCCGTGACCGGCGCCAGGCCGTGCTCGGCCGCGGCTGTGATCACCGGGGCCCAGCGGAGGCCGGCCCCGATCTTCGCGAGGCGGGTCGCGGGGTCGATGGTGAGCGAGCCCAGTGCCCTGGTGGAGATGATGAGGCCGCCGGTGATCGGGCTCTCGGAGCCGTGACCGGTGGCCTGGATGTGCACCGCCAGACCGTTCTCCCGCGCGAATCGGAGAGCCTCGACGACGTCGTCGTCAGAGGTGACGGCGACGACGATGTCGGGGTCGTGGACGACGGCCGGGTTGAAGCACGCGACCTCGGCTGCGAGGCCGGCATCGCCTCGCAGGTAGACGTTTCCCGACACTGCTTCGCGCAGGCGCGCGACTGAATCGGCTTCGAATGATGATCCCATGGGGCGACAGTATTGGAGGGGGCCGACATTGGGGAAGAGTGTGTGCTGCCGGTCAGGCGGCGTGACGTAGCATTCGTGCATGACCACCGCCACGCCTGTCGCCGCTTCCGCCGGCGCGCCCGTGGCGAAGACCGTGTACTCGCCGGCCGAGCCGGTGGACATCCGGGCGACGCTCGGAGTGCTCGGGCGCGGCCCGCACGACCCGACGACGCGGTGGGACGATCGAGGGATGTGGCGCACCTTCCGCACGCCGGAGGGGCCGGCGACCCTGCGCATCCTGAACCCCGGTGCGTCCGGCGCTGTCGAGGCCGCTGCCTGGGGCCCCGGCGCGGACTGGGCGATCTCGGCGGTTCCCGCGATGCTGGGCTGCGACGACGACTGGACCGGCCTCGACGTGCGCAGCACACCGCTGCTGCACGAGAGCCGCCGGCGCAACGCCGGGTTGCGCCTGACCCGCACGGGCCGCATGATCGAAGCCCTCATCCCGGCCGTCATCGAGCAGCGCGTGACGAGCCTGGAGGCATACCGGTCGTGGGCGAGACTGCTGCGCTGGTACGGCGAGCCCGCTCCGGGGCCGGCACCCGAGGGAATGCGCGTGGTGCCGACGGTCGAACAGTGGCGCGGCATCCCGTCGTGGGAGTGGCACCGTGCCGGGGTCGATCCCGGTCGCGCGCGCACCGTTCTGTCGGCGATGGCCGTGGCCGGCTCGCTCGAACGGGCGGCGGATGCGGCGGCGACCCTGGTCGAAGCGGCCATGAAGCTGCGCACGGTGACGGGCATCGGCGTCTGGACGGCGGCCGAGACGCTGCAGCGTTCGCACGGAGACCCGGATGCGGTGAGCGTCGGCGACTACCACCTCGCGCACTACGTGGGCGAAGCCCTGATCGGGCAGCGCGTCGACGACGACGGGATGCTCGAGCTGCTCGAACCGTGGACGGGTCACCGCCAGCGCGTCATCCGCCTCGTGCTGGCGAGTGGGCACCGGTTCGAGCGGCACGGCCCGCGCATCACGCTGCAGGAGCACCGCTGGCACTGAGCCGCGACGCCGCGACGCGGCGACGCCCTGACGCTCAGCGCGCTGGGCGGTGCGGGCGCAACTGTTCCGGCAGTGGGAACGGCACGGTGTAGTCGATGTGGGTGGCGGTCATGTCGCCCCAGTCTTCTTTCTTCACGCGGATCGCATCCGTCGACACCTCGGTGATCCGCACCCGCAGCCAGTGGCCGTCGTCGAGGCGCAGCTCGTACGGGTCTGCCAGGTAGCCGATGCCGTGCGCTTCGAGGGTCTCCTCGCCCTCGAGCCAGTCGACCACACCGGTCACCGGTCGCCCGAGCAGGTCGATGGCGACGAAACCGTGCCCTTCGGGGCGCAGCCAGCCCACGAGCTCGCGGTCACCGCGGCGATGTTCGATCCACTCGGAGGGCACAGGCATTCTTCGACCCTACCGAGTGCCGGCCCGGCTCAGGCGGATGTGTCGGACACGTCACGAGCGAGGCCGGCGTGGGCGGCGGCGTGCTCCCGGCGGAGGTCGTCGCCGAGCTCCCGGCAGAGGTTCTCGTAGTGTTCGAGCATCGCGGGGTGATAGTCGTTCCAGTCGGGCATCGGCCTGTGGGCCCGGGCGGCGATGAGCCTGTCCAGGTAGTAGTCCCACGCGACGCCGGTGTCGGCCTCCTCGCTCAGGTCGTGCAGACGCCGGCCGAACGTGACCGTGGTGCGTCCGCTCGCCTCGGTGAGGTGCAGATACATGCGCCAGGCGCTGTCGGACGGGCCGATGTCGGCCGCGAGCCTGTGCGGTGCCTGGCACTCGAGGATGGAGACGTTCTGCCACTCGGCGTCGTCGCCCTCGACCTTCATGCGGAACCGCGCCGCGCCCGTCGACGGGGTGCCGGTGAACTCGCCGAGCCACTCCGCGAGCCGCGGCGATCGGGAGAAATACGACCAGACGTCTTCGATGGGAGCCTTGAAGATCCTGTCGAGCACGACGTAGACGCCGTCGTCTTTGCGAACCAGTCGACCAGTGGGTTGCGGAATCATGATGCACCTCCAGCTGTTCCTCACACTAGTCACGTGAGGCCGCAAGCGGCAGTGCTAATGGTCCGTCTGGTCGTGGGCGGCGATGTCGCGGCCGAGGTCGTCTTCGATGAGGAGGTCGCGACGGACGTGATCGGAGCGGTAGGCGGCGCGGCCGAGCATGTGCGCGGTCATCGGCTGGGTGAGCAGCTGGAACGTCATGACGAGGATGGCCGTGGTCAGCACGCCCCAGGTCGGCACCTGCACGATGATGGCGGCGAGAACGACCGCCAGCCCGAGCACCTGCGGTTTCGTGGCCGCGTGGAGGCGGGTCAGCACATCCGGAAACCGCACGATGCCGATGCCGGCGGCCATCGAGAGGAATCCGCCGACAAGGATGAGGAGACCGACGACGATCTCGCCGACGCTCACGACGCATCCTGCTTCGACATGAAGCGCGCGATCGAGATCGAGCCGACGACCGCGAACATCGCGAGCACGAGCATGATGACGAGCGTGTCGACGTGCTTGTTGATGGCCATCTCGGCGCCGAGGGCGCAGATCGCGATGGCGAGCAGCACATCCGTCGCGAGCGCCCGGTCGAGGATCGAGGGACCGCGGATGATGCGGTAGACGGCAGCGATTGCGCCGATGCCGAACATGATGCCGGCGATGATGCTGACGTAGTTGAGGAAGGTCATTCGCGTGCTCCAATCGTGTGATCGGTGTTGCGGCGCTCGCGACGGGCCCGCCTGACCGAAGCGGCCTGTTCGCGGGTGCCGATGGCGAGCACGATTCTCTCCTCGGTGCCGAGGACGTCGTGGCGCACGCGCTCGATGTCGGCGTGCGTGCGGGTGCCGAGTGCGTGCAGGTACAGCAGGCCGCGCTCGCGGTCGATGTCGACGACAACGGTGCCCGGCACCACCGAGATCGCTTCGGCGGTGAGGGTGGTGACCAGGTCGGAGCGGGTGAGCAGCTGCACGGCGATGATCGAGTTGATCGGCTTCCACCGCGGATTCAGCGCAAGGGCTGCGACCTGCAGGGAGGCGATCGTGACGTCGTAAGTCATGCGCAGCCCGAGCAGAAGTCCGCGCCAGACGTTGAATCGGCCGCTGAGCAGAACAGGGGGAAGGTAGAGCGCGCGCGTGACGCCGACGGCGAGCAGCACGCCGGTGACGACGGTGAGCACGGTGATCTGATCCCAGAGGAAGACCCACAGCACGACCAGCGCGACGAGCAGGGGAAGCTGCCGCCACACGGAACGCCAGCGCGAGACCTCCGTCGACGGTTTCATCGCACACCTCCCGGGAAGACCAGGGACACGTAGGTGTTCGGGTCGAGGAGGTCGGCGGCAGCGCGGCCGGTGAGGTCGAAGAGGGGGCCGGCGAAGACCGTGAGGCAGATCGTGACCATGACGAGCACGCTCGTCGCGACGACCATGAGCACCGGCGTCGTGCGGGTGGCGGTGACTGTCGCGCCCTCGGGGGCTTCGACGACCGAGCCGAGCAGCGCCGACTCGTAGCCTTCGAGCTGCGAGCGCGGGCGCCAGAACGCCATGTTCCAGAACCGGGTGAGGGCGTACAGGGTGATGAGCGAGGTGATCGCGCCGACGCCGATGACCACCCAGATCAGCCACGCATCGGGGCCGCCCCGGCCTGCGCTCTCGGCGCCCGCGAGGAACAGGCCGGTCTTGCCGAGGAAACCCGAGAACGGCGGGATGCCGCCGAGGTTGAGAGCGGGGATGAAGAACAGCACTCCGAGCAACGGCGACGCCTTGAGCAGGCCGGCGAGTCTGTTGATCGAGGTGGCCCCGCCGAACCGCTCGATGAGCCCGGTTGTGAGGAACAGCGTGGTCTGAACGGTGATGTGGTGGACGACGTAGAAGATCGTCGCCGCGAGCCCGAGCTGACTCATCAGAGCGATGCCGAAGATCATGTAACCGATGTGGCTGACGAGCGTGAAGGAGAGGAGCCGTTTGATGTCGGCCTGGGTGAGCGCGCCGAGGATCCCGATCAGCATGGTGAGCCCGCCGATGACGAGGAGCAGCACCGACAGGTCGCTGTCTTTGAAGATCACGGTCTCGGTGCGGATGATCGCGTAGACCCCGACCTTGGTCAGCAAGCCGGCGAACACGGCGGTCACAGGCGCAGGCGCGGTCGGATACGAATCGGGCAGCCAGAACGACAGCGGGAACACCGCGGCCTTGATGCCGAACGCGGTCAGCAGCAGAAGATGCAGCATGAGCTGCACGCTGCCGGGGAGCTCGGCGAGACGCACCGAGAGCTGGGCGATGTTGACCGTTCCCGTCGCGCCGTAGATGAGGCCGATCGCGCTGAGGAAGAAGAGCGACGAGACCAGGCTCACGATGATGTACGTGACGCCGGCCCGGATGCGCTCGCCGGTGCCGCCGAGGGTCAGCAGCACGTAGCTGGCCGACAACAGGATCTCGAAGCCGACGTACAGATTGAACAGGTCGCCGGCGATGAACGCGTCGAACACACCCGCCGACAGGATGAGGTAGCTCGGGTGGAAGATCGAGACCGGCGTCTCCCGGTGCTGATCGGCTATCCCCTGGCCGATCGAGTACGCGAGCACGACGAGCAGCATGATCGCCGAGATCACCAGCATGATCGCCGAGAGCCTGTCGACCACGAGCGTGATCCCCCACGGGGCGTTCCAGCCGCCGATGTAGACGACCGCGGGACCGGTGGTGTCGACCGCGATGAGCAGGGCGACGGCGACCACGGTCACGGCCGTCAGAGCGCCGAAGCTCACGGCGATCTGCGCGCGGCGGTGACGCCCGAGGATGAGGGCCGACGCCGCTCCGAGCAGAGGGATCAAGACGACGAGGGGCACGAGAACGGCGGTCATCGCGGAGCCTCCTCGTCGCTCGCGTCGATGATGTCTTGGATCGCCTTGTCGTCCGCGGCCGAGCTGCGGATGAGGTCGGCGGCATCCTCGGCGTCTTCGGCGTTCTCCGACTCGTCGTCGATGAGGTCGCCCTTCTCGCCGAGCTGCGCGAGCCACCACGACCGGTAGATCAGGGCGAGCATGAAAGCGGTGATGCCGAGGTTGATGACGATCGCCGTGAGCACGAACGCTTGAGGCAACGGGTCGGAGATCCTCTTCGGGTCGACGCCGTCACCGAGCAGCGGCGCGAGTCCCGGTGCGCCGCTCATCAGGTAGATGAGGATGTTCACGGCGTTGCCCACGAGCAGGAATCCGATCAGCACGCGCGTCAGACTGCGCTCGAGCATGATCGAGATGCCGGCGCCGAACAGCACGGCCATCAGCACGACGAGGGTGAGGGATGCGGTCACGCGCGGCTCCTCTCGGAGTCGTCGGCGTTCTCGGCCTGCTGCTCCTCTTGCCTGTCGACCTCGCCGCCGAGGGAGCGGAGGATGTCGAGCACGAGCCCGACGACCACGAGGTAGACACCGACGTCGAACAGGGTGGACGTGCCGATGGAGATGGTGCCGAGCACAGGGATGTCGGTCTCGAACCACGCGGAGGTGAACACCGGTGCGCCGAAGAACAGGGAGCCCGTCGCGGTGGCGGCGGCGAGCAGCAGGCCGGTGCCGAGCAGACGCCCCGCGTCGACCGGCGCCGCCTCGCCGAGCTCGTACCGCCCGCCGGCGAGGTAGCGCGCGACGAGCGCGAGGCCCGCGAGCAGGCCGCCCGCGAATCCGCCGCCTGGGGAGTTGTGGCCGACGAAGAGCAGGAACACGGAGACGACGATGGCCGGGTGGAAGAGCAGCCGCACGAGCACCTCGATGAGGATCGAGCGGTTGCGCGGCGAGATGGTGCGGCCGGCGAGCAGCCAGGTCTGGCGGGTTCCTGCGGCCTCGCCCGGCGCATCCGTCTCGCCCTCGGTGTCGGCGAGGCTGGTGCGCGGCGCCCGGATGCTGCGCGCGGCCTCGGGCACTGGCTGCAGGCGATCGCGGCGATTCAGCGTGAGGTGGCCCGAGTCGAGGCGGGGAGCGCCGCCGGTGCGGCCCGACACGAAGATCAGGCTGGCGACGCCGGTCGCGACCGCGACGAGCACCGAGATCTCGCCGAGGGTGTCCCAGGCGCGGATGTCGACGAGCATCACGTTCACGATGTTCTTGCCGTGGGCTTCGAGCGAGAGCACGGGGAGGCCGTCGGCGATGGTGGGCCGGATGCGCGCGCCGAGCGCGACGAGGCCGAGCACGGCCATCACGATTCCGGAAAGGGCGCCGATGATCCCGCGCGCCACCTTCTTCACCGGGGGATGACGCTGGGCGATCTGTTTCGGCAGGCGCCTGAGCACGAGCACGAACACGACGAGCACGATCGTTTCGACCAGTGCCTGCGTGAGTGCGAGATCGGGCGCGCCCGACATCCCGAAAAGCAGCACGAGGCCGTAGCCGGTGACGCTCACGAGCAGCACGGCGGTCATCCGCTGACGCACGGTGGCCGCGGCGACCGCGGCGACCGCCATGACCAGCGCGAGGAAGGGCTGGGTCGGATAGTCCCAGAGCCGGATGCCGTCGGGCCACGACGTGTTCAGCAGGGATGCGGTGCCCAGGCCGCCGACGAACACGCCGACGATGATCGCGAGGTAGCCGGGCAGACCCCGCTGCTGGATGGCGGTGGTGATCGCGGCGGCGACTCGGTCGACGACCGAGACGATCCCGAGGTATCCGCGGGCCGAGTCGACCATCGGCGCGACGGCGGCCTGGAGGCGGGCCACCCGCTGCCGGCCCCAGACCAGCAGCGCACCGAGGGCGAACACTCCGGCCGAGATCGCGAGCGCCGGTTCGAGGCCGTGCCAGAGCGCGAGGTGGTAGTCGTGTCCGCCGGGCAACTCGTCGGAGTAGCCGGCGAGGACGGGCTCGATGAACGGCACGGCGAACGCGGCGACCAGGCTAGCGGCGGCGAGGATGCCCGGCGCGACCACGATGCCGCGGCCGGCGGCGTGCAGCGGGGTCGCCTCGACGCCCTGTTTCTTGAAGAACGCTCCCCAGACGAAACGCACGGTGTATGCGACGGTCAGTACGGAGCCGGCGATCGCACCGAGAAGAGCCACCCACACCCAGGGGTCGCCGTGGCCGGCCGCATCCAGGAACGAGGTGAACACGGCCTCCTTCGCCACGAAGCCGAGCAGGGGCGGCACCCCGGCCATCGACGCGGCGGCGATGAACGCGATCGTGGCGACAGCGGGCATCCTGCGCCCGAGGCCGGAGAGTTTGCGCCAGTCGCGGGTTCCCGCCGCGTGGTCGACGATGCCGACGACCAGGAACAGCGCGGCCTTGAACAGGGCGTGCGCGAGCAGCAGGGCGACGCCCGCCAGCGCGGCGTCGCGCGTGCCGAATCCTGTGACCATCACGAGAAAGCCGAGCTGACTGACCGTGCCATACGCGAGAAGGAGCTTCAGGTCGTATTGGCGCAGCGCCCGCCACCCGCCGACCAGCATCGTGAGCGCGCCGAGCCCGATGACGATCGGATGCCACACCTCGAGCGGGGCGTATCCGGGCGCCAGGCGCGCGACCAGGTAGACGCCGGCCTTCACCATCGCGGCCGCGTGCAGGTACGCGCTCACCGGGGTGGGGGCGGCCATCGCCGCGGGGAGCCAGAAATGGAACGGCACGAGAGCGCTTTTGGAGATCGCGCCGAGCAGCACCAGCGCGATCGCCCACTCGCCGGCGCCGCCGGTGACCGGATGCGCGACGAGCTCCGACAGCGACGTCGTGCCGCCCTGCACGGCCAGGATGACGAGCCCGACGAGCATCGCGAGGCCGCCGAAGGTGGTGACGGTGAGCGCCTGCAATGCCGCCCCGCGGCTCTCCTTGCGACCGGTGTAATGGCCGATGAGCAGGTAGGAGAGCACGCTCGTGGCTTCCCAGAAGGTGAAGAGGATGAACACGTCGTCGGCGGTGACGAGTCCGAACATCACGCCGGCGAAAGCGAGCAGCAGCGCGGCGAACCGGCCGAGAGCGGGCTCGTCGTCGGCGAAATAGTTCATGCAGTAAAGCAGCACGAGCGTGCCGACGCCGGTGACGATGAGGGCCAGCAGCAGAGCAAGGGGGTCGAGCCGGAAATTCAGGCCGATGTCGAGCGCAGGGATCCACGGAACGTTCTCGACGACCGGTTCTCCGGAGAGCACGCCCGGAAGCCAGGTGAGCAGCAGCACGAACGCTGCCGCCGGCAGAACGGCGATGACGGCGAAGACGCGCCGACCGAGCAGACGGGTCAGCATCGGCGTCGCGAGGGAGAGCAGAGCGAACGCTGCGAGGACGGCGATCATTCATCCTCCTGACGTCGAACCCGAGGTTCCATTCTGTCAGTTCGCACAGCTCACTCGCTGGGCGGTCAGCTGTCGAGCACGGCCATCGCGGCGTTGTGCCCGCCGATGCCGCTCACCGCCCCGCCGCGCCGCGCGCCGGAGCCGCACAGCAGGATTCGCGGGTGCCGTGTCGCGACACCCCAGCGCTCCGCGGCGGTGTCGAGCGCGTCATCGTCTTCAGCGAACGGCCAGGAGAGCGGCCCGTGGAAGATGTTGCCCCCGGGCATGTTGAGCGCGCGCTCGAGGTCGCGCGTGGTCTTCGTCTCGATGCACGGCCGCCCCTCGGCGTCGGTCAGCAGCAGGTCTTCGACCGGCTCGGCGAGCACCGAGTTCAGGGAGGCGAGCACTGACTTCTGCAGACGCTCGCGGGTGGCGTCGTTGTTCGCATCCGTGAGCCAGCGGTCGGGGGTGTGCAGGCCGAAGACGGTGAGCGTCTGGGCGCCCGTGGCCGCGAGGTCGGGGTCGAGGATGCTCGGGTCGGTGAGCGAATGGCAGTAGATCTCGCAGGGGAGGCGCTCGGCCATCACGCCGCGAACCGCACCGGTGTATGCGGTTTCGAGCTGCTCGTACGTCTCGTTGATGTGGAACGTTCCGCCGAAGGCGGCGGCCGGATCGATCGTCTCGTCCCGAAGGCGGGGCAGCCGCTTCAGCAGCAGGTTCACCTTCACCTGTGCGCCCTCGGCGGTGGGGCGGGGAGGCTCCGGCTGTTCCCCGAGCAGCCGGTCGAGCACGTCGGGGGCGACGTTGGCGAGCACATGACGGCCGACGACCCGGCGATCGTGCTCCTTGCGGCGATAGTCGACGGTGCCGTCGGGACTCAGCGCGGTGACCTCGGCGCCGGTGACGATGCGCGCTCCGGCCTCGACGGCGACGCGGGTGAGTTCGCCGGTCACCGTACCCATGCCGCCGACGGGCACATCCCAGTCCCCGGTGCCGCCACCGATGACGTGATAGAGGAAGCAGCGGTTCTGGGCCAGGTCGGGTTCGTGCAGGCTGGCGAACGTGCCGATGAGCGCATCCGTGGCCACGACCCCTCGCACCACGTCGTTGCTCAGACGCGACTCGATGAACTCGCTGATCGGGCGCTCGATCATCGCCTGCCACAGCTCGTCGTCGCCGAGGAGCGACTTCGCCTCCGTGCGCGTGAGCAGCGGCTCGGTGACCGTCGGCCAGAGTGCGCGCGCCACCTCGGACGTCGCTTCGTAGAACCGGGAGAAGGCCTCGGCGTCCTCGCCGGCTCCGATGCGGGCGAAGGATGCGGCGGTCGCCTCTGCGTCCTGGTTGTCGATGAGCAGCCCAGCGCCATCGGGGTCACCGGGAACGGGTGTGTAAGAGGAGTAACGCCGGCGGGCCAGCTCGATCTTCAGCCCGAGGTCGTCGATGATCCGCTGCGGCAGCAGGCTGACGAGGTAGGAGTAGCGCGACAGCCAGGCGTCCACGCCGTCGAACGCCTGCGCGCTGACCGCCGCGCCGCCCACGGAGTCGAGCCGTTCGAGCACGATCACACTGAGTCCTGCCTTCGCGAGATACGCCGCGGCGGTGAGGCCGTTGTGGCCTCCGCCGACGATGACGACGTCGTGGGTGGGTTCCGCCCCGGATGCGGTGGACCAGGTGGTGGCTTCGGTCATACCAGCGAGCCTAAGGCGTGTCGGCGGAGGTCTGCCATGCTCGCGCGGCGGCTCGCTAGCATGGGCCGCATGCCCATCAAACTCGAGAACGTCGCCATCGCCGTACGAGACCTCGAAGCAACGATCTCCTTCTTCACCGACCTCGGCTTGACGGTTCTCGGCCGAGACACCGTGAGCGGCGAATGGGCCGACACCGCTGTCGGCCTCGACGGCAACCACGCCAAGATCGCGATGCTCCAGACCCCCGACGGCAACGGCCGCCTCGAGCTCTTCGAGTACATCCATCCCGAGGCGATCGAGACGGAGCCCACCCTTCCCAACGAGATCGGCATGCACCGTGTCGCGTTCTCGGTCGACGACATCGACGACGCGCTCGCGATCGCGGCCAAGCACGGCTGCTACCCCCTCCGAGGTGTAGCGACCTACGAAGACGTCTACAAGCTGACCTACGTCCGCGGCCCGAGCGGCATCATCGTGATGTTCGCCGAAGAGCTGCAGAAGAACTCGTCAGGGTCGTAGGTCGGAACCGGAGGCCGCGACAGCGCGGGCGAGGGCTTCCCGGCACGCGACGACTCCGGGACGACTGGCCGACGAGCGTCTGGCCGAGGTGAAGATCGAGCGGCGCGGTGTTCCGGGCAGCGCGGTGAGCCGCACGCTCGGCGACCCGCCCGCCCACACCAGGTCGGGCAGGATGCCCACGGCCGCTCCCGAGGCGATCAAGCGGATGTGCGCGATGAGGTCAGCGGTCTCGAACCGCACATCCGGCTCGAATCCGGCCTCGCGACAGAGTTGAACGGCCCACGTGCGTGCCGCCGTGCCCTGCGGTTCCATCACCCAGGGGAGCCCCGCCGCCGCTTCGAGTGAGCGCGCGGCGACCCGGGCATCCGGATTCGCCGATGTGGCAAGACGGATGCTGTCGCTCGCGAGCTCGACCCGGTCGAGGTTGGAGCGCAGGCGGCGCGTGTTGCCGGGATACTGCTCGGCGATCACCAGGTCGAAGTCGCGGGCCGACACCTCGAACAGGCCGAGCTCGGGCTCGCGTTCGGTCACCTCGACGCGGAGGTCCGGGTAGTCGGCGGCCAGCAGGTTCAGGGCGGCGGGCACGATCGCGTGCGCTGCGGACTGGAACACCGCGATCCGCACGACGCCGGCGACCGTGGTGAGCGACGAGGCCAGATCGGACTGAGCCTCGTCGAGCAGATCGAGGATGCGGGCCGTGTGCTCGACGAGGATCTCGGCCTGCGCGGTGAGCTGCACGCGCCGTCCGGCCTTCGCGAGCAGTGGCACTCCGGCCTCGCGCTCCAGGGCGGCCAGTTGCTGGGAGACGGAGGACGGACTGTACGCCAGCGCCTCCGCCACACCGGTGACGGTTCCGCGGAGCTTGAGCTCGTGCAGGAGACGAAGGCGGCGCACGTCGAGCATAGGACCTCTTTGTTCGCTTCTACCGAACGATATCGTTCAAGAACATTCGCTTTTACTAATCAGAGAATAGCCCCACACTGTTTCCACAGCCCGCAGTTCTCCACATCGTGACCGCCGCGGCGCTTCCCTTCGACAGCGAGGAATACAGTCGTGAGCATGGTTGATCACTCGGATGGTGTCGAGGTCCGCCCGTCGCAGATCGCCGGCGAGGCGGTGGAGCTCGTGCGCACCTGGCTGGCGCAGAGCACGGCACCCGGCGCGGATGGTTCGGTGCCGAAAGACGACCCGGCCGCCGAGCGTTTGGCCGGCGTGCTGAAAGATCCGCACGGTCTCGACTTCGCGGTGGGTTTCGTCGACGGGGTCGCGCGCCCGCAAGACAAGTTCGTAGCGGGGTACAACCTGCAGAAGGTCGCCAAGAGCATCCCGTCGTTCCTGCCCTGGTACATGCGCTTCGCGATCTGGCTCGGGGGAGTGTTCGGGCCGGTTCTGCCGTGGGTCGTCATCCCGATCGCGCGGCGGGTGCTGCGGCGGATGGTCGGCCACCTCGTGGTCGATGCGTCACCCGAGAAGCTGGGGCCGGCCATCGCCCATCTGCGCCGGCCGTCCGACCCGGCCGGGCACGGAGCCCGGCTGAACCTCAACCTGCTCGGCGAGGCGGTGCTCGGCGAGGCGGAAGCGGCACGCCGGCTCGAGGGAACCCGCGTGCTCCTCGCGAGGGACGACGTCGACTACGTGTCGATCAAGGTGTCGTCGATCGCGTCGCAACTCTCGATGTGGTCGTTCGACGAGACGGTCGAACGGGTCGTCGAACGGCTCACCCCGCTCTATCAGCTCGCCGCGAGCTCGCCCAAGCCCAAGTTCATCAACCTCGACATGGAGGAGTACCGCGACCTCAACCTGACGATCGCCGTGTTCACGGGCATCCTCGGCAAGCCGCAGTTCGCCGGGCTCGAAGCCGGCATCGTGCTGCAGGCCTATCTCCCGGATGCGCTCGACGCGCTGCAAGGGCTCACCGAGTGGGCGACCGCGCGCCGGATGGGAGGGGGTGCGCCGATCAAGGTGCGCGTGGTCAAGGGCGCGAACCTCGCGATGGAGCACGTCGACGCTGCGATCCACGGCTGGCCGCTTGCCACATACAGCACCAAGCAAGACACCGACACCAACTACAAGCGAGTGCTCGACTGGGCGCTCACACCGGAGCACACTGACGCCGTCAAGATCGGTGTCGCAGGCCACAACCTCTTCGATGTGGCCTATGCGTGGCTGCTCGCCTCGCGCCGGGGCGTCACCGGCCGCATCGACTTCGAGATGCTGCTCGGAATGGCCACGGCACAGGCCGAAGCGGTGAAGAAGACAGTCGGGTCGCTGCTGCTCTACACGCCGGTGGTCAACCCGGCCGAGTTCGATGTCGCGATCTCCTACCTCATCCGCCGGCTCGAAGAGAACGCGAGTCAGGAGAACTTCATGTCCGCGGTGTTCGAGCTCGACTCCGATCCACAGCTGTTCGAGCGTGAACGGCGCCGGTTCCTCGCCTCCGTCGCGGAACTCGAAGCCGATCGAAGTCCGCGCGGAATGGCGCCGCTGCCCAACCGCCGACAAGACCGTGTGCGCGAGTGGGAAGACGCGGATGCGGAGGCGTTCACCCGCCCAGCCGCCCCCGCGGTCGGAGAGACGTCCGCCGATGAAGGTCTGACGAGCGTCGTGCTCGGTCTGCAGCGCGGATCGCGGGGCGACGCGTCAGTGCTCGCTCCGGGCGGCGGATTCAAGAACGCGGCCGACACCGACCCTTCGCTCGCTGCGAACCGCGCGTGGGGCCGCAAAATTCTGGCGCGGTCGGCATCCTCGGAGTTGGGTGTCGAGACCATCGCGCGCGCCGCCGTCACCGATGCGGCGGCGCTCGACGCGCTCATCCGCACGGTTCAGATCAACGGTGAGGCCTGGGGGCGTCGCAGCGGGTTCGAGCGCGCCGCCGTTCTCGATCGCGCGGGGTTGGCGCTCGCGGCCAACCGAGACCGGCTCATCGAGGTCATGGCAGCGGAGACCGGCAAGACGATCGCGGAGGGCGACCCCGAGGTCAGCGAGGCGATCGACTTCGCGCACTATTACGCTGCACGCGCGCGCGAACTCGACACCGTTCAGGGCGCGACCTTCGTGCCGTCCCAGGTGACCGTCGTCACGCCACCGTGGAACTTCCCGGTCGCCATCCCGGCCGGTTCCGTGCTGTCGGCGCTCGCCGCGGGCAGCGGCGTGATCATCAAACCGGCGCCGCAGGCCAAGCGGTCGGCCGCGGTCATGATCGAAGCGCTGTGGGAGGCTGGTCTGCCTCGGGAGCTGCTGGCGCTCGCGGATGTGCCCGAGAACGACCTGGGGCAGCGGCTCGTCGCCGACCCGCGAGTCGACAGGGTCATCCTCACCGGAGCGTATGAAACAGCCAAGTTGTTCCGGTCGTGGCGGCCCGACCTGCCGCTGCTGGCGGAGACCAGCGGCAAGAACGCGATCATCGTCACGCCGAGCGCCGATTACGACCTGGCCGTCGCAGACATCGTGAAGAGCGCGTTCGGCCACGCGGGGCAGAAGTGCTCGGCGGCCAGCCTCGTGATCCTCGTCGGGTCGGTGGCGAGTTCCGAGCGCTTCCGTCACCAACTGGTCGACGCGGTGACGAGTCTCCGTGTCGGGTACCCGCAAGATCCCACGAGCCAGATGGGTCCGCTGGTCGAGCCCGCGTCGGGAAAGCTCCTCCACGCGCTCACGGCGCTGGGCGCCTCCGAGGAGTGGCTGGTCAAGCCGGAACGGCTCGACGAGAGCGGCAAGCTCTGGTCGCCGGGCGTGCGCACGGGAGTTCAGCCCGGGTCGTACTTCCACCTCACCGAGTTCTTCGGGCCGGTGCTGGGAATCATGTCGGCGAAGAACCTCGATGAGGCGATCCGTTTTCAGAACGTGATCGAATACGGCCTCACGGCGGGACTCCACTCGCTCGACGCCGAAGAGCTTGCGCTGTGGCTCGAGACCGTCGAGGCGGGCAACCTCTACGTCAACCGCGGCATCACCGGCGCGATCGTGCAACGGCAGCCGTTCGGCGGATGGAAGCGCTCCTCCGTCGGCACGGGAACGAAGGCCGGCGGCCCGAACTACCTGTTCGGTCTCGGGTCGTGGAAGCCGGAGGCGGGCAGCTCCAGCACGAGCCTGCACCTTCGCGGCCTCGACCCGCGCGTGACCGCCCTCATCGAATCCGGCCAGTCGTCGATGGACTACACCGCCTTCGATCTCGTGCGGCGGTCCGCACTCAGCGATGCGATCGCGGCGGCGAACGAGTTCCACACGGTCAAAGACGTCTCCGGCGTCGGGGTGGAACGCAACCTGTTCCGCTACCGGCCGGTACCCGTGACCATCCGTCTCGCCGAAGACGGCGAGCTGCCGCAGCTCCTCCGCGTCATGGCAGCGGCGACGGTGGCCCGTTCGCCCTTCACCGTGAGCAGCTCGGTGAAACTCCCGCGAGCCATGCACCAGTTGCTGCGCGAACGCGACGTGGAGATCACGGTCGAGAGCGAGGCGCAGTGGCACAAGAGGCTCGCGTCGAGCACGGTGCGACCACACCGCATCCGGTTGATCGGCGGGGACGCGACTGCGCTCGCTCAGGCGATCGGTGGAACGCCCGACGTCGCGATCTACGCCAACCCGGTGACCGCGTCAGGACGCGTCGAAGTCCTGCCGTTCGTGCACGAGCAGGCGATTTCGATCACCGCCCACCGGTTCGGCAACCCGTCGACGCTGTCAGAGGGCGTCATCTAGCCGCAGGCCTGGCGAGGCCACGCGAACATGGGAATAGTGTGAAGCATGGCCATTCCTCGCGTACCTCTCAACAACGGCACCAGCATCCCGCAGATCGGGCTCGGCACATCGCCCCTCGACGACGCAGAAGTCGAACGCGCCGTGATCGAAGCGGTCGCGGTCGGCTACCGGCACGTCGACACCGCCGCGAAGTACGGCAACGAAGTCGGGGTCGGCCGCGGAATCGCCGGAAGCGGAGTTGCTCGCGAAGAGATCTTCGTGACCACCAAGCTCGACGGTGGCTATCAAGGCGACGACCGGGCCATCGCCGGGCTCGACGCCTCCCTCGAACGCCTCGGCCTCGACTACGTCGATCTGCTGCTCATCCACTGGCCGTTGCCCGCCCGCGACGAGTTCGTCTCCACCTGGAAGACCTACGAGAGGCTGCTCGCCGCGGGAAAGGCCCGCGCGATCGGTGTCTCCAACTTCAAGCCGGCGCACCTCGACAAACTCATCGCGGAGACCGAAACTGTGCCCGCGGTCAACCAGATCCAGATCAACCCGAACGTCACCCGGCACGAGCAGCGGCAGTACGACGCCGAGCACGGCATCGTCACCGAGTCGTGGAGTCCGCTCGGCGCCGGCGGCGACCTGCTCGCCTCGCCCGTGCTCGCGCGCATCGGCGAACGGTACGACAAGACGCCGGGACAGGTCGTGATCAGGTGGCACCTCGACAACGATCTGGTGGTGATCCCCAAGTCCAAGACCCCACAGCGACTGGCCGAGAACCTCGACGTGTTCGACTTCTCGCTCGACGCCGACGACCTCGCCGCGATCGCGACACTCGACAAGGGCCCGGATGCCGGCGTCGACTCCGACGTCTCCGGTCACTGACGCGAGGCCGGTCACTGACGCGAGGCCGGTCACTGACGCGAGGCGCACTGGTCGGCCTCACCCATAACTGGACGGAGAGCTAGACCCGACCCAGAAAGGCATCGATCGCAGCCCAGGTCGCCTCCGGCGCTTCAAGGTGCGGGAGGTGTCCGGCCGCCGGGATCTCGACGAACTCGGCGCCGGGCACAGCCTCGGCGACCGCACGCCCGTACGCGGGCGTGACGACCCGGTCGCTCGCACCCCAGACCATCAGGGTCGGAACGTTGACCGCACCGAGCCGGCTCAGCAGCGTGGGATCGCTCATGCTCGTGCCGGCGATGACGGCCATGGTGCGCCCGTTTCCCTGCTGCACGGCACGCTGCTCATCCGTGAACCGGGCAGGGTCGAGGTAGCCGCGCTCCGGGTCGTGCCACGCGACCTCGGCGAGACCGCGGGCGTCGAGCGCGAAGAAGTCTGCGATCGGCTGACCCTCCACCACCACCCCGACGCCGTCGATGTCGATCACGCCGCCGATCAGCCCGGCGAATCGCTCGTCGGACGCGGCCTGCAATGCCATCTCGAGCGCGACCCAGCCGCCGATCGACGAGCCGATCACGACGACGTCGCGCTCGCCGTGGTCGAGGAGCCGCGCGAGATACGCCTGAGCGAGGTCGGCGACGGAGGCGATGGACTCCGGCCGCGGGGTTCCGTCCCAGCCGGGATGGGTCGGCGCGAAGACGTGCATCGCGGTAGCGAGGTGCCCGACGATCGGGGCGACGGTCTGCGGTCCGCCGCCGCCGTGCAGCACCAGCGCCGTGCGCGCGGCGGGGTCACCGGCCTGGACGACCGGGAGGTCTTCGGGGAGAAGGGCTTCCATGATGTTCCTATCTAAGCATGTTTATATACGAATGTTGATACGATAGCACCATGACGACAGATCTGGAAACGCTCGGACACGCCATCAAGCGTGCGCAGTACCGCAACCACCGCACGATGGACGAGGCGCTCCGAGTGGTCGGCGTCAGTCTCGTGCAGTGGGATGCGCTGCGCGCCATCCAGCGCACGCCCGGCGCCTCCAGTCACGACCTCGCCGTTGCGACCTTCCAGAGCGATCAGGCGTTCGGAACGCTCGCCACCCGGCTCGTCGATCGCGGACTCATCACCCGCACGGCGGGTCGAGGGCGCCGGCTCGAGCACGTGCTCACCGAAGCAGGGCGGGCGGCGCTCGATGAAGGCCGCGACGTAGCGTCGGGGGAGCTTGACAACCTCTTCTCGCCACTCGCCGAGAAGCAGCGAGCCGAGTTGCTCCAGCTGCTCGAGCTGCTCGCCGGGGAATCGCCCCTGCGGGGGTAGCTCAGTCTTCGGCGGCCGCGGCCGGCGAGCGCGCGCCCTCGCGCGCCCAGCCGCGGCGGAGGTTCGCGAAGATGGTCCGCAGCGAGTCGGTCGGCGATGGCTCGCGAGCGGCGATGTCGGGGGACTCGAGGATGAAGCGCGCGAGTGCCCGCAGGTCGGCGCTCTGCTCCTCCCGCCATTCCTCGGCGAGTGCCGCGGCCAGCGCATCCTCGCAGTCGGTCCACTTCTTCCGCACGTAGGCGCGGAGCTGCGGCGTGGAGAAGATCAGGTCGAGAAGCTGCCGGGAGTCCCGGTCATCGCGGTCGAAGGGGAGCCGGTTATCCATGAATGACTCGATCGCGCTCAGTGGGTCGGTTCCTGCGGGGCGGTCGCTCACGGCCTGCAGGAGTGCCGCCGCGCGATCCTCCTCCTGCTCGAAGAGCAGGCCCACCTTCCCGGCGGGGTAGTAGGTGAAGAGTGTCGTCAGCGCGACGCTTGCCTCGTCGGCGATCTCGGCGACGGTCACATCGTCGAAGCCCCGCTCCAAGAACATCCGCACCGCCGCCTGGTGGATGTCGCGGCGGGTCTGCGCCCTCTTCCGCTCGCGGAGCCCTGTTCCTGCTGCCATGGGAAGAGTCTAGACGGTTGACCCGAATGCCACCAAATATGGTATTACTAGTTTTCTGTAGTCATTACAGAAATCGAGTACGACTCGACGGCAGACGCGAAGGAGTAAGCCATGAACACGACGGCGATCGTCAATACCCGGATCTTCGATGGGGAGGAGGTCATCCCCGCGACGTCGGTGGTGATCGAAGGAGAACGAATCAAGTCGATCGGCGGCGACATCCCCGAAGACGCGCTGATCGTCGACGGCCGCGGGGGCACGCTGATTCCCGGCCTGATCGACTCGCACGTGCACACGTCGTACGAGGCGCTCCAACTCGCTCTCACCTTCGGGGTCACCACCGAGCTCGAGATGCAAGGGATGTTCACCAAGCACAAGCGCGCTCACGTGACCGACGACGATCGGGTCGCCGATGTGCGCTCGGCAGGCTTCGGGATCACGCCACCCGGAGGTCATCCCAGCGAGCTGATGGGCGGGGACGACGGCGAAGACGCGCCGTGGGACGGGGATGACGCTGCCGACGGTGCGGCAGCCGACGCCTGGGCCGGCCTGGTGATGCCGTTCTCGACGACGCCCGAAGAAGCGGTCGGCTACATCCCCCGTCTCCAGGCGGCCGGCTCGGACTACATCAAGTTCATGATCGACGACGGCACGGTCGAGGGCGCGCCCGGGCTTCCCCTGCTCGACGACGCGACGATCGCCGCAGGCGTCGCGGAGGCCCACCGTCTCGGTCTTCTGACGGTCGCTCACACGCTCACGGTCGACGCGACCGAGTCGGCGATCTCCGCAGGCATGGATGGCCTGGTCCACCTGTTCATGGATCGGCCTCACACGCCGAAGATCATCGACGCCATCGCGGCATCGGGCGCCTTCGTCGTGCCCTGTGTGGTTCTGAACGCGTCGATGATGGGGATCTCGGCAGCCGAGTTCGCCGCAGACCCGCGGGTCGGTTCCAAGCTCGACGACGCCTGGACTGCGACGCTGCTGAGCAGCTACGACAAGTATCCGCAAGGTGACCTCCCGGCCGTTCTCGCGTCGGTGCGTGCCCTCCATGAAGCGGGGGTCGACATCCTCGTCGGCACCGACGTGTCGTTCCCGCTGCCGATGTTCGGTGGGATGGCGCACGGGGCGAGCGTGCACCACGAGCTGCAGCTTCTCGTCCGCGCCGGGCTCACGCCCACGCAGGCGCTCCGCGCTGCGACCGCGACGCCCGCCCGCCGGTTCGGCTTGGGCGACCGCGGGCGCATCCGGGAGTCCCTGCGCGCCGACCTCGTGCTCGTCGACGGAGACCCCACCACCCGCATCTCCGACACCCTCGACATCCGCCAGGTCTGGCGCCGCGGAACCCCCCTCTTCGACGCCTGACCCCGCCCCAAAGCAATCGAGTACAGGAAGAATGCTCTCAAACAGCGCGTTTGGGAGCATTCTTCCTGTACTCGATTGCGATTAAGGCAGTGGGGCATCGCGCGCATCCCGACGCTCGTGCTCGCGGGTTCGGGCGCGGCGCAAGGCGACGGCCGCGGCGGCGAACGCCGCCGGGATCACCAACCCGAAGGCGGCGCCGAGGGCCACATCATGCACGTAGTGCACCCCCTGGGCGACGCGACCGACGGCCAGGAGTGTGGCGAGCGCGACGACTGCCCAGCTGAGCCACGCGCGTTCGACCGCGACCGCGATGACGACCGCCGCGCCGAATGCGAGGGCAGCGTGATTCGACGGCAAAGACCAATCGCCTGCCGGAGGGCACTCCGTCTGCGATGGCCAGCGGGTGCACGGCCGCGGCTGGGCGAAGAGGAACTTCGCCACCTCACTCGCGGCATACGCGGCGACCACTCCCACAGCGCTTGCGCCCAGGCGAGCGCGACGCTCCGGGTGCCGAAACCAGGCTAGGAGCCCCGCCGCGATGGTCGCGGCCGCCAGCAGCATCAATCCCAGCTCGGAGACGACCTCGACATGAGCGATGCCCGAGCCTGCTGACGCCAGCCAGCGAGTGGCGACAACGCTGAGGCTGCCGGGAGCGGGGATGAGGAGCAGCGCGACGATGAGCGCGAGCGCCGCGAGGAAGGGAAGGGGGCGGCGGCGAAGCGGGGGTGCGATGGGCATAGCCACGACCATAAGGCGGCCGTCGCGGGATGGCATCGGCCGCGGGATGGAGGTGCCATCGGAGCCGAGATGGACGCGCCACCCGTCGTGCCGCTGCTAAATACGCGAACGCTGTGAAGAGAAAGCCTTGCGCTTCTCCGCGCCGGTCGGTTATGGTCAGTCATACTATGACGTCCTATAACGTATTAGAACGTCGACCGGAAAGGAACCTATGAGCACCGCTGTTCTGTCCACCGACATCGACACGATCGAGTCGCAGCTCTCCGCAGCCCGCACGGCCATCGCCGAGCGCGCGGCCGTCACCAACGTGATCCTCACGGCGTGCGGAGGCTCGTACGCCGTGATGCTGCCGGGCGAGTACTTTCTGAACACCCGCGCCGGGGCCGTCGAGGCTCACGCGATCAACGCCGCGGAATTCACCTCGCGGGCATCGCGACTGGCCGGCGAGCAGAGCGTCGTCGTGCTCTGCTCGCACTCGGGCACCACCCCGGAGACTGTCGCCGCAGCCGAGCACGCCCGCACCGCCGGTGCGCTCACCGTCAGCTTCACCAACGACCCGACGTCGCCGCTGGCGCAGGCGTCCGAGTTCGTGATCCCGTATCAGCACGGACCGGAGAAGAGCGAAGCCCACGTCGCGCCCGCGCTGCTCCTGCGTCTGCTGGCCGGGCTGCTTGAGGCTCGCGAGGGCACCGCTCTCGTCGAGCAGGTCGACGCCGCGGTGGCGCAGCTTCCCACCCTGGTGCCGGCCGTTCGGGATGCGCACGCCGGCCCGGCCGACAAGTACGGCCAGGACTACAAGCACGAGCCGCTGATCTACACGCTCGCGGCCGGCTCCAACTACGGCAGCGCGTACTCGTTCGCGATCTGCCTCCTGCAGGAGATGCAGTGGATCCATTCCGCCGCCATCCACGCCGGCGAGTACTTCCACGGACCGTTCGAGGTCACCGACCGCGACGTTCCGTTCATCGCCCTCCTCGGTCTCGATGAGACCAGGGGCGTCGAGCAGCGCGCTGTCGATTTCGTCACCTCCCACTCCGACCGTGTGCTCGTGATCGACGCTGCCGAGTTCGGGCTGGAGGTCGTGGAGGAGTCGCTGCGCGGCATCCTCGCCCATCTCCTCTTCAACGTCGCGCTGCGCGCGTACGCCGATGCCCTCGCGGATCACCGCGGTCACCCCCTGAGCGTGCGTCGCTACATGTGGCGCATGGAGTACTGAACCCAGAAAAGGAGCACCACCATGCGCGTTTCCCTTCGCCGCGTCGCCGCTGTCGTCGTCGCCGCCGCGCTCCTCACGCCGCTCGCGGCCTGCAGCGCGAGCGGGAGTGACGGTGACAAGCACGTGACCCTCGAGTTCTTCCACCGTTGGCCCAACGAGCCGAAGAACACCTACTTCAAGGATCTGGTGGCCGAGTTCGAGAAAGAGAACCCGGACATCACGATCAAGACCGAGAGCGTCCTGAACGACGCGTACAAAGACAAGGTGAAGGTGGTCGCCGGTTCGTCCGACGCCCCCGACGTCCTGTTCTCGTGGAGCGGGTCGTTCCTCGACGAGCTCGTCAAGGGCGGCAACGTCATGAAACTCGACTCCTGGCTGAAAGACAACCCGGAGATCAAGGACCGGTTCTACGAGAGCCAGCTCACGCCGATGCAGGTGGATGGGGTGCAATACGGTCTGCCCGTCGACATGCAGGCGAAGCTGTTCTTCTACAACAAGGACGCCTTCGCGAAGCTGGGGCTGAAGGTCCCGACCACCTGGGACGAGTTCATCGACGTGCTCGACGCGATCAAGGACTCGGGCCAGACGCCGATCGAGTTCGGCGCCAAGGAGCAGTGGACGATCGCCCACTACATCGGCACCCTCAATCAGCGCGTGCTGCCGGAGAAGACCTTCGAGTCCGACATGTCGGCGGCGAAGGGGACGTTCGAGAACAAGGGATACACCACGGCGCTCGACCGCTTCGCCGAACTGACGAAGTACATGAACGCCGACATGACCGCCGTCGGACACGAGACCGCGCGCAACGCGTGGATCGCCGGCGACGCGCCGATCATGTATCTCCAGGGGTCCGAGGTCAACTACATGAACGACGTGGCGTTCGACTACGGCACCTTCAACTTCCCGTCGGTCGACGGCGGCAAGGGGGATTCGCAGCAGTTGACCGGCGCGCCGGAGGGCTTCGTCGTCTCCGCGAAGACGAAGCACCCGAAGGAGGCGCTGCGGTTCCTCGACTTCATGCTCAACAAGAAGAACGGGCAGGCGTTCACCGAGAAGACCGGTGAGCTGAGCGCGGTGAAGGATGCGGTGGCCGACTCGGACGCACCCGCCATCCTGAAGTCGATCGCCGGCGACATCGTCAAAGCATCCGCGATGACGCCCTGGCTCGACAACGCGTACGACCCGCAGATCGTCACGGCCTACCTCAGCCAGACGCAGATGCTCCTCGGCGGCCAGCGAAGCCCCGAGGACGTGATGGACGAAGTGCGCGCGACCGCGAAGCGCGTGCGCGACGCGTCCTGATCCCGCGCCCCGGCGGCCGCACACCTCCTGTCGGCCGCCGGGGACGCAACCCCCAATTTCTCAGCTCAGGAGCAAGATGCGTCTTCGATCCCGGTCTGTGAGCGCGTTGCTGTATGCCGCGCCCGCGATCCTCCTCATCGCCGTGTTCGTCTACTACCCGCTCGTCGCCAATGTCGGCTTCGGCTTCTTCCGGTTCAGCGCCGGAGGTTCCGGGATGGACTTCGTCGGCCTCCAGAACTACGTCAGGCTGTTCTCCGACCCCGTCGTCGGCACCGCGCTCGCCAACAATGCCGTGTACGCCGTGGTCTCGGTGCTGCTGCAGGTCTTCGGCGGCTTGATCGTGGCGGCGTGGCTCACCCGGGCGGTGGGCCGCAGGATGGGCGCTTTCCTCCGCAGCGTCTACTTCCTTCCCGCCGTCATCTCCATGACGGTCATCGCCCTGCTTTTCACGTTCATCTACGACTCGCGCCAGGGTCTCCTCAATTCTCTGCTCGACGCTGTCGGGCTGGACGGCCTGAAGCATGCCTGGCTGGCCGACCCGTCGACCGCGATGGGCTCGGTCATCGCGGTCTCGCAGTGGCAGAGCATCGGCTACGTCTGCATGCTCTACGTCGTCGCGCTGCAGCAGATCCCGGAGGACTTCTACGAGGCGGCCTCCCTCGACGGAGCCGGCGGCATCCGCCAGTTCTTCTCGGTGACCGTGCCGCAGGCCCGGGAGATGATCTTCGTCGCCATGATCCTCACGGTGTCCGGTGCGATGACCGTGTTCAGCGAGCCATACATCCTCACCGGTGGCGGGCCGGGAACGACCACGCAAGTGCTCGCGACCTACATGTACAACCAGGGCTTTTTCCAGAACCAGATGGGGTACGCCTCCGCGATCGCGAGCCTGATCTTCGTGATCACGCTCGTGCTGTCGCTCATCCAGATGCTCTCGTTCCGCACAGGAAAGGACTGAGATGGCCCGCTTGCGCCGCACACCGGTCTACCTCGTCCTCGCCGTTTACGCGGTCGTCGTCGCGTACCCGCTGCTCTGGATGCTCGGCAGCTCGTTCAAGTCGTCCAAAGAGATCTATGCCGACCCGTGGGGACTCCCGTCGGTCTGGATGGTGCAGAACTACGCCGAAGCCTGGAACAAGGGCATCTCGGCCTATTTCCTCAACTCGCTGTTCGTCACGATCGTGGCGACGGTCGCCACCGTGGCGTTCGCCGCCCTCTGCGCCTACGGCATGACGATGCTCTCCCACCGTGGGGCGAACATCCTGCTGGTGATCGCGCTCGGCGGGCTCGTCGTCGCGCCGCAGGTGAGCCTCATCCCGCTCTACCGGTTGCTGGATGCGCTCGGCTTGCTCAACACGAGTTGGGCGATGATCGTGCCGTATGTCGCGTTCCGCCTTCCGATGGCGATCCTGCTCATCCGGTCGGTGTTCCTCGCCGTGCCCCGCGAACTGGTGGACGCGGCCACGATCGACGGCTGCTCGTCGTTCCAGATCTTCCGTTCGGTGTACCTGCCGCTCAGCAGATCTGTGCTGGCGACGGCGGCCGTGCTCACCGCGTACTTCGCGTGGAACGAGTTCCTCTTCGCGATCGTCTACGTCGACTCGGATGAGCTGAGGACCATCCCCGCCGGCCTCATGTCGTTCCGGGATGCGCTCTCCACCGATTGGGGTGTGCTGCTCGCAGGTCTCGTGCTGGCCGCGCTCCCGATCGTTCTCGTCTTCCTCTTCCTTCAACGCTACTTCGTTGCCGGCGTCGCGGCCGGCAGCGTGAAAGGCTGAAACCGATGCATACCGCAGACTCCCTCCTGGCCGAACTCAGAACGGTCGCGCCCGGTGCCGTCGCCGGCGTCGGCGACAACGTGCTCGACTGCTACGTGCACGAGCACGTCGCGTATCCGGGCGGCAACGCGCTCAACGTCGCCGCGTACTCGGCGCTCCTGTTCGGCTCCCGGGCGGCGTACACCGGCATCGTCGGAAACGATCGTTTCGCCGACCACCTGCTCGGCGTTCTCGACGCGATCGGCGTGCAGACCCCGCAGGTGCGGCACGCGGTCGGCGCGAACGGGATGGCCTTCGTGGCGCTCGACGGCGACGGCGATCGACGGTTCGTGGGATCGAATCATGGCGGGGTGCAGCACCGGCTGCGGCTGCGGCTCACCGAGCACGACCTCGACCAGCTCGGCGGGTTCGGCAGCGTCCACACCTCGGCATACTCGTCGATCGACGACGCTCTGCCGCAGCTCTCCGAGCGCACGAACGTGTCGTTCGACTTCTCGACTGAGCGAGACCCTGACCGCATAGCCCGGATCGCCCCGTCGCTCAGTGTCGGGTTCTTCTCCGGCGAGGGTCTCAGCTCCGGTGAGGTGGATGCGCTCGGCGCGTTCGCGATCGGCGCCGGGTGCTCCAGTGCAGTGGTGACCCTCGGGTCGCGCGGGGCCAGGGCGTTCGAGGGGGCGGACGCGACATCGGTCGCGATCCGTCCGGTCGAGGCCGTCGACACGCTCGGGGCCGGGGATGCGTTCATCACCGGCTACCTCGCCGCACGGGATGCGGGCGCCGACCTGGCGCAGCGGCTTCAGACGGCCTCCGCATCCGGTGCCGTCGCCTGCTTGTACCGTGGGGCGTTCGGTTACGCTGTGGATGCGGGTGAGGACGCGTTGGCGCAGATGTCCCGCGTGTACGAGACGTAGTCGTACGAGACGGTGCGAGGAATCCCAGAGGAGCGTTGGTGATGGAACGGACCGCCCCGCCCCTTCACGAGCAGGTGCGGAACGTGCTCATCCACTCGATCGAGTCGGGCGAGTTCCCCGACGGCAAGCTCCCTTCCGAGACGCAGTTGTGCGAACGGTTCGACGTGAGCCGCATCACGGTGCGCCGCGCGGTGAGCGACCTCGAGTCGATGGGCGTCGTCACCCGTCAGCAGGGTCGGGGCACCTTCGTGGTGCAACGGCCGGTCAGCCTCGGCACGATGTCGGTGCAAGGCTTCTCCGATCAGCTGGTCGGCAGCGCGACCCCGACCAGGCGCATCGTCGGGTCGGAGGTCTTCGATGCTGACCAGGCCGCCGCTGACGTGTTCGGGGTCGCCGTCGGGTCACCGATGTTCCGCCTGATCCGGGTGTTCAGCATCGACCGCCTCCCGGTGGGGATCGACGACAGCACGTACTCGCTCGACCGTTACCCGGGATTCGACCAGCGCGTCGGCGACGAGACGTCCACCTACCAGGTGCTGCGCGACGAGTACGGTGCACGCATCGCCAAGGTGGAACGCGTCATCGGGATCGCCTACACCGACAAGCAGACGGCCGAATGGCTGGAGCGACCCGACAACGACCCGATCATCCTCATCGAGAAGGTCGCCTGGGACGAGTCGGGCACCGTGGTGCACACCTCGCGGGTTCGCAGTGTTCCCTCACGGATGACGCTTCGCACGGTCGCCGTGCAACCCGCCTCTCAAACGTGACCCACTCTGCAATCGAGTACAGGAAGAACGCTCTCAAATAGCCGGTTCGAGAGCATTCTTCCTGTACTCGATTGCAGAGGGGGGGTCAACGGGGCGTCAGCGGGGCGGATGCGCGGCGAGGGCGGTGCGCGCGAGGGCGAGCGCGGCGTCGGCGCCGAGGCCGAGGTCGGCCATGCGCTCGGCGAACGCGGTGGCCGCGGCGGCCGCCGCCCGCTCGGTGGCGTCGCGCGAAGCGATGAAGGTGCCGGCGCGGCCGCGGGTCTCGACCACGCCGTCCGCCTCCAGTTCGCGGTACGCGCGCGCGACGGTGTTGGGGGCGAGGGACAGCGCATCCGCGAGCGCCCGTACTGGCGGCAGGCGAGTGCCGACGCCGGCGTCGCCGGAGCTCGCGGCGTCGGTGATGAGCCGCTTCAGCTGCTCGAACGGCGGGACGGAGGATGCGGCGTCGAGCCCTCCGGTGAGAAAGGTGGGAAGCGACGCGGAAGGCTGCGGTGTCATTCTTCTCCATCGGCGTTCGGGGCGGTCGGCGCAGTTGGGGCGTTCGGGGCGGTTTCGCTGAACGGGAGCACGACGGTCGCGACGAGTCCGCCGTCTTCGGCGTTCGCCAGCACGACGCTGCCGCCCGCCGATCCGGCGAGGGCGGCGACGATGGCGAGCCCGAGTCCGCCGCCCGAGTGCCCGGTGCGCGACGCTTCGGCGCGCGTGAAACGGTCGAGGGCCACGGGGATGAAGTCGGCGGGCATCCCGGGCCCGGTGTCGTGCACGGTGAGGATCGCTTCGGCGTCGGTCGCGGTGAGTTCCGCGGTGACCGCGCGGTCGGCAGCGGATTCGGGTGCTGCGCTCAGCGCGGTCACCGCGTTGCCGATGAGGTTGTCGAGGATGCGCCCGAAATCCGTGACCGACAGCGCCACCGACCGCCCGGTCGCCGGCCGATCTTTGGGACGGTAGTCGAAGTCGATGGAGATGTCGGGCGCGCCGCTCTCGTCGTCGGACGACGGGGCGAGCAGCCGGGCGCGATCGATCGCGTCGGCGAGCTCGTCGGTGAGGGTGCGCCAGTCGGTTCGTCCGCTGGAGGGGCCGGCCTCGATGCGCGAGAGCGCAAGCAGGTTGTTCGCGAGCTGACCGAGCCGGATGGTCGTCGCGTGCGCCGAGCGGATGGCCGCGAGCAGCGCATCCGCGTCTCCCGCGTCGAGTTCGGCCAGCTCGAGCTGCCCACGCACGACGGCGAGCGGGGTGCGCAGTTCGTGGCTCGCATCCGACACCATCTGACGCTCACGGTCGGCGGAGGCGCGCAGCCGCACGATCAGGCCGTTGAGGGTGGTCGCGAGCTCCGCCAGCTCGTCGCGGGCCGGGCCGACGGGGAGGAGGCCGGTCGAGGAGACGTCGGCGATGCGCTGCGCCTGCTCGCGCATCCGGCTCACCGGGCGAAGCGCCGCACGGGCCAGCAGCCACGACGCTCCACCGAACCCGAGAACGAGCACGGTCGCTCCTAGGGCGAGCGCGACGGTCAGCCGGTCGAGGATGAGGTCGGTCGTCTCTTCGTTGCGGGCGGCGATCACGAAGACCGTTCCATCCTTCGTCGGCACGCTGCGCACGAGCACGAGGTACCGCTCGTCGCCGGTCTGGAAGGCGGCCGGCTCGGCACCGAGGTCGAGCAGTTCTGGCACGCGGCGTTCCAGCGCGCTGGGCAGCGTCGAGCCGAGCACGCGGCCGTGTTCGCCGACGATCGCCAGCTCTTGACCGCCCCCGGGCAGCGAGAACGGCCCGGCCGGGTCGGTCTTCAGCGCCTGGGCGGGCGTCGCGACGTCGCTGTTGAGGAGAGTGACCGTCGCGTTGTGCAGAATCGAGGCAACGCCGAGGCGCACGACCTCGACGGCGACCAACCCGAACAGGGCGGCCACGATCAGACTCCCGAGGGTGATGCGGGCCGTGATCGAGAGCCGGCGCACCCAGTTCACGGTCGCGCCGTCACGAAGTCGCTGGGCTGCTCGCGGCCTCGGCACTCGGGGCGGCTTGCGCGTTTCTCGCGTCGAGCCGGTAGCCGCGGCCGCGCTCTGTGATGATCGCCAGCCCTGCGCCCGCCGATTCGAGCTTCTTTCGCAGATACGACACGTACTGGTCGATCACGTTCGTGCCGATGTTCTCGCTCGTTCCCCAGACCGTCTCGAGGATGTCGGAGCGCGAGAGCGTCTTGTCGGGGTTGGTCGCGAACAGGCGCAGCAGGGTGAACTCCCGGCGGCTGAGCGGCATCTCGGTGCCGGCGATGAGCGCGCGGTGCTCGTGCGAGTCGATGGTGAGCCGGCCGACGGTGACCTGCGGGCGCATCCCGCTCGGCTCGCGGCGCAGCAGTGCCCGGATGCGGGCCGCCAGTTCGGCGAAAGCGAACGGCTTGGTGAGGTAGTCGTCGGCGCCCGAGTCGAGACCGTGCACCCGGTCTTCGATGGCGTCGCGTGCGGTCAGCAGCAGGATCGGCATCGGGTTGCCCGCCTCGCGCACGTGGCGGCACAGCTCGAAGCCGCTCATCCCGGGCAGCATCACGTCGATGGCGGCGGCGGAGAACACGTCTCCGCGAAGAGCGATGAGGGCGTCGACACCGTTCGTGACCAGCGTCACGTCGTAGCCTTCGGCGCTCAGACCGCGCTCGACGAGGCCGCCCATGTCGGGATCGTCTTCGACAACCAGCAGTTTCATGCGTTCATCGTGCCACCCTTTGCCGTGGTGGTGCTCGATATGCGCGGCTTCGGCGACCGGGGATGCTGTGGGTTCTCACAGTCCCGCGGCCGGCCCGGAGCGAAGCGTGCCGGTCACCCCGCTTCGACGACGCCTTTGAGGCCGTCGAGTGTCGCGGCCCAGTTGGCGGACATCCGCTCGGCCTCAGCGCTGTCGGCGCAGCCGTCCTGGGTGATCGTGACGCGGCTGCCCTCCCCGTCGGCCGCGATCGCGTACGTCACGTTCTGGTAGCTGGCGGGCTCATCCGGTTTACCGCTGAGCGGGCTGTAGTACGACGTGACGAGTCGGGTCGGCGGTGTGATCTCCAGGATGACGCCCTTGTCTTCATACGGCTTGCCCTCCCATTCGCCGCGGTAGACGATCGGGCTGCCCTGCCGCCAATCGGTCTCGACCCGGGTGCCGTAGAGGTATTTCGCGATGGACTCCGGGTCGGTGATGGCGTGCCACACGGCGTCTGGTGCTGCCGCGACCGTCGTCGTCGCTTCTGCTGTCTCGGTCATGGTTCCAGCCTGCCCGCATCCCGGGCCGTTGGCTTGAACAAAAGCGACGGCGCGAACAGAACGACGGCGCGCGGACCCTGGCGTCAGTCGCGGCCGCGGTGGATGAGCCGCGAGAGCACGATCGCACTGCGCGTGTGGTCGACGTTCGGGGCCAGACGCACGCGCTCCAGTGCCGCTTCGAGGCTGGGGATGTCGCGCGAACGGATGTGCACGATCGCGTCGGCGCTTCCGGTGACGGTTCCGGCGTCGACCACTTCGGGCACGGCAGACAGGATTCGCAGCAGCTCGTCGGGCGCGACCGTTCCACGGCAGAACAGCTCGACGTACGCCTCTGTGCTCATGCCGTCGATCGTGGGGTCGACCTGGATCGTGAATCCGCGGATGACGCCGTCGGCCACCAGGCGGTCGACGCGGCGCTTCACGGCCGAGGCGGACAGCCCCACCACGGAGCCGATGTCGCCGTAGCCGGCGCGCGCGTTCTGTCGGAGCAGGTCGAGGATGCTGCGATCGAGGTTGTCCACAGCGCAAGCATACGGTGGATCGTTGCGTGCACACCGAGGATGACGCATAGATCCTGCGCGACGTTTCGCTGCGTGAATCGCCGAACTCTGGCGATTCCTTGCGCGAATCAGCCGATATCCGCACACAATCGTGTGTGAAACTTGCTGCATGTCGATGATTCACGAGGGTGCGGAGCCACGCGTGCAGCGCCCGGAACGCACCGGCACCGCACGGTCGGTGCTCATGTGCCGCCCCGAGCACTTCACGGTCGTCTACCGGATCAACCCGTGGATGGATCCGCAGTCCCCGACCGACACCGCCCTCGCCGTTCGGCAGTGGGAGCAGTTGCGCCGCGTCTACACCGACCTCGGATTCGACGTGCAGCTCATCGATCCGATCCCCGGTCTGCCCGACATGGTCTACGCGGCCAACGGCGGATTCGTCATCGACAACATCGCCTACGGCGCGAGCTTCACCTACGCGGAGCGACAGCCCGAGGGCCCCGCCTACATGGACTGGTTCAGGGCCGAGGGGTTCGAGGTGGCCGTGCCGGAGAACATCAACGAAGGGGAGGGCGACTTCCTGCTGGTCGGCGACACGATCCTCGCCGGAACCGGTTTTCGAAGCGCCACCGCCAGTCACGCCGAGCTGGCCCGCATCTCCGGGCGCGACGTGGTGAGCCTCTCGCTCGTCGACCCGAACTTCTATCACCTCGACACCGCGCTCTCCGTGCTCGACAGCACACCGGGCCGCGAGCACATCGCCTACCTCCCCGGCGCGTTCGACGAGCCGAGCCTCGCCGTGCTGCGGGAACGCTACCCCGACGCCATCCTCGTGAACGACGAAGACGCATCCGTGCTCGGTCTCAACTCCTTCTCCGACGGCTACAACGTGGTCATCGCCTCGCGCGCCACCGACTTCGAGCGCCAGTTACGCGAACACGGATACAACCCGATCGGCGTCGACCTCTCCGAACTCCTGCTCGGCGGCGGCGGAGTGAAATGCTGCACCCTCGAGCTGCGACGGTGAAAGGACAGCCCATGACGAACGACACCCTGAGCGTCGACACGGTCGCACACCGCATCCACGCCGAGTCCGCAGCTCCCACCCCGCGTCAGGCGGAGGCCATCGAGCGCGAGGAGGCGCACGCCGCGCACAACTACCACCCGCTGCCCGTGGTGGTGGCGGAAGGGAACGGTGCCTGGGTCACCGACATCGACGGGCGCCGCTACCTCGACTGCCTGGCCGCATACTCCGCGGTCAACTTCGGGCACTCCAACCCGGTGTTGCTGGATGCGGCCCGCGCGCAGCTCGACCGGCTCACGCTGACCAGCCGCGCCTTCCACAACGACCAGCTGGGCCCGTTCGTCGAGGCGCTCGCGGCGCTCGCGGGCAAAGACATGGTGCTGCCGATGAACACCGGAGCCGAGGCCGTCGAATCGGGCATCAAGGTCGCCCGCGCCTGGGGTTACCGCGTCAAGGGCGTGCCCGACGGCCGAGCGAACATCATCGTGATGGCAGGAAACTTCCACGGGCGCACCACCACCATCGTCAGCTTCTCCGACGACCCGACGGCACGCGACGGTTTCGGGCCCTTCACGCCCGGCTTCCGCACGGTGCCGTACGGCGACGCCGACGCGCTCGCCGCCGCCATCGATGACGACACGGTCGCCGTGCTGGTCGAGCCGATCCAGGGCGAGGCGGGCATCCTGGTGCCGCCGGCGGATTTCCTGCCGGCCGTGCGTGCGCTCTGCGACGAACACCGCGTGCTCTTCATCGCCGACGAGATCCAGTCGGGTCTCGGGCGCACCGGCGCCACGTTCGCGTGCGATCTGGTCGGTGTCGTTCCCGACCTGTACCTGCTCGGCAAGGCGCTGGGCGGCGGAATCGTCCCAGTGTCGGCCGTGGTCGGCAACGCCGATGTGCTCGGCGTGCTGCAGCCGGGTGAGCACGGGTCGACGTTCGGCGGCAACCCGCTGGCCGCCGCGGTGGGCAGCGCTGTGGTCGCGATGCTCGCATCCGGTGAGCCGCAGGAGCGCGCCCGACTGCTCGGGCAGCGCCTGCACGCGGGACTCGAGCGCTTGATCGGCCACGGCGTGCTCGCGGTGCGGGGCGCCGGGCTCTGGGCGGGGATCGACATCGATCCGACCCTGGCCACCGGACGCGAGGCGTGCGAGCTCCTGCTCGAACGCGGGCTGCTCGCCAAAGACACGCACGGCTCCACCATCAGGCTCGCGCCCCCGATCGTCGTCGACCCCGCCGACCTCGACTGGGCCGTCGACCAGCTGGCCGCCGTGCTGCAAGACCTGTCCGCCCGGTGACCCGACACCGCTGACAGCGGGCGGATGCGCGGCGACCCGAAGCCCGCATCCGCCCAATTCTGCTGAATCACTGCGTTTCGTCGCGGCGCGGTGGGAGCATGTCTCACATGAGCAATACAACATCGCAAAAGCAACCGCCGGAATCCGCCGACGCGGGCAAGACGTTCTTCGGTCAGCCGCGGTCGCTCGCGAACATCTTCGGCGTGGAGATGTGGGAGCGGTTCTCGTTCTACGGGATGCAGGGGATCCTGCTCATCTACCTCTACTACTCCGCGTCGAAGGGCGGCCTGGGCATCGACCAGGCCACAGCGGCCGGCATCGTGGGCGCGTACGGCGGGGCGGTGTACCTGTCGACGATCCTCGGCGCCTGGCTGGCCGACCGGATGTTCGGGTCGGAAAGAGTGCTGTTCTGGAGTGCCGTCGTCATCGTGGCGGGCCACCTTTCGCTTGCGGTGCTGCCGGGTGTGTCGGGGGTCATCGCGGGCCTGATCTTCATCGCCATCGGCAGCGGCGGTCTGAAAGCGAACGCCACCCGCATCGTCGGCACGCTCTACGACGAGCATGACAGCCGGCGGGATGCGGGCTTCTCGCTGTTCTATCTCGGCATCAACCTCGGCGGGTTCTTCGGGCCGCTGCTGACCGGCCTCCTGCAGACCACGTTGGGGTTCCACTGGGGCTTCGGTCTTGCGGCGGTCGGTATGACGTTCGGCCTCATCCAGTACTCGCTGGGCCGCAAGCGTCTTCCCGCCGAAGCGCACGAGGTGCCCAATCCGTTGCCCGCGTCGAAGCGCGCCAGGGTGATCTGGATCGCGGTCGCCGCTGTGGTCGTCATCGTCGTACTGGTGCTCACCGGAGTGATCACGGCGAAGAACCTCGCACTGATCGTCATCGGAGTGGTGATCGTGGCGACCATCGCCTACTTCGTGGTGATCCTCGGTTCGAAGCTCGTCGGCGCCACCGAGCGCAGCCGGGTGCTCGCGTTCATCCCCCTGTTCGTCGTCAACGCGGCGTTCTGGTCTCTGTACCAGCAGCAGTTCACGGTGCTGACGATCTACTCCGACGAGCGCCTCAACCGAGACCTGTTCGGGTGGATGTTCCCGGTGTCGTGGGTGCAGTCGATCAACCCGATCTTCATCATCATTCTGTCGGGCGTCTTCGCGGCGATCTGGACGAAGTGGGGCGACAAACAGCCGTCGACCCCGCTCAAGTTCGCCGCGGGAACCGTGGTGATGGGTCTGGCCTTCCTCCTGTTCCTGATCTGGGCCGGTGGCGGCGAGAACAGCACGCCGCTGCTCGCGATGGTGGGCATCCTGTTCGTGTTCACGGTCGCCGAACTGCTCATCTCGCCGGTCGGGCTCTCGGCGACGACGAAACTCGCGCCACACGCATTCCGTGCGCAGATGGTGGCGCTCTACTTCCTGTCGGTCGCGCTCGGCACGGCGGTGGCTGGGCAGCTCGCCAAGCTCTACACGCCCGACACCGAAGGCATCTACTTCGGCATAATCGGGGGCATCGCCATCGTGATCGGCGTGGTGCTCGCGCTCATCAGTCCCTGGGTGCTGAAGCTGATGCGTGGAGTTCGCTGAGGCGGGGTCGCACGTGCCGCCGTTCGGGCGTACCGTCCCGGCCATGAGCGACGAACGACGAGACGAGCAGGTGCCCGACGTGTCCGCGGCGATGCCGGGAGAGGACGCTCAATCGAGCGTCGGCGGTGCGGCCCCGGACGCATCCGCGGTCGGGCGGCTGGGGGAGAACGCGGAGCCGGGACTCGACGGAGCGGCCGGCGGCGGCGGTGGCGACTCTGTCGCCGACGACAGCGAGGTGCTGGGCGGTGCAGCGCCCGATCCCAGTAACCCGGCCAGCAAAGATCCGAGCGAGTGGGTGACGGGCGACGAGCCGATGACCGGTGCGCAGGCCAGCTACCTGGACACCCTGGCACGGGAGGCGGGCGAGGAGCTTCCCGCCGACCTCACCAAGGCGCGGGCCTCCGAAGAGATCGACCGGCTGCAGGAGAAGACCGGGCGCGGTCGCTGACGAGACAGCCCGGCGATGGTGGACAGAGCGCCCACCGCCATCACGCACAGGCGCGGTCGAACGTGACGCAATGGGGCGCTACGCGACCTCTAGAACGAACAGGATGAACGCCAGAAAGCGACCGCTCGGGCGCCCCTCGAATTCCTCCGGGAAGCGCTCGTAGGCCGCAGGCGACGGAGCCGGCTCGCTGATCGTAGTGATACGAAATCCTGCCTCGGTGAAGGCGTCCGTCATCGCGTGGAGGGGCCTGTCCCAGAACGTCAGCTCGGCCCTCTCGCCGCCGAGATCCCACACTTCGGTCCGGGAACGCACGCCGAAGTACTCGGACGAACCGCCACCGAGCCGGTCACCGAGGAAGACGGCAGCAGGATGCTCCTCCGACACGATCAGCCTCCCACCCGGCCTCAACACGCGTCGGAACTCACGCAGGGTCGATGCCCAGTCCTTCAGGTAATGCAGCGCCTGAGAGACCACCACATCGTCGAAGGCGTCGTCGGCGAATGGGAGCGTCTCCCCGAGGTCAGCGAGCAACAGGTCCGCTTCTTGACCGAGTCGGAGGCGTGCTTGTTCGAGCATTCCCGCGCTGGAGTCGAAACCGGTGACGACCGCACCTGCGTTTCGCAGGTCGGCGAAGACCGGCCCCGAACCGCAGGCGGCGTCGAGGATGCGACGGCCGCTCACATCGCCCGCCAGCTGCCGCAGCGCTGGACGGTTGTAGTACTCGTTGAGCAGGCTCGACTCGTTGAACTCGGCGTAGCCTTCCGCGATCGCGTCGTATCCGGCCTTGCTCGCTGTCGAGTTGGAAGTCTCCGTCACGCTGCTCATCGTCGCACGAGTGTGAGGAACGGAGCGGAGATCGGCGAACGGTGGCGGATAGGCGACTCGGGCAGGATCGGCGCGGTGCTGCGCTGACCCTCGCCCAGAACGTATACCAAAATACGCGTTATGAAATGGGTGTTCTACCCCTCTCATAAGTTGTGCAGGGGATAGCAGCAACGCTTTGGGGCATGTCACGCGCTACTCCTACGATCGGGCCGCTCAGCTCACAACTGCGACGGAAGGCTTCTTGAAGGATGCGAAACCCTCGGCCGCCGTCAATGTAACCACTGCATACGGTTACGACAAGGACGGGAATCTCACGACGGTCACCGACCCGAACGGTCACGCCACCGCGTACACGTTCGACAAGGCCGGCCGGCCGCTGACGGAGACGAACGCCGTGGGCAACACGACCCGCTACTCGTACACCGCGTCCGGGCGCGCCGCATCCGTCACCAACGGGGCAGGCCAGACCACCCGCCTCACCTATGACAAGAGGGGCGACCTCACCCGGCAGGATCTGGCCGGTCAGGCGGCAACGTTCGAATACGACCGCAATCAGAACCTCATAGCGATGGTCGACCCCACCGGCACCACGGGATTCATCTACGACAAGAACGGGCGCCAGACCACTCAGATCGACCAGGCCGGTGGCCGTCTCAGCTCCACCTTCGACAAAGCCAGCCAGCTCACCTCCCTGAAGCTGCCCACCGGGCAGACGTTGGGCTACACCTATGACAAGGCGGGCCGGGTCACCTCGCAGAGTTCGCCGTGGGGTGCTCTCACCTACGGTTGGGATGCGGCGTCGAACCTGACCGAGCTCGCCCGCTCCACGGGCGTGACCACCTCGTACGGTTACGATTCCACAGATCGGGTCACGAGCATCCTGCATCAGACGCCTGAGCCGACGGACGTGGAGCCGACCGCGACTCCGACCCCGCTGCCGGTCGTGTCGAGGCAAGCGAACGGCTGCACCACGGTCGCCGCCTACCTGGGCGAGCGCAGCAACCCGGGCGCCGGGGCGAACAAGCAGTGCAAGATGACGAACGCCTACCTCGGCGACCGCACCCTGCCGGTGCCGGCGAACCCCGTGCCAGATGGCGGCTCGCTCGAGTACAGGTACGCCTACAACGCCGACGGCAGTGTCACCCGGGCCGACCGCACCATCATGGAACCCGCGATCGTCGGCCTTCCGACGTCAACGGATGCGGCTCCGGCGGATACTTCGGTCGCTCCGGCCGCGCCGAAGGCCACGACGCGGTCGATGGCCTATAAATACGACGCCCTCGACCGCTTGACCGCGTCCACGAATTCGACCGGCGAGAAGAACAGCTACGGTTATGACGCCGCCGGCAACCGCACGAGCTGGAAGCGAACCGGAACGGCCTCGAGCGACTTCACCCAGTCGGCGTCGTTCAGCAACGCGAACCAGCTCACCCGCACCGACACCACGGGTGCGAACGCGGGCATCGCCAGCTACGGCTACGACGGCGCAGGCAACCGCACCGCCCAGTCGGTCGGCGGAACCGGAACCAGCTTCAGCTACGACCCGACCGGCCGCACCACCTCGGTCGACCGGAACGGCCGCAGCACGACTTACGCCTATGACGGTCTCGGTCGCCAGGCTTCCAGCACTGACACCACCGAGTACGGTTCCAGCACCACGCGCACGGTCTCCGCCGGGCTCGCCCCCGTCCAGCAGTCGGATGACCGCCACGGAACGACCACTCTGGTGCGCGACGCCGCAGGCAACCTCGCCGCACACGTCACCGGCGCAGGCGTCGCGACCTGGGATCTCCTCGACGGCCTCGGCTCCACCGTCGCCGGCGCCACCGGTTCTTCGATCACCCAGCTCGCCTCCTACTCCGACTGGGGTGTGCAAGAGTTCGCCACCGACGGCTGGTCGTCTCCCGAGGGCTACACCGGCGAAGCGAGCGACGCCACGCAGGGCCTGAACCACTACTACGCCCGCAGCTACGATCCCTCCGCCGCGACTTGGACGGCGCCGGACACGTACCGCGGGCTGCTGGCCAGCCCGCAAACGCTCGCCCGCTACGCCTATGTCGGCAACAACCCGACGACCTACATCGACGTTCTCGGGAACTTGTGCGCAAAGCGTGGGCCGGGGGATGCCCTCCCTCTCGGCTGCGGCGCCCCGCCCGTGCAGGCATACAACAATGTCACGATGCCGCCGCCCGCACCGCCGTACGTGCCCAAGAAGGCCGATCCCAAGCCCAAGGGGCCCAATGACAAGAACCTTGAGTCTGCAAAACATTCTCAGTGGGATTCGATGGTCATCAATTGGAACAAAACGTGGAAGAACGTCGGCCCCAACTGGGACAAAACATGGGCGAATTTCTTCGATACCCCACAGGCGCGAACGTGGGATCCCTTCCTCAAATGGGTAGGAGAACACGCAGGAATGACCGGAATGTATTGCGGCGTGCTTCTGTGTGTCCAGATCGGTTCAGATGGATTCGGAATCGGGCCTGCCGTCGGAGCGGGGGCGTCGATATCAGCGGGAGCGAGCACTGGGGGCCTTAGCGGCCTTGGCGTCTCGGTAGGGTGTTGGGCCGCGGATGGTGTGGGCGCGTACGCATCCTATTCACGTGATTGGGAAGGGCGACAGAGTCCAGATGTAGGTATCACCACCGGAGCCGGAGCCGGCTGCAGTGGACTCATCATGTGGTATTGGTAATTGGAGACTCGATGAATCTTTTGATGCTCATAGCGGGCTGTGTCGCCTTGCTGGCGGGCGCGGCCAGCGTTATGTTTAGAGAGGCTATTGCGAGGCACAATCGGCGCAATATCGAGGCAAGGTTCGGGTCGAATTACCCTGCAGCTAAACGTTCAACACCGTGCCTAATGGCGTGGCTTGGATGTCTGTCAGCAATTCTTGGGGTGTCCCTACTAGTCAAAGCGATCCTTGGTTGAAGCCAATATTCACGCTGTTAACGAGCACGGCTCCAACTATCGTTCGGGCCTTGGGATAAGTAACCGGCACGTGGACGGTTTATGGGCAGACACCTGCCGGAGGAATGCTGTGAAGAATCGCAGTATGCGACCCGGCCAGAGTGAAACCAGCATAAGACGGCGCCTGATGTTATCTCGATCGTTACTCATACTTTTCGCCGCTGGGAACGCCGCTGTCGAGGTTATCTCGATGCTGTCGAGTGACTGGTCGGCACTTGCCGACCGCTACAACGCAACGCTTATTGCCAAAGGCAATGCTCCTACGGCCGTTACAGACGCGATTTTCACGGCAACGTTCGCGGGCAGGCCACATAGTCGCCTTGGTATTGTGGGTTGTCCTGCCCCTGTTGATTGCGCGTTGGCTTCGCCGCAAGGGCCCATGGTCGTGGATTCTGGCCGTGCGCAATCTTGCCTTCCTGCTTTCGTGTTTCGGAAACGCGACCAGATTGTGGCTCGCGCTTCCGCTCCTCATTGCCGGAATTGCCACTCCGCCCCAGAAGCGCCGCCGCCGTTGTGCATCCTCTCCCTCGGGAGGGGCTAGCGACTCGTGCTCGTCTTGTTCGTCGTGTTCGCGGTGTTCTCGGCATTGATGATTTGGCGAATGGAAACACTTCGCAGAAATGCGATCGACATCTCAGACATCCACGGGCGCGTGGCGGGCAAACGGATCGCGCCAGAACAGGGAACCATCGGCGCTGGCGAGATCGGCGCCATCTCCCTCCTTCCCATGCACGTCATCCCGGAATCTCGCATACTTCGCATCGACACGGCTCGCGGTGAACGAAACGTTGTCGTAGACGCCGAAACGTTCGCGGGCTATGAAGTCGGGGATGCATTTCCCTAGAGCGCCCAGCCCACTGGTGTCCGGCTTGAGCTCAGGCACCCGACCGCGGTCAGGCGGCTGGAAAGAGCGTTGCGATTCTCTAAGACGATGCAGGTATTGAAGATGGGAAGTAGAAGCGCCGATGAAAGCGACTAGCTCGTCACGCTTTTCGCGTAACTGGATACGTGCACGGTGGGCGCCGATTGTGGGTGACTATTTCGCAAGCAGAATAGCGAAGACGTTTGTTGCACCGAAACTTGCACTTTGCGTGCTCCCCTTCTATTGGGTTGTTGGAGCCGCACACGCCCTGAGCATGGGCCCGACCAGAGAGTGGCTCGGTTTTGCGACCGGGATCCTGAATATGTTGCTCTTCGCGCTCGCCTTTGCTTGGGCAATCGCGCTATACAGAGTCCGCGCATCCTCGCGTCAGGAACTCGAGCATGCTGGTCTGAAGCCGACGTCGCGTCCGGCTCTCCTCAGCACGTCACGATTCCGGGAGTGGTGCTCGAAAGAGGAGATATCGAAAAGCAACATAGTCATCGCCCTCGTGCGTTTACGTTGATTGCCAGGTAAGGCGCTTCCGCATGGTGGTTTCAAACGCAAGGTGGTCAGCAGTGAACAGAATCGTCGGCGTGTGGACTCCGCTGGTGGGGAATGGTTGCGCGCGCTGGTTGGCACGAGCGCACGCACCGCTTCTCGTGCTGTTTGTCACCATTGTGGTTTCGTGGCCGATTGGCGTTCTTCGCGCAATTTCGTCGGGTAGCCTCCAGGAGGCGTTATCGGTCGCAAATGGCCTGGTATTTCCCCTCCTGGTGGCAGAGCTGGTTGTGTGGGGGACGCTACTCGCGAATCGTCGACGCAAGGTCGGGTGGGTTCTGCGCGCGTCGGGGATGGACTTTGCAGGTTTACCGCCGGTGATGACGGCTACACGATTCGCGCGGTGGTGTCGCGCAGAATCGCTCGCCTTGCCCGAAGTACGCGCCGCTCTCATGAGTTCGTTTGACTAGTGCTTCGCTCTCGCCGCTGATCGGTGCCGGTGCCGGGTGCCGGGTTCGCGGCACAGCCGGTATTGGGACGAGCAGGCATGCAATCGCTTGCCAGCAAAACGTACCGGCACGGCTGCTCGCGCGCGGTCCGTTTGCTCGCCGACTCTCGGCGCTCTGATCCCTCTTCACATCGTCTGCGCTGTCCTTATGGGACTCGACCTCCTGCTGGTTGACCGGCCAAACCGAGACGCGTGCGGCGATCGACGCTGTGCTCCGCTAGAACAGTGGCAGCATCCTCTCGGCGGCAGACCGTCGCACGAAGACCGGGATCGTGTCGAGCGGAACGTCCACGGTGACCGTCGTGCCGCCGTCGAACTGTTCGCCGGTCCACGCATCCACCCAGGCGCCGGCCGGCAGGTAGACCGGCCAGGTCGTCGCACCCTCGGAGAGGACGGGGGCGATGAGCAGATCGTCTCCGAGCATCCACTGCGGCTCCGTCGACCAGACCGCGGGATCGGCCGGGTGGTCGAAGTAGAGGGGGCGCATGAGCGGTCGCGCGGTCGCGATGGTAATCGCGGCCTGCTCTGCGAGATAAGGCACGAGCCGTTCGCGAAGTTGCGCGTATCGGCGGAAGATCGGGATGACCCGGTCATCGCCCGAACGCTCCTGGATGTTCCACGGGGTGCGGTCGCGCGACGGCGTGCGGTGATGGTTGAACTCGGAGTGGTACTGCATGATCGGCACGAACGTCGCCGCCGCCGAGGAGCGGAGGAACAGCTCGGCGCTCGGCACGTCACCGGAGAAACCGGCAAGATCCCAGCCCCAGTAGACGATGCCGCTGGCCGCCGCGGAAAGACCGGCGACCATCGACCAACGGAACGCTTCCCAGGTGGAGTTCTCGTCGCCGGCCCAGAACGCTCCGTGCGCCTGCGAACCCGTGAACCCGGCACGGCTGAACGTGACGGGCGCCTTGCCCGCCGAGCGGAGCAGGTCGCCGTAGGCGGCAGCGTACGCGACCGGGAAGGTGTTGTTCTTCTCGTCGCCGCGCCTGCAGTCGAGATAGACCAGGTCGCTGCCCCAGGCGTGCTCACCACCGTCGGTCTTGAAGCCGTCGACGTCGATCTCCTCGACCAGGTAGCGGCGCTTCTCGGTCCACCAGTGGGCAGCGCGCTCGTCGGTGAGGTCTGGCATCAGCCCGAGCGGGAACCACCAACCGCGGTTGCGGTAGGGGCGCAGACTGCCATCGGGCGCCTCCTCCAGGATGAGGACGTTCTCGCGGATTGCGGCGGCCGCGTCGGCGGCGACCTGGTCGCGGGGGTGGGGGCGCATCTTGATCAGGGGAATCTGCCACAGGTGCAAGCGGATGTCCCTGGCGTGCAGTTCGTCCGTCATCGCCTTAGGGTCGGGCCAGGCGCCGTCGGCCGGAAACTCGAAGTCGGCAAGGCGGTGCGGTGCGCCGTCTTCTGTCACAGCGGCGCGTGCATCCCGGAACGCCGTGAAGGTGCTCTCGTCGCTCCACGCCTCGATCACCACGGAGCCGACGGGGATGTCGTGCTCGCGGTGCAGGTCGACCTGGCGTATGACCTCGGCCTGCGTGTTCCACTCGTTGCCGCTCGCCCACAGCCGGAACACCCAGTCGGGCAGTTCCGTCGGCGAGCTCGCTTGGGCGAGGAAGCCGCGCAGAACGTCGGTCGGTGAGCCGTCGAAGAACGCGACGGTGAGCAGGTCCGCTCCGGCCGCATCGTATGGCGCATCGACCTCCGCCTCCACCTGCAGCTCCGACGGAGTGGACGCGCCGATGTCGAACCACACGCGGCGCGACGTCCTTACGTGAAAACCCCATCCGTCGCCGCCGACGACGTGGGCGAACGGCATGGGCAGATACGTCTTACGCTCTGCGCCCTGGTTCTTGTACTGCTCGAACACCACGGAGTCGAGCTGCGCGCCGCGGTGGTCGAGGGCGTCGTAGCGTTCACCGAATCCGGTGACGTGCTCGCCGTCGGCGAGGGGCACGGCGAAGCGGATGCGCCTGGCCCGCTCACCGTCGTGGAGCACCGAGACCGAGCCGGGGACGATTCGGGATGCGCCGGTAGCTGCGACACCGGCCTCGACGGGCTGCCACCGGGCGGCCCGGAAGGTGAACCAGCGGGTGCGCTCGGTGCGTCCGTCGGTGTGGCCCGCGGTGAAGCGGTAGCGGTAGGTGCCGCCGAAACGCAGTTCCGGCGTCTCGACCTGCCAGCCGCCGACCGCGCGCGCGAGCCGGGCCTGGGCGGAGGCGAGATGGCCGCCGTCCTCTGTGCGTCCGCGCGAGGAACTGGCTACGCGGGCGAGGGGGAGGCTCTGCGTCTCGATGGTTCCCGCCTCCGGACGCCACTCGAATTCGGCCGTCACTGTCTCCACGGTTCCGCTCGCACGCACGCCGAGCACCGCGGTGGCTCCCGCCTCGGGCACGACCGGCGAGCGCTGCTCGGTGTCGACGGAGTACGGGTGGCCGGAGCCGGAGGGGCGGTGGCGGATCATCGGGTCGGTCCTTCCGAGAGGGGCTGAGAGTCGAGCGTGCGTGCGGAGTCGAGTTCGACGGCGAGGCGGATGAGCATGGCGTGGCTCCACAGGAGTGGGGTGGCGACGGTGCCCCACCGGTCGATCCACTCCTGGCGCATGCCGGGCGCGATCAAATGGCCATCGACCTGCTCGGGGAGTTCGAGGGCAGGCGTCGCGGTTGAGGCAACCCAATCGAGCAGCTCCGCGGCACGCTCGGCGTTGCCGGCCGCGGTGTGTGCGAGACCGAGGAAGCAGCTGAGAATGGGCCACTGGCCACCGCCGTAGAACGTGTCGCCGAGGTAGCGGTGCACGCCGCGTTCGACGGTGAGCTGTCGCTCGAGCGCGTCGACAGTGGCTGCGGCGAGTGGCGACCGTGCGTCCACCACTCCGAGCGGGGCGACGGCCGCAGCGAGGCTGCCGTCGACCGTTGCGACGTCGAGCCATTTGGTGAGGTGGCCGTCACGCACGCCGCGGTCGGCGATGACGCCGCCGATCGCCCGGGATGCGGCGATGGCTTCGTCGGCGCGCGTGCCGGTGATCAGCCCCGCCCTCACCGCCGCGCTCAGACCGGCCGAGACACACGCAAGCGTTGACACGTGCACGTGCTCGCTGTGCTCCTCCCACCAGTCGTAGCAGGGGCGGGCCCAGGAGCAGACGAGATAGTCGACCGTCAGCTCGGCCGCCTTCTGCCAGGGCGCGAGGTCGAGTCCGTGCCGGGCGGCGTGGGCTACGAGAGCCCAGAGCCACGTGCCGTACCCGTCGAGCTGAAAGTCCCACCACTCGTCCGTGCCGTCTTGGCCGTCGTAGGTGAACCGCGCGGGCAGCATGCGGTCCCCGCTCGGTGGCCGGCCGGCGCGGGTCTCGTCGACGATCCAGTCGATGTGATCGGCACGCGACGTCAGCACCCCCGCGCACCAGCCGAAGAACGCGGTTGCCGAGCGTTCGTCGCCGTAGGCGGACATCCCGTCGGCGATGAATGAGCCGTCACGAAACCAGCAGTAGCCGGCGTACGCGGAAAAGGTCGGGCTCGCCGGGTATGCGCCCTCGGGCGTCTGCAACACCTCGATCAGCCGGTGACCGAATGAGGCGAGCTCTGCGATGCGAGCGAGCTGAACCGGCGGGGTGGTGGTGATGGGCACGACGGCCTTTCTGGATGGAGTTTCGGATGCGTGAATCGCAAGTTGCGTGGTCCGGCCGGTCCCGGGGGGGGGTGCCCGGCCGGGCCACGGGTGGTGCGCGGTCCTACTTGAGGAGCGCGTCGACCTGCTTCGCGGTCGTCGGGATCGTGTCGGCGGTCTTCGACCGGCCTGCCGCGATCTCGCCGAGCGCGTTCGTCACGTCGTCCTGGACCTTCTGCGAGTTCGAGCCGAGGTTCGGGGCGGTGGCGATGTGCTCGAGCGAGTCGAACACGGCCTTGCGGTTCGCCGGCGTTCCGGCCGTGAGGTACGGCTTCAGCAGGGACTCGTCAGAGATCGCGGGAAGCTCCCAGCCTGCCTTGAGCCGAACATCCACCATCGTCTTCGAGCTGGACAGGTAGGTCGCGAACTTCTGCGCGGCATCCTTGTGCTTGGAGTCGTTGGATACGGCGGCCGCGTTGGAGAACGTGGCGCTCGCCTTCTCCGTGTCACCGGGCTCGACCGCGACATCCCAGCCGAACGGAAGCGTCCCGAGGGTGCTGAACATCCAGATGCCCGTGTGCCACATGGCGAGTTTGCCCGACTTGAACAGGTTGGAGTCGAAGTCGGGTGTGCCTGCTCCGTCTGCGGCGGAAGGCATGGTCACGCCGCTCTTGCCCGCGAGCCAGTCGGCGGCCGTCTTCCCCTCGTCGGAGTCGAAGTCGGACTTCTTGCCGTCCTTCGTCAGGAACGAGCCACCCGCCTGCTGCACAGTCTTGTAGTACTCGTTGTAGGTGATCGGCTGGTAGTCGCCCCAGACGCCGGCTCCCTTGTCGGTCAGCTTCTTCGCGGCCGCCTCCTCATCGGCCCAGCTCCACGAGTCGGTCGGGTACGCGATGCCCGCTTTGTCGAAGAGGTCCTTGTTGTAGAACAGCACCACGTTGGAGAACGACGTCGGCAGGCCGTACTGCTTGCCGTCGGTCTTGTATGTGTCGAGCACCGAGGTGCGATACGCCGCGGAGTCCACCCCGTCGAGCGGGGCGAGCACTCCGTCGGCCGCCAGGTTGGCGTAGCTGCCGAGGTCGACGTCGAACACGTCGGACTGCGTGCCGGCCGAGAGGTCGGTCTGCAGCTTGGTGAAGTAGTTGGCGTAGTCGGTGGTCGACACCTTCACGGTGATCTCCGGATTCGCCTTCTCGAACGCGCTCACGATGGTGGCGAGGTTCTTCTCATTGCCGCCGTTCGAGATGAAGTTCGAGTATGTGATGGTCGTCTTTCCTCCGTCGGAGCCGGATGCGCTGCATCCGCTCATCCCGACGGTGGCGAGGGCTGCGACCGCGAGTGCTGCGGTCGCGGCGAGTTTCTTGTTCATGTGTTTGCCTATCTCCTTTGATACGGATGGTGCGATTGCTGCTGCGGTGACGGGTGGATGTGGTGGGGAGCGCGGGCTACTTCAAGCCGGTGCCTGCGACGCCCTGGACGATGTATTTCTGGGCGAAGACGTAGAGCGCGAACATCGGGATGATGCTGACGACCGATCCGGCCATGAGCACGTCCCACTGGGTTGAGAACTGTCCTTGCAGGCTGGTCAGCGCGACGGGAAGCGTCTGCATCAACGGGTCGCGCAGAATGATGAGCGGCCAGAGGAAGCTGTTCCAGGTGTTGAGGAAGCCGAAGACCGCGAGGGTGGCGAGAGCCGGGCGCACAAGGGGGAGCACGATCTGGAAGAACACCCGGAAGTGGCCTGCCCCGTCCAGTGTCGCCGCCTGGTCGAGTTCGTAGGGGACCGTGCTGATCGCCTGCCGGAGCAGGAACACCCCGAATGCCGAAGCGATGGTCGGGAGGATGGCGCCCGCGTACGTGTTGATGAGGCCGAGCGACTTCATCTCCACGAACAGCGGGACGATGAGCACCTGGAACGGGATCATCATCGTCGCCAGGTAGAGCACGAAGATGGCGCCACGGCCGCGAAATGGCATCCGGGCGAACACGTAGGCGGCCATCGAACTGGTGACCAGCTGGAAGAGGGTGCTCACCACGGCGATGAGCACGCTGTTGAGGATCACCTGCCCGAACGGCACCCGCTGGAACAGCTCGACGTAAGGCGCGAACGAGGGGTTGTCCGGGATGAGCTTGGGCGTGCTGGTGAGGCTCGCGCCCGGGCTGATCGAGGTGACGATCGTCCAGACGAAGGGGAATACCATGACGAGCGCACCGAGGATGACGGCGGTGTAGAGCGAGATCTTCGCGACCGGGTTACGCATAGTTCACCCACTTCTTCTGGCCGAGGAACTGGATGAGCGTGACGATCAGGATCACGATGAACAGCAGCCAAGACAGCGCGGACGCCATACCCGCCTGTCCGTAGCGGAACGTCAGGTCATAGACCTCCTGCACGACAACCCGACTCGAGTTGTTGGGGCCGCCGCCCGTCATCACGAACACCTGGTCGAACACCTGGAAACCGTTGATGAGCGAGAGCACGATCACGAAGAACGTGGACGGGGAGAGCATCGGGAGGGTGATGCTGAACAGGCGACGCCACCAGCCCGCTCCGTCGATCTCGGCGGCTTCGTACAGGTCGGGGTTGATGGTCTGCAGACCGGCGAGGAGGATCACCATGACGAAGCCGAGATCCTTCCACGCCGACGCGAGGATGATCGACGGCATCGACCAGGCCGGGTCAGCCCACCAGCCCGGCCCGTCGATCCCGACCAGCGAAAGCGCCCAGTTGACAACGCCGACGCTCGGGTTGAGCAGCCAGCGCCAGACCAGCGCCACGACCACCCAGCTCGTGACCACGGGGAGGAAGTACACGCCGCGCAGAAACGCTCGGCCCTTGATCCGGCTGTTGAGGGCCAGAGCGAGCGCCAGTCCGCCGACGTAGACGATCGGGAGGTAGCCGACGATGTAGTAGAGGGTGTGGAGGAAAGCCTGCTGCGTGCCGGGGTCGGAGACGAGTGCCGCGTAGTTGTCGAAGCCGACCCATTTCATCGGCCCGATCAGGTTCCACTCGTGGAAGCTCGTCCACGCGGCGGCGATCATGGGCCCGATTGTGAACGCGAGCAGCGGGATCAGGCTCGGCAGCAGGAAGACGGCGACGATGAGGAAATAGCTGAGGCGCTTTCTGCCGGTGCGCCGGCTGGGGCGAGTACCGGCCGGCGACGGCGGTGTGCGCGTCGGAGTGCGGGGAGCGCCAGTGACCGGGCGGAGTCCTGACACGGTCATGGCCGCACTCCGGCGCTCGACACCAGCCGTTCGCGCATCAAGCGCCCCTGCTCACCCGCGACCCCGTGCGTGTCGAACGGCGTCGCGAGCACGAGTGCCGCCGCGCCCTGCGCCCACCGGTCGTCCTGCCAGGTCTCGACGGCCACCTCGACGCCCCTCTTGCCCGGAACGAGGGATGCGCGAAGCGACGGCTCGAAGGCCGATGCCCAGTGCTCCCACGCCTCGACGCCCTCGCCGAGGAGCACGACGAGTTCGGGGTCGAGCATGTTGACGACGCCGGCGAGCGTGCGGCCGAGCAGGCGACCCGCCTCCGCGAAGACTTGAACGGCAGCGGCGTCTCCGGCGTTGGCCGCTTCGCGCACCTCCCGGATGCTTGCACTCGCCGGCACCGCGCCGGCCTGCACGGCGGCTGCGACCAGGGCGCTCTCCCCGATGAACGCCTCGAGGCAACCGACGTTGCCGCACTGGCAGAGCGGTCCGCCATCGGCGACGGGGATGTGGCCGATGTCGCCCGCGCCGCCCGCGCGCCCGCGAAGGATGGAGCCGCCGGAGACTATGCCGGCACCGACGCCGGTGCCGATCGTGACGACGAGGAAGTCTGCGCAGTCGCGTCCCTGCCCGAACAGGCGCTCGGCCACGCTGAGCGCGTTCACGTTGTTCTCGACGACGACCGGAAGGTCGAGCGCCCGGCGGAGGGATGCGCCGAGCGGAACCTGGTTCCAGCGCAGCTGTGTGGAGTCGACCACACCAATTCCCTGCTCGTCGACGGTGCCAGGGATACCGACGCCGATGCCGAGCAGCCGGTTGTCCCCGCCCTGCTCGATGAACGTGCGAGCGAGGTCTATGAGCGCCGAGGTCGCGAGTGGCGACATCGCGTCGAACGGCTCGGTGGCCGATCGCAGCACGGAGCCGTCGATGCCGACCTCGACGAAAGCGACATGGTCTGCGACGACCTTGACGCCGATCGCGCAGGCGGTGCGGGCGACGACCCCGAGCATCCTGGCCGGCCGGCCGCCGCTTTGCGTGGAGGAGGTGTCGAGTTCCTCGATGAGCCCTTCGGCGAGCAGATCGCGGGTGAGTTGAGTGACGAGAGCGGGCGAGACGCCGAGCATCCTGGCCAGGTCGGCACGCGAGGCCGGCCCCTGGCCGCCGAGGTGGGCCAGGATCGCCGTGCGATTCACGTCGGTGCGTGAGGGAGATGTGTGCGCCATTGCATCCGTTTCTTCAGAACTAAATAAACCATAAAAGATAGTCGTGAAGACGTCAACTCACATTCCATCAGTGGAGTGAATGAACGACCCCGATTCAGACGTACGATTGCTGAATGGAACTCAGGCAGCTCGAGCACTTCGTCACCGTCGCGGAGGAGAGACACTTCACCCGGGCGGCCGAGCTGTTGCAGATTTCGCAGTCGGGGCTCTCGGCGAGCATCCGGTCGCTGGAGCAGGAGTTGGGCACGTCGTTGTTCATCCGCAGCACCCGCCGGGTCGAGTTGACGACGGCGGGGCAGGCGCTCCTCGCCGACTCCGTGCGCACGCTCGCGAGTGCGGCCGCGGCGCGCAACGCCGTCGCGGCGGTGCGGGGGCTGGTGCGCGGGCGGCTCACGATCGGGGCCGAGCCGTGTCTCGGGTCGGTGGATCTGCCGGCCGAGCTCGCGTCGTTCCGCACGGCCAACCCGGGCGTCGAGGTGCGGTTGCGCTACTCGGGGTCGGTGGAACTGGTGGATGCGGTGGCCGGCGGGCGAGTGGATGTGGCGCTCGTGGTCGACACGGGTCACACGCCCGCGGGGGTTCAGCTTCGGCCGCTGAGCACGCAGGAGATGCTGGTGCTGTGCCATCCGGAGCACCGGTTCGCGGCCGAGCGGAGCATCCCGCTGGAGCGGCTTCGCGGTGAGCCGCTGGTGGGATTCCAGGAAGGCTGGGGCGCGCAGGCGCTCGCACGGCGTGCGTTCGCCTCGGCGGGGTTCGACTACCGGGCGGCGATGGAGGTCAACGACGTGCATCCTCTGCTCGACCTGGTCGGCTACAACCTCGGGGTGGCGATCGTTCCGGCGAGCTTCGCGAAGAAGCGGCCGGATGCGCTGACGGCGGTCGGACTTCTGGGCGAGGTTCCCGCGTGGACCGTCGCGGTGGCTGTGGCCGACGAGCCGAGCCCGGCCGCGGGCGCGTTCCTGCGCCAATTGCAGACCGCGTAGGCGCTGCGCGGCGGCGATGAATCGTCGCCGGACGCAGCCGTAACAAACTCTTTACACGCAGCCTCTGGAAATAACTTGCAGAGCGAGCGCCAATACCGGAGACTATTTCCAATCCATTCCGGGGGGCTCGCCCCCAACAGTTTCAAAGAGGAGATTGCACCATGAAGAAGCGCTATCTCTCCATCGCCGCACTCGCCATCGCTGCGCTCGGGCTCACCGCCTGCTCCAGCGGTACGAGCGGCGACGGAGGCACGGTCGACGCGAAGGGCCAGAAGCTCAACGTGTGGATCATGCAGGGCACCAACCCCGACTCGACCGCGTTCTTCGACAAGGTCGGCGACGCCTTCAAGAAAGAGACCGGCGCGACGCTCAACGTCGAGTTCGTGCAGTGGGCCGACGCCCACGACCGTTTCGTCACCTCGATCGCGGGCAACACCACACCCGACGTCGCCGAGACCGGCACCACCTGGACGGCGGAGTTCGCCGACGCCGGTGCGCTGTCGCCGATCACCGACGACGTGAAGAAGGCCGGCATCGAAGGCGACCTGGTGAAGGGTCTCAAGGAGTCGGGCACCTACGACGGCGACCTGTACGGGATGCCGTGGTACGCGGGCGTCCGCTCGATCGTGTACCGCTCCGACGTGTTCGACGAGCTGGGGCTGAAGGCACCCACCAGCTGGGACGACATCGTCGCCGCCGGCGAGAAGATCAAGGCGGCCAAGCCCGACATGATCCCGTTCGCCGTTCCAGGCAACGCCGAGTTCGGCGTGTACCCGTGGGTGTGGGGCGCGGGCGGCGACGTCGCGAAGCTCGAGGGCAAGAAGTGGGTCTCCGGGATGGACAGCGCCAAGTCACGCGAGGGCATCCGGTTCTACACCGACCTGGCCACCAAGTACGGCTTCTCCACTTCCGGCGCCACCACCTGGAAGGAGACCGACGTGCTCGACAACTTCAACCAGGGCAAGGTGGCGATGGCCATCCAGGGTTCGTGGACTCCTGCCACGATCGTGCAGAAGAACCCGGACCTGAAAGGCAAGATCGCGGCCGCGCCCATCCCGGGCAAGGAGAGCGGCATCAGCCCCTCGGTTCTCGGCGGCTCGCACCTCAGCATCTTCAACACGGCCAAGAACAAAGCGTTGGCCTGGAAGTTCGTCGAGCTGATGACCACCGGAAAGTACGCCAGCGAGTGGGCGTCGCAGACCGGATACTTCCCCGGGCTCAACTCCCTGCTCGAACCGGCCCAGAAGTCGGACGACCCGCTGGTGAAGCCCTTCGCCACCCAGATGGTCGACGGCGGTGCATCGGTTCCCGTTACGCCGCAGTTCGGCGCGGTGCAGGCCAAGCAGACGACCAACGCGATGATGCAGTCCATCCTGTCGGGGCAGAAGACGGTCGACCAGGCCACCTCTGACGCCGCGAAGGAGATGGACTCCATCCTGAACGGAAAGTAGTCCCGTGTCCGTTGACGTTCCCACCCGCCCGTCGGCCGTGCGCTCCGAGCGCCCGGCCGGCGGGGGTGCGCCGAAGCGCCGCCGCCGACGCCTGAGCATCGCGCGGCCGTGGCTGCTGCTGGTGCCCGCGCTGCTGGTGCTCGCGGTGCTGCTGCTCTGGCCGCTCATCCGGGTCGTGCTGTTCTCGCTGCAGGACTACGGTCTGCGGGAGATCGTCAGCGGCAAGACGAACTTCATCGGACTCGCCAACTACGCCGAAGTCTTCGGCAACTCCACACTGTGGACGGTCGCGCTGCCCAACACGGTGCTGTTCGCCATCCTGTCGGTGTCGGGCACGGTCATCCTCGGCACGCTCGTCGCTTTGCTGATGGCCTCGCTCGGCACTTTCTGGCGCACCATCGTGGGCAGCGCGATCATGATCGCCTGGGCCATGCCGGCGGTCACCGGCACCTATGTGTGGGTGTGGATCTTCGACGCCGACAACGGCATCGTCAACCAGACGCTGAAAAGCCTGGGCCTGATGCACGAGTCGTACAACTGGTTCACCAACCCGGTGAGCTTCTACGGCATCGTGCTGCTGAACATCATCCACCACGGGTTCCCGTTCATCGCGATCACCGTGCTCGCCGGTCTGCTCGGCGTTCCGAAGGAGATGCTGGAGGCGGCCGAGATGGATGGGGCCGGCGCGATCCGCCGCTTCTTCAACATCATCGTGCCGTCGCTCAAGCAGGTGTTCGCCGTGGTGATCATCCTGTCGACCATCTGGGACTTCAAGGTGTTCGCGCAGGTGTACCTGATGCCGGGAGGCGCGGGCTCCAACCGGTCGGTGCTCAACCTCGGCGTGTGGTCGTACGTCGAGTCGTTCGGCCAGAACCGTTACGGGTTCGGCTCGGCCATCGCGGTGCTGCTCACCCTGGTGCTGCTCGGCATCACGGTGATCTACGTGCGCACCATGCTCAAGGAGGACAAGCTGTGACGCGAACGATCCGCGGCAACGTCGTGAAGGCCGTTCTGGTCACGCTGCTGCTCGTCTTCACCCTCTTCCCGGTCTACTGGATGATCTCGAGCGCCTTCGACAAGAAGGCGTCGAGCGGCGGTCAGTCGCTCATCCCGCGGGAGTTCACGCTCGACAACTTCACCTACGTGCTCACGCAGGGCGGGTTCGACGTGTTCCTGCGCAACTCGGCCGTCGTCGCGGTCGCGGTGGTGGTGCTCGCGGGCATCGTCGCCCTGCTCGCCTCCGTGGCCGTGGCGCGGTTCAAGTTCAAGTTCCGCACGGCCATCCTGTTCATCGTGCTGACGGTGCAGATGGTGCCGCTCGAAGCCCTGGTGATCCCCCTGTTCGTGCAGGTGCGCGACCTGGGGCTGCTCAACCAGCTGCTCGGGCTCGTGATCGTCTACGTGGCGCTGTCGCTGCCGTTCGGCATCTGGATGCTGCGCGGCTTCGTCGCCGCGGTTCCGGTCGAGCTCGAAGAGGCGGCGTACCTCGACGGAGCCAGCTGGTGGCGCATGTTCCGCTCGGTGCTGTTCCCGCTGGTCATGCCGGGCCTCGTTGCCACGAGCGTCTTCTCGTTCATCACCGCGTGGAACGAGTTCATCTTCGCTATGACGCTGCTGGGCGGCGCGACCGACAACTACACGGTGGCGATCGGCCTCAAGCAGTTCTTCGGCGAGCACTCCAACGAGTGGGGCTACGTGATGGCGGCGTCCACCATCATCACCATCCCCGTGATGATCTTCTTCGTGCTGGTGCAGCGCAAGCTCTCCAGCGGTCTCGTCGCGGGAGCCGTGAAGGGATGAACCACAGCACCGATCCTGCGGTGCGCGCGCTCGTCGCCGGCACGCTGTGGCCCGGCTTCTCGGGCCGGAGCGCGCCGGACTGGCTGTTGCGCGAGCTCGACGCGGGCCTTGCCGGGGCCGTGTACTTCGGGCACAACATCGACGCCGCAGAGCCGGAGCAGCCGGCTGCCCTCTCCCGGCAGCTCAAGAATGCTCGGGCGTCGGCCCTGATCGGGGTCGACGAGGAGGGCGGAACCGTGACGCGCCTCGAAGCGGCCCACGGCTCGACGCTGCCCGGTGCGGCTCAGCTCGGCCGGGTCGACGATGTGGCCGTCACGCGCCTGGTCGGAAACGAGCTCGCGCGTCGGGTGCGGGCTGCGGGCGCGAACGTCGTGCTCGCCCCGGTGGCGGACGTGAACACGAATCCGCGCAACCCGGTGATCGGAGTGCGGTCGTTCGGCAGTACGCCCGGTCTGGTCAGCCGCCATGTCGCGGCGATCACCGACGGCATCCAGGCGGGCGGCGTCGCAGCCTGCGCCAAGCACTTCCCCGGCCACGGGGACACGGTGGTCGACTCGCACCACGGGCTCCCACGCGTGGAACTCGATCGGGCGACGCTCGCCGCCGACCACCTGCCGCCCTTCGCGGCAGCCGTCGAAGCCGGGATCGCCGCGGTGATGACCTCGCACGTGGTGGTGCCCGCGTTCGGCGAGCTACCCGCCACGCTCAATCCCGAACTGCTCCGAACACTTCGCGAGCTGGGCTTCGGCGGCGCCATCGTGACCGACGCCCTCGACATGGCCGCGATCCGTGCCGAGTTCGGCGCCGGACGCGGCGCGGTGCTGGCACTCAAGGCCGGTGCCGATCTGCTCTGCATCGGCAATCCGTCCGATCTCGGGCCCAAGCGGGGACGCACCGACGACCTCGCCGACTACCTCGAGGTGCGGGATGCGGTGCTCGCCGCCCTCGACGACGGCGAACTCTCAGTCGCCGACATCGAACGTGCTGCGCGCTCGGTGGCCGGGCTCGCGGAATGGGTGGCGGCCGGCGACCGGGTGCCCGCTCCGCAGGGTGCGGGTCTCGACGGCGCGGCCGTGGTGCGCTCGGCGATCCGGGTGCCGGAGGGTGACGCCGGTATCCCGCTCGACGGACTCCACGACGCCGGGGGTGTGACGGTGCTCGACCTGCGCGACAGGGCGACGATCGCTGTGGCCTCCACCGCGGATCCGTTCACCGAGGCGTTCCGCGCCCTGGCCCCCTGCGAGCGCGTCGGGGTCGGGCCTCTCCCCGGTCGCGATGTGGTCGGCGTTCTCGCCGACGCGCTCGCGCATATTCCGGTCGATCGCTTCGTCGTGGCCCTCGTGGATGCGGTGCAGCCGGGCAGCCCGCAACGCCGCGCGCTGAAAGTGCTCGCGGCGGCGCGGCCCGGCAGCATCGTGGTGAACGCCGGGATGCCCGCGGACGAGCCGCTCGCCGTTCCGACGATCGACGCGTTCGGTGTCAGCCGCGTGACCGCCGGGGTCGTCGCCGACCTCGTGGTCGGGCGGTCGGCGATGGCTGGGGGAGGCCCGCGATGAGGATCCTCTCTCTGCAGTCCGGCACCTCGGCCGACGGCATCGATGTGGCCGTCGCCGACGTGACCGCGCTCGACGAGTCGGACTCGCCGGTGGTAGGCATGCAGCCCGTGCTCGCGCGCACGGTGCCGTGGTCGCCGCCGCTGCGCGAGCGGCTGCTCGCAGCCGTAGCGGGCGAGGCGCTCACTCCCGCCGAGTTCTGCGAACTCGACACGCTCGCCGGTCAGGAGTTCGCGGCCGTCGCCGTGGCTGCGGCCGACGCTGCCCGCCCCGGTTCCGGCTCCGCCGCCGGCGGGATCGATCTCGCCGTGTCGCACGGGCAGACCCTGTATCACTGGGTCGCCGACGGGCACGCCCGCGGAACACTGCAGATCGGCGAGCCCGCGTGGATCTCCGAAGCGCTCGATCGTCCGGTGCTGTCGAACCTGCGGTCGGCCGACATCGCCGCCGGCGGTGAGGGCGCGCCGCTGATGGGGCTCTTCGATCGTGCCTGGCTCGCGGGAGAGGCCGAGTCGTCGGGGAGGCCCGTCGCCACGGTCAACCTGGGCGGCATCGCGAACGTGCAGATCGTGTCGCCGGGCGGGGGCCTCGTCGCCTTCGACAGCGGCCCGGCCAACGCGCTCATCGACGCCGTCGTCGCCCGCGCGACCGACGGGCGCGAGACCCGCGACCAGGATGGCGCGCTCGCCTCCGCCGGGCGAGTGGACGAGAGGGTGCTCGCCGAGCTGCTCGCGCATCCCTATTTTCTCGCGGCGCCGCCCAAGAGCACGGGGCGCGAGACGTTCGACCTGGCGGTGGTCGACCGGGCGGTCGCGGCGGCGGGCAACGCGGGAGGCACGTCGCCGGCGCTCGGCGACCTCGTGGCGACGCTCACCGCGCTCACGGCGCGCACGGTGGCGAACGCCGTGCGCTCGGCGACCTCCGTTCCGCCGGCGCGCGCCATCGTCTCCGGCGGCGGAGTGCACAACCCGGCGTTGATGCGAGCGCTGACGGCCGTACTCGGGCTGCACGGCATCGCCGTCGGCACGAGCGACGAGTGGGGAGTGCCCGCCGACGACAAGGAATCGTTGCTGTTCGCTCTCGTCGGCTTTCTGAGCTGGCACGGCATCCCCGCCGACCTGCCCGGCACGCCGGCGGGCGCCGCTCGGGTTCTCGGCCGGCTCACACTGACCCCGCAGACCACACTCGGGCCGCGGCTGCGCGGGATCTCGGGGCTGATCGTCGCCCACTCGACCGCCGCCGATCAGACCATCGCCGATCAGACCATCGCGAATCCCCAGGAGGATCGGTGACCGACACCATGACCAGAACCGCGACAGTGCTCGCCGTCGACCTCGGAAAGACGAGCTGCCGCGTGCGCCTCAGCACCGATGGCGAGGTCGTGACCGAGGCGCACGGGATCGGCGCACCCGGGCTGGCCGACGCCCACGGCGCGCGACTCTCGTTCGAGGCGATCGCGGATGCCGTCGACCAGCTGGACGCAGACCTGCCCGCCGGGGTGCCGATCGGCATCGGCGCTGCGGGCAGCGAGGCGGCGCCGGCCGCGGCCCACGCCCTCATCGGGCTGCTGCGGGAGCGCTTCGCCGGCCCGATCGCGATCATCAACGACGCCCTGGCAGCGCACGCCGGCGCCTTCGCGGGCGCACCAGGAACCATGCTGATCGCCGGCACCGGCGCCGTCGTGTTCGCGGTCGATGACAAGCGCCGCATCGGTCAGGTCGACGGCTGGGGGCCCTGGCTCGGCGACGAAGGCAGCGGGCAGTGGATCGGGCGGCACGGGCTGATGGCCGCGGTGCGAGCCCACGATCGGCGAGGACAGCACACGGTGCTGCTCGCGCTCGCGACCGATCTCACCGGTGACATCTCGACGCTGCCGCACTGGGTCTCCGAGACCGGGGCGCCTGCCCGGCAGCTGGGAACGTTCGCGCCGACCGTGCTCGACGCAGCGAACTCGGGAGACGCCGTCGCCGTCGAGATCGTCGAACACGCGGCCGCGCACCTCGCCGACACCTGCGCCGCCGCAGGACTCGAGAACGTGTGCGTCGCGGGTGGGCTCGCCGCGCATCCGTTCCTCGCGGCACGCATCGCCGCCGCACTCGAGGCACACGGCCTGCGCCAAGTCGAACCGGCGGGAGACGCCCTCACGGGCGCACACCTCGTCGCGATCGACCGCACGCTGCCGTACGAAGAAAGGATCCTCCGTGGCTGAGCCGCACACCATCGACGACCTCCGGGCGACGCTCGGAACCCTCTCCACCGAGGCGGTGAGCGACCGCTACGGCGACCTCGACCTCATGACCGTCGAGCAGCTCGTCGAAGGGATGAACGCCCACAACGCCGAGGTGCCGGTCGCCGTCGCGCGCCAAACGCCCGAGATCACGGCAGCGATCGACGGTGTCGTCGACGGCATGCGCCGGGGCGGGCGCCTCATCTACGTGGGCGCGGGAACGGCCGGGCGGATGGGCATCCTCGACGCCAGCGAGATCCCGCCGACATTCGGGGAGTCGCCCGAGCTGGTCGTCGGTGTGATCGCCGGGGGGCCGGAAGCCATCCAAACGGCGGTCGAGAACGCCGAAGACGACGCCGAAGCGGGAGTGGCCGCGCTGACGGAGCTCGGGCTGCGCGCCGAAGACTCCGTGGTCGGCATCTCGGCCTCGGGACGCACGCCATACGTTCTCGGCGCGCTCGCCTACGCCCGCGAGGTCGGAGCCTTCACCGTCGGGCTCTCCTGCAACGGGGGCTCTCCACTGGGTGCCGCCGGGGATGTCGGCATCGAGGTCGTGGTCGGTCCGGAGATCATCACCGGCTCGACCCGGCTCAAGGCGGGCAGCGCCCAGAAGCTCGTGCTGAACATGATCAGCACGATCGCGATGGTGCGGCTCGGCAAGGTGCACGGCAACCTCATGGTCGACATGCGTGCGACGAACGACAAGTTGCGGGCCCGGTCGGAGCGGACCGTTATGCTGGCCACGGGCGTCGACGCGGAGACCGCTGCGCGGGCGCTGGAGGCGACCGGCGGCTGGATTAAGGCGGCGATCCTGATGACCGAGACCACACTCGACGCCGGCGAGGCCGTGCGTCTGCTCACCGAGCACGGGGGCAGACTGCGCGACGCGCTCGCCGCGGCCGGCGCAGGAACGCGTGCAGAGTCGACGCATGTCGGCTGACGTTCTCTCGGCCGTGCGCCAGGCCCTGCCGCGGCTCAGCGCGGCCGAGGCGCGGGTGGCCCGCACGGTGATGGATGCCCCCGCGCGCGTGGTCGACCTGACCATCACCGAACTCGCAGCGGCGTGCGACACGTCGCAGGCGACGGTGGCCCGCTTCTGCCAGGGCCTCGGATACTCGGGCTATCGCGACTTCCGTCTCGCGGTCGCGGCGGCGACGAGCCGCGAGCAGGTCACGCGCGAGCGCTTCGAACTCACCGAGAGCGAGATCGATCCGGCCGACACCGTGCAGGAGGTGGTCGCCAAGATCGCCTACCAAGAGACCCTGGCGATCGAGCAGACTGCGAAAGAGCTCGACACGGTCACACTCGACGCCGTCGCTGCGGCCATCGTGGCCGCTCCCCGCGTCGACGTGTACGGAGCGGGATCGAGCAGCCTCACGGCCCAGGACCTTCAGCAGAAGCTCTCGCGCATCGGCATCACGGCCTTCTGCTCGGTCGACTCCCACCTCGCCCTCTCGTCGGCTGCGCTGCAGAAGCCCGGCAACGTCGCGATCGGTGTCTCCCACTCGGGGCTGACGGCCGAGACGAACCACGCGCTGGCGGTCGCGCACGCGGCAGGGGCGACCACCGTGGCGATCACCAACTTCCCCGACTCGCGCATCGCCGACGAGTGCGACTTCGTGCTCACGACCCAGGCGCGGGAGAGCCTCTACCGCTCCGGTGCGATGGCGAGCCGCATCGCACAGCTCGCACTGGTCGACTTCCTGTTCGTGCGCATCGCGCAGCAGCTCTACGACCAGATGACGGAGTCGTTGCGCCTGACGTACGAAGCCGTGAAGAGCCAGCGACTCGCGCCCGAGCGGCACCGCACATCCCACGAGCCCGCCGAATGACCGCCGCGGCCCGGCTGCTGCCCCGCCCGGCGAAGGTCGCCGAAGGCGGGGGAGAGCTCGTGCTGACCGACGGCATCCGGTTCACGGTGTCGCCCGGTGCCGAAGAGCCCGCCGCGTGGCTGTGGTCGGTGCTCACCACGTCGACCGGCTACAGGCGGATCGAGCGCGATGCGGTCGGAACGGGCATCCGGCTGGAGATCGATCAGGAGCTCGCCGAGGCGGCGGGCGCCGAGGCCTACCGGATGAATGTCACCGACGACGGCGTGCGCATCGTCGGCGGTGGAGCGGCAGGAGTGTTCTGGGGTGCGCAGGCGTTTCTGCAGCTTCTGCCGGCCGAGGTGTACCGCCGGTCGCGGGTGTCCGGCGTGCGCTGGGCGGCGCCGACCTGCGAGGTCGAGGATGCGCCCCGCTTCGCCTGGCGCGGGGTCATGCTCGACGTCGCCCGTCACTTTCTGCCGAAGCACGAGGTGCTGCGGTTCGTCGATCTCGTGGCCATGCACCGGCTCAACGTGCTGCACCTGCACCTGACCGACGACCAGGGCTGGCGCATCCAGATCGACCGGTACCCGCGCCTCACCGAGGTGGGCGCCTGGCGGCGCGAATCGCAGGTCGGCTACGGCAAGGATGCGCCGGGCGACGGCCGCCCGCACGGCGGCTTCTACACGCAAGACGATCTGCGCGAGATCGTCGCCTACGCAGCAGCGCGGGGGATCACCGTCGTTCCCGAGGTCGAGTCGCCCGGGCATGTGCAGGCGGCGATCGCGGCCTATCCGGAGCTCGGGGTTCTCACCGAGCCGCTCGAGGTCGGCACGCGCTGGGGCATCATCCCCAACATCCTCAACGCCGAGGAGAGCACCGTGGAGTTCTTCACGAACGTGCTCGACGAGGTGCTCGACATCTTCCCTTCGCCCTACATCGGGGTCGGCGGCGACGAGTGCGTGAAAGACCAGTGGCGGGCGGATGCGCGTACCCAGGAACGTATGCGCGAACTCGGCGTCGTGACCGAGGAGGAGTTGCAGAGCTGGTTCATCCGGCGCCTCGACGACCACCTCACCGCCCGAGGCCGGCGGCTGTACGGGTGGGACGAGATCCTCGAAGGCGGGCTGGCGCCGGGAGCGACCGTGGCGGCGTGGCGCGGCGAGACGGGAGCGGTCGCGGCGGCGCGCGCCGGACACGACGTGGTGCTGTGCCCCGACCACACGCTCTACCTGAACTACCGCCAGTCGGAGTCGCCCGAGGAGCCCATCCCGCTCGTCGTGCCGATCACGGTTCGAGACGTGTACGACTTCGACCCGCTGCCGGCCGCACTCACGCCGGATGAGGCGCGGCACGTGCTCGGCGCGCAGGCCAACCTGTGGACCGAGTGCATGGACTCGCCGCGCACGCTCGACTATTTCGCGTTCCCGCGGCTCTGCGCGCTGGCGGAAGCCCTCTGGTCGACGGGGCCACGCGACTTCGAGGCGTTCTCGGAACGTCTACAGACGCAGCTGGCGCGACTGGATGCGGTCGGGGTCGAGTACCGGCGCGAGACCGGCCCGCTCCCGTGGCAGACGAGGCCGGGCATCCCGGGCCGCATCGACACCCGCGAGCAGCGCGCCGCCGAGATCGCCACCCTGGTCGCCGGCCTCGGAGACTGACGCATCGAGGGGTCCCAACACGCCGTTGAGC
>NZ_JBHVYL010000021.1:0-67005 GCF_042880955.1 Leifsonia sp. NPDC058292
GAGGGGTCCCGACTCGCCGTTACATGCACCGATGTAGCGGCGAGTCGGGACCCCTCAGTGCATCGACGACCGTCACGAGAGAGTACGGATGACGGTGGCTGCGCTTACGCTGTGGCCGACCGAGGAAGGTCGGAGGCGGCTGAAGGGAACGAGCGTGGCGGAGAGCGTCGAGCAGTGGTGGGCGCGCCGCCAGTGGAGCAAAGGCGTGGCGGTGCCGTATGCGGTCGGCCGCTACCGGGAGGACTGGCAGCGGTATCCGGTGCTCATCCGCACCTACCATCCCGATCTCAACCACGGTCTCGTGCTGAGCCAGGTTCCGCCTGCGGCCGACGTCTACCTCGTGTGGGAGTGCGATGTCGGGCACCGGTTCGTCGCCACTCCTTCAGAACAGCGCGCCCGGCCGGGCGGTTCGCGCCGGCGCTCGACCTGGTGCCCGGAGTGCACCCGGCTTGCGGCGCCGCGGAGAATCGCCCAGCCCGCCATGGAGGCCGGCACCCACACCTGTGGTCATCCACGCGATCCCCGGCGCATCGAGCACGATCCGGATGACGATCGCTGCTACCTCTGCCGCAGGCTGGACAGGTCGGAGCTCAGCCGGGAGCAACTCGTCAGCCTTGCCGCTCCATGCTCGCGAGTGGCGGTGTCGGCCGAAAGCGGAACCGCCGCCCGGTACAGCTGGCAGTGCGCGGCCGGGCACCCGTCCTACGAGGCCACAGTCGAGCGCATCCTGGGCGGCCGGCGCTGCCCCGTCTGCCGCAACGCGCGAGCGGGAGCCGCCGGCGTCGCGATCGGAGAGGCGTTCACGAGCGGCCTCGCTCCGCGTCCAGCGTCGGCGGCGGAGCCCGACCTGAAACGGCGGTTGGGCGAGGTGCTCGACGTCGATCTCGCGAACAACGCGGTGCGGGTCGCGCGTCCGTTCTTCTCACACCTCGAAGTGTGGCCGGACATCATCATCCCCGAGCTGCGAGTGGCGATCGAGTACGACACGACCGGACGCGACGGCTTGGAGCACGTCGGGCGACGGGAGGCGACCGACCTCAAGAAGGACAGACTGCTGCGGTCCGTGAACTGGGAGGTGGTGCGGATCCGCTGCGGCCGCCTCCAGCCGATCGGCCCGTTCGACCTGGTGGCCTCCGGGGTTTCGGCGTCGCTCGTGGCGCGCCTCGTCGAGCGCCTCGGGCAGATCCGGGGGAGCCTGATCGTCGACGCCTATCGGCGCTGAAAGTATGCACTCGTGCATCGTCGGAGGGCATCGGTAGCCTGGAGTCACATCCGCTCTCAAGGAGGAGATCATCATGGTGTCTCGGCTCAACCCGTATCTCAACTTCCGCAGTTCGGCGCGCGAGGCGATGACGTTCTACCACTCGATCTTCGGCGGAACCCTCGACATCAGTACGTTCGCGGAGTTCAACGTGAGTGACGATCCTGAGGAGAAGGACAACGTCATGCACTCGCAGCTGACGACGGACGCCGGGTTCGTGCTGATGGCGGCAGACGTGCCCAAGAAGATGCCGTTCGCGGAGGGTTCGTCGATCTCGGTCTCGCTCAGCGGCGACGACGAGAACGAGCTCACGGGCTATTGGAACAAGCTGATCGAGGGTGGCACGGTCTTCGAGCCGCTTGCTAAGGCGCCGTGGGGAGACAGCTTCGGGATGGCGGCCGACCGATTCGGGGTTTCGTGGCTCGTCAACATCGCGGGCGCCGGCCAGGGGTGAGCGTCACACCTGCAACCGGTCCCGTCGTCGTCGGCGTCTATCCCGGCCAGTCCGCTGCCGTGGTCGCGGAGGCCGCACTTCTCGCCGCCGAGCTAGACCGGCCGCTGTTGTGCGGCTACGTCGCACTCGACAGCTACCTGACCGAGTGGGAGAAGGCGGACAAGCGCCAGGCGTCGCTGCATCCCGGTGATCTGGACTCCGAAGACAAGCAGGTGGCCCTCGAACTCGCGGGTGCGATCACCTCGGCACTCGAAGCGCTGCCGAAACTCGATCACGGCTGGTCTTTGCGCATCCTCGCGGGTGATCCCAGCCAGGCTCTCGCGAGGCTGGTCGACGAAGTGGATGCACGCCTCGTCGTCGTCGGCACGCACGCCGCCGGATTCAGCCACGCCCTCGAATCGTGGCTGGCCGGCAGCGTGGCGACCCACCTCACGCGTTCCATACAGCGCCCGGTCGTCGTCGTGCCGGTCGACCGGCAACGCGGTAGCGCGGAGCTCGGCTGAGCCGACGGGGCTCCGTCAAGCCGAAGCGTCGTCACCGCCGAAGAACCCCTTGAGGTGTGGCGCAACCGCCGACGCCTGGATGTCGTGGGTCTGGCCGCCGACGATGTCGAAGCGGCCGTTCGGGGCAGCATCGGCGACCCCTGTTGCGCCGTAACGCAGGAAGTCGGGGGACGATCCACCGGCGAGCGTGAGCACCGGCACTCCGACGCGGGCAGCCACTGCGGTCGGCACCCGGCTGTCGCCCATCGCCGCATCGTCGTAGGCGAGTGTGGGGGCGATCGCCTCGATGGCGGGCCACCCGGGGGAGTGGCGCATGCCTTCCACGGCTTCGGCGGGCATCCCCACGCGCCGGAAGAAGAGGGCGGCGGCCTCGCCCGCGTGGCCACGGTCGAGAGCCGCGGAGAGCTCCTCGGTGTACGCCGCGGCAGCGGCGACAGCAGGCTCCGGCATGAACGGTGGTTCATACAGCGCGACGCGCGTCACCCGATCCGGGCCGAGCCGCTCTGTGGCGCGGAGGGCGAGTGCTCCGCCCGACGAGATCCCGAAGATCATCGCCGGCCCGTCGTCGGCCGTGGCGCCAATGAGCGCGTCGATGTCGTCGATCTCGCGGTCGACGTCGAACGGCAGGGTGTCGCCACTGCTCCCGCGTCCCCGACGGTCGTAGAGCACCACCGAGAACTCGTCTCGCACCTGCTCGGCGATCGGCCGCATCGGGCCGGCATCCCGGTAGCACATGGCTCCGTCGACGAGGATGAGCACGGGGCCGTCTCCCTGCACCTCATAGTCGATCTCGGTTCCGTCCGCTGACCTCACCGTTGCCATCCGGAGCGACCTCTCGTCTCGTTCGTCGGTGCGGCGAGCGCCGCAGACGCGCCTACTGCTCTTCGTCGAGGTCTTGCAGAACGTCCGCGGCGTCGCGGTTGCCCGTCGCCGCCAGCCGGCGCAGTTCGTCGCGGTCGCCGGTGGCCGCCGCGAGCTCGATCAACTCGTCGACGGCGTCGGAGCTGCCCGCCTCGGCAAGCCGCCGCAGCTCGTCGGCGTCTTCGCGCTCTGCCGCGAACTCGACGAGCTGCGCGAGCGCATCCTGATCACCGTCGGCGGCTTGCGCCCGCAGGTCGGCCAACTCGGCGTCTGACATGGCCACCACCCTAGTTCGTGGGGGAGAGGGTGGCTAGACAGTCAGCGCTCTTCTTCGTCGACTGTCCCAGAGAGAGCACGAGTGACCAGGACCGCTCGCCACTCGGGGGCGTCGGCACGGCGATCGCGCGCTTTCCGACCAGCGAGCCGTGGGAGACCTCCCGCGCCGGGGAGGTCGCGACATCCGTCCAGGTGTACTCGAGCGCGTCGCAGGCCTCCCCGGGTGCCGAGAGGCCGATCGACGACACGGCCTTCGGATTGACGAGGATCTTGCTCGACTTCGCGGCCGGCCCGACGATCGTCGGCCAAGAGCTCAGGTTGGCCGAACTCGGCCCCTGCGTGCGGCGGTCTTGATCGCTGAGGAGCGCGAGTTGGTCTTCGAGTCCGTGGTTCGTCGTGGTCGGGAGGTAGCGACGGATCGCCGTGGCGAACTCGAGAGCGTCGGACTGGGGGATGCGCACCTCCATCAGTCTCAGGTCGGCCATCTGCGGTGCTGTGCCCAGATCGAGCGGTGTCGAGGAGACGACCCACTTCTTCGCCGCAGGCGACAGCAGGAACTCATTCACGTTCATCAGGTTGTCGCGGCCGTCGAGCAGGTCGGGCGTCCACGTGGTCGAGACCAGAACGGTGCGGCCGTCGTCCCCGATGAGGGAAGACCACGGGAGCGCATCCTGCAGGTCGATCTGCGGCATCAGGTAGATATCGGGAGCTGCGGTGGAGAGCCGCTGAGCGAAGATCTCGGTGAGGATGCTGCTGTTCATGGCACGCGAGCCGATCGGCACGAGGATGGGCCCGCCGGTCTCGGATGCGGTGCGGATCGTCTTCGCCGCCGCCTCCAGGTCGGCCATGTTGCGCAGTCGGAGCGGCGGGCTGACCGTGGGGTGCAGCACCGCGGGAAGAGCATCCCGTGACGCGATACGCACCTGGTCGAGGCCGGGAAGAGACGGCAGGAACATGAAGAGGCAGATCACGAAGGCGCCGAGCGCCGTGAACGACTGGAAGGGCCGGCTCGCGGGCCGACCGAAGATGTAGCCGATGCTGACCAGCCCGAGCGTCCAGACGAGCGGCCACACGTGGATCTCGTGGATGAGGCCCGCCTGTCGCTGCGTGATCGCCCAGAAGAACTCGGCGAGAGCGAGGAAGCCCGCGATGAACACCGCCTTCTGCCGGCCCGTGCCGCCACGACGGATCAACAGCACCAGCGCCGTCACGGAGAGAGCGGCGGCGATCCACGCCGCCCACCCTCCCGCGTAGGTGAAGTCGTCGCTGAACACGTCGGAGAGCGGGCTCTGATAGCTCTCATAGAAGAGGGAGTTGTTGCGGTCGAAGATCGCCGACAAGGTGCCCGGCGTGAGAATCGCCACGGCCGCGACGACTCCGACGAACGCGAGGATCACGCGAACCGACAGCACCTCGCGCAGCAGCGACCGCATCCGCGATCCGAGATCTTTGCCGACGATCCCGGAGACGATGATCGCAATGAGATAAGCGACGAAGACGATCGCCACGTCGAAGAGAAAGTTCTTCTTCACGAGGAGCGACGTCGAACCGATGATCAGCGCCCAGAACAGCGCGCTCCTCGTGACCGGCCGCGAGAGCAGAATCCAGACAGCGGCGAGGATGAGGGCGAGGCCGATCAGATCGGGAACGCCCTGAACCGCTGTGAGGAAGAGGGCGGGGTTGAACGCTGCGATGAGAACGATCCAGATCGTCACCCGCACGTTGAACAGGCGGGCGACGATCTTCGACAGGAACACGACCACGGGTACGAGACCGAGGGCGGCGAGTCCGAGGATGTAGAAGAGCCGGATGTTGATGATCTGCGGAGGGAACACCGAGAACGGCAGCGCCCAGTAAGACGGGTACTCCTTGTCGGCGACGAAGACCATCCAGTTCCACAGCGCACGAGGACCCGTGTGCAGCGCCGACGAGACGGCCATCGCCATCTCCTGGAACCCGCGGGTGTCGTAGAAGTAGATGCGGTTCTCGTTGGCCACGTAGGCGGCGAGGGCCGCCACGAGGAGCGCGAGCGGGATGACCCAGACAAGGGCGAAGCGGCCGGCCTTCGCCGCTCTGCTGGGTTCGTCGGGCTCGCCGGTATCGCCGTCTTCGACGACCGGGTCGGCAGGCTGTGCTTCTGTGGCGCTGTCGGCAGCGGTCGCGTTGTTCATCGGAACGATCATAGAACGGTCATTCTCCCGGATTCGTGTGAGCCGCACCGTGCAGCACCGATGTCGCGAAACTGCGGGCGCGTTGCCGGAGTTCGGCGATTCGCTCCTCACGCGCTGCGTCGACGTCGAATCCGACATAGGCCACCGGCGGCAGCTTGCGCACCGTCGCGGAGCATCCGAAGTCGGCGCACAACAGAGTACCCACCGTGTCGCCGTTCCGGCCGGCCTGCCCCGCGCGCTTCGCGCTGAAGAACACCACCTCGTTGCTCAGATTGACGTCTTGGCACCAGGAGCACTGCGGCCGGGCGCGCGTCGAGGCGTCGGTCTGCCTGAGCACGAACGCGACGGGCGCCCCGTCCAGTTCGACCACAACATAGCTGCGCCGCGGCTGCTTACGGTCGCGCCAGCCGTAGTAGTCGAGCCCGTCCCACCGGGTGTCGGCGAAGTCGAGGGGAAATGTGAGGTCGCTGACCTCTTTGCGTGATGCGTTCACAAACGCAGAGCGGATGGTCTGTTCAGTCAGAGTGATCATGAGAATCGTCACCAATCGATGGGGCCGTTCGGCCACCGGACATCCGCGAAGAGGCGCGGACGCAGAAAAGAGTCGGGGGCCCCGCGAGGCCGCGGAGAAGCCGCAGGCGCGCACGAGCACCGCCCGTGTCCGGATACCGTCCGGACAGCGAGGGCGAAAGAGGGTGACGCTCTATCTGCCGCCGGCGCGGGGGGCGCCAACGACCTCCTGACGCCCGAAGGGCAGCTGGGGGATCGTCGCGGTAAACACCAGACGACTCTAGCAAAACAGTCGGAGCGCCGAGAGTGCTGTCGGGGGTGCGCGGGATGCTGGGCGCACCAGACGAGAAAGGGAACGGCCATGACCACAGCGCTGACACCGATCGACCCTCCGCAGCTTTTCCGCAGCCCGGCGTTCGCGCAGGGGATGATCGCCCCCGCAGGGCAGACGCTCTACGTCGGCGGCCAGAACGGCGTCGACGACGACGGACAGCTTCTCGACGGACTGGGACCCCAGACCGAGCAGGCACTCCGGAATCTCCTGGCGGTCTTGGCGGAGGCCGGTACAGACGCCGAGCATGTCGCCAAGCTGACCATCTACCTGGCCGCCGGCGTCGATCCCGCTGCCGCTTATGCGGCGACCGCATCCGTGTGGGGTGACACCCGCACCGCTGTCACCGTGCTCGCGATCACCCCGGCGCGACCAGGGGCGCTGGTCGAGATCGACGCGGTGGCGTCCGTGCCTCAGGAGTGAGTGGGGGCGAACAGGAGCGCCCCTCCATTTACAAGATATATCTCAGAGGGGGCCTTGCCGCAAGACCCCCTCTGTAGCGCAGACTTGTCCGCCGGAGGCTGGAGCGAACCCGGATGCGGGGTGGTTCCGGCCCAGAGAGGAACCTGCCGATGACCTTGACCACGAGCGTGTTCGACCTCCCGGATCGTCTGTCGTTCAAGCGCGACCCAGCGCTGATCGAAGACGACGAAGCACATTTCGCGCTGATCGACGAGAACCTGACGCGATCGATCGCCCAACTGTCCGACCGTCTCGCGGCCGAGCTCCGAGGGCCGGGCGGCAGCGGCCAAGCGGCCATGGATCGCGACCTCGAAGTGCATCGACTGACCTCGCGCATCCGCACCCTTCGGCGCTTCGGTCTCGACCTCTGCCTGGGGCGGATGGTCGCGGCCGACTCGGGGGAGCCCGTGTACATCGGGCGGCTCGGCCTCACCGACGACGACGGCCGGCGGCTCCTGCTCGACTGGCGTTCGCCCGCCGCCGAGCCGTTCTTCGGTGCGACCCACGCGAACCCGATGGGTTTGCTGAGCAGGCGGCGCTACCGCTGGAACCGAGCGCGGATCAGCGACTATTGGGATGAGGTCTTCACGACCGACGGCCTCGAAGGGAACGCCGCGCTCGACGACCAGTCGGCGTTCATCGCGAGCCTGGGCAGCAGCCGTTCGCCCAGGATGCGGGATGTGCTGAGCACGATCCAAGCGGACCAGGATGCGATCATCCGTGCCGGCTCGCAGGGCGCCCTCGTGGTCGACGGCGGGCCGGGCACGGGCAAGACCGTCGTCGCGCTGCACCGCGCCGCGTACCTTTTGTACTCCGATCCGCGGCTCGCTGCACGGCGTGGTGGGGTGTTCTTCGTCGGACCGCACCAGGCTTATCTCTCTTACGTCGCCGATGTGTTGCCGAGTCTGGGGGAGGACGGCGTTCAGACCTGCACCCTGCGCGATCTCGTGCCCGAGGGCGCGGCCGCGGTTCCCGAAGCCGATGCCACGGTGGCCCGACTCAAATCGTCTGTTGAGCTGGTACGGGCGGTCGACAGGGCCGTCGCCTACTACGAGCGACCGCCGGCCGAAGCGCTCTCGGTCGAGACTCCGTGGGCGGATGTCTGGCTCGAGGCCGCCGACTGGGTCGACGCTTTCGAGGCGCCGGAGCCCGGAACGCCGCACAATGAGGCGCGCGATCGGATCTGGGAGGAACTGGTCGCGATCGTCGCTCGGCAACACGATGACGACGTGCCCCTGGACCAGGTGCGGCGGGCGCTCGGGCAGAACGCGCAGCTGCGATCGGCCTTCAACCGCGCCTGGCCGGTGCTCGACCCCGCCGGCGTCGTGGGTGACCTGTGGTCGGTGCCCGCGTACCTCAGGTGGTGCGCTCCGTGGCTCTCCGCGGACGACGCGGAGCTGCTGAGGCGGCAGGATGCGCGAGCCTGGACCAGCTCGGATCTTCCCTACCTCGACTCCGCGCGGCAGCGGATCGGCGACCCGAAAGCCTCCGGACGTGCCCGGCGCCGCGACGCCACCCTCGCCGTCGAGCGCGAGCGGATGAACAGGGTGATCGACGACCTGATCGCGGCTGACGACGACGGCGAAGGCCTCGTCACGATGCTGCGCGGTGAAGACGCGCAAGAGTCGCTCATCGACGACACGGTGCTGGCACGCACGGATCCGGACCTGCTGGCCGGACCCTTCGCCCACATCGTCGTCGACGAAGCTCAAGAGCTGACGGACGCGGAATGGCAGATGCTGCTGCTGCGCTGCCCGTCGAGAAGCTTCACGATCGTCGGCGATCGCGCGCAGGCCCGGCACGGCTTCCACGAGTCGTGGGAGGAGAGGTTGCGCAGGGTCGGTCTCGCTGGGATCGAGCTGGCCTCGCTGACCGTCAACTACAGAACACCGGAGGAGGTGATGGAGGTCGCCGAGCCGGCGATCCGCCTCGCCCTGCCCGACGCGAACGTTCCGACGTCGATCCGCCGGAGCGGGCATCCGGTCGTCAGGGCTTCTGTCGACGAGCTCGGCCCGATCCTCGAAGCCTGGCTCGCCGAGCATGCCGAAGGCACGGCGTGCGTCATCGCAACGGACACGACGGCTCATCGCTCTTCGAACTCACGGGTGCGTCACTCGACTCCCGAACTCGTGAAAGGCCTGGAGTTCGACCTCGTCGCCCTCATCGATCCGGACTCCTTCGGGCAGGGCATCGAGGGCGCGGTCGATCGGTACGTCGCGATGACGCGGGCGACCCAGCAACTCGTCATCCTGACGACAGGATGACGCCGAGTGCCGACTCAAGTAGGCTGCGAACAACAAGGGGGAGGGGTCGCCATGAGTCGAGTTGGCATGTCGGAGTTCGATCGAGTCCGACGGATCCGAGCGAAGGTCACGACGTTCGTCGTTCTGGCCGTTCTGGCCGGAGCGGGAGCCTGGTTGACGGCACCGTTCGGGATCGTGTTGCTGACCAGAGGGGATGCCGCAGGGTGGCTCCTGGCCACGCTCGGCGTGGTGTTCGTTGCGGTGTGCATCACGGCGATCGTCGTCGCGGTGCGAACGCGGATCGCGCCGCAGAGCCTGCCGGGCAAAGCGAACCCGAGCTTCGATGAGACCGAACCGTCGCAGAATCCGAACGGTGGGTACAGCACCGCGGGGATGCAGCTCGGCTCGCACTGATCGCTAACGCGCGAGAGCTTCGGCGATGACGGTCAGCGCGGCTGTGACCGTCTGCTGAACCACCTCGGCCGGCTCGCCGTCGAAGTGCAGCTCGTCGACCTGCACCTGGCCGGTTCGACCGTGGGCGAGATGGACGGTTCCGGCCGCCTTGCCCTCTTGCGGGCCCGGACCGCCCGCGCCGGTCACTGCGGCCACGACATCGCAGCCGAGGAGCCGGAGAGCGCCCTCTGCCATCTCCCGCGCGCAGTCCGCGGTGATCACGGGGCCCGGTGTGACGCCCAGCACGTCGAACTTGACCCGCTCGGAATACGCGACGACCGCGCCGCAGAACCACTCGGACGCGTTGGGGGCAGCGCCGAGCGCGGAAGCCAGCGCACCGCTCGTCAACGACTCGGCCACCCCGACCGTGGTGTCTTTCCCGGCCAGGTCCGCTATTCGCTGCGCGATTTTCGCATCCCTGCTCGCTTCGCCCATCCACTGCTCCTTCACTCTCCGGGATGATGTCAATCTCCGCGGGAAACGAGAGCGCGTCAAGCGAGGCCTAGCATCGCCCCGGCGGGTTGCTTTCCGGCGTCGCAGGTGTTTGCTGCGCTTAAGGCGAGAAAGGAGCCACGATGTCATTCCCCGAGCAGCAGCAGGAACCACCAGGACTCACGGAGAAGTTGGATCCGCGACCCGATCACGGCGAACAGAGCTATAGGGGATCCGGCAAGCTGTCCGGCAAGGTCGCTCTGATCACGGGAGCGGACTCGGGGATCGGCAAGGCGGTCGCCATCGCATACGCTCGCGAAGGGGCCGACGTCGTCATCGGGTACCTCAGCGAAGTCGAGGATGCCGAAGACACGGCCCAGTGGGTGCGTGAAGCGGGTCGGCAAGCCCTTCTGGTCAGTGGCGATCTCAGCGATCCGCAGCACTGCCGCGATCTCGTGGCGCGAACGATCGACGAGTTCGGCCGTCTCGACATCCTGGTCAGCAACGCCGCGTTCCAGATGACGCACGAAACGATCGAGGAGATCCCCGACGAGGAGTGGGATCACACGATCGCCACGAACCTGTCCGCCTACTTCCACCTGGTCAAAGCCGCGCTGCCCCACCTCGGCGAAGGCGCATCCATCATCGGGTCGTCGTCGGTCAACTCGGACAGCCCGTCGCCGACTCTGATGCCGTATGCGGCCACGAAGGCGGGCATCGCCAACATGAGCGCGTCGTTGGCGCAGTTGCTCGGCCCGCGCGGCATCAGAGTGAACAGTGTTGCGCCCGGGCCGATCTGGACACCACTGATCCCGTCGACGATGCCCGACGAGAAGGTCACGAAGTTCGGCGACGACACGCCCCTCGGCCGCGCAGGCCAGCCGGCAGAGCTCGCTCCGGTCTACGTGCTGCTCGCGTCAGACGAGGGCAGCTACATCTCCGGCGCCCGCGTGGCCGTCACGGGTGGTCGCCCCATCTTGTGACGGCGGCGCGGCTGATCAGCCGGTCGGTTCGGGTGCTTTCACGGATGGCGGGGTCCACACAGGCGCCGTGTCGATCGTCTCGGAGATGCGTCTGCTGATCTCGCCGAGCTGACGGGTCTGGTCGACGGTCAAAGCGTCGAAGACCAACCGCTCCACGAGAGCGTGATGCGCGGGAGTGGACTCAGCGACCTTCGAGTGACCCTCGTCGGTGAGAATCGCCAGAGTGAAACGACCGTCGGTCGGGTCGACGGCGCGGCGCATCCAACCCTTCTTTTCGAGACGCGTGACCGCTCGCGAGAGCCGCGACAGAGTGGAGCTCGCGTAGCCGGCGAGCGTGCTCATCCGTAGCTTTCGTTCGGGAGCGCTGTCGAGGGCGTAGAGCACGCCGTGTTCGAAGTGCGTCAGCCCGCTGTCGCGTTGCAGCTGGGTGTCGAGCGCGGTCGGCAGCCGCTCCAGCAGTGTGGCCAGGGCTGCCCACGCCTCAAGGTTCTGCGGCTTCATCCCGGCGGGCTTCGACGGCTTCGACATGTCTCGAGGATATGACCCCATCACTTGCTCAAGCAAGTCATGCGCTAGAGTTGACTTGCTTGAGCAAGTGATTTGTCTCGGGACGTCAACGGTAGGGGAGTGCGGGAAGCATGGATTTCGGGTTGCAGGGCAAGACAGCGTTCATCAGCGGATCGACCGGGGGCATCGGATACGCCATCGCGTCGGCGCTTGCCGGTGAGGGAGTGCAGGTCATCGTGAACGGCCGTGACGACGCCCGGGTCGACGCGGCCGTCGAGAGGCTCGAACGCGAACATCCCGGGTCGACGGCGCGGGGCCTCGTCGCGGACTTCGGTGACGCCGGGGGAGTGGCCGAGCTGCTCGATGCTCTCGACGCGCTCGGCGAGATCGACATCCTCGTCAACAACGTGGGGCTGTTCGGCCTCGCCCCGTTCGAGTCCGTCGACGATGACGAATGGGCCCGCTATTTCGATGTCAACGTGATGAGCGGGGTTCGGCTGTCGCGGCGGCTTCTCGGTCGCATGGTCGAGCGCGGCTGGGGTCGCATCATCTTCATCAGCAGCGAATCCGGGGTCAACGTGCCGGCCGACATGGTGCACTACGGGGTGACGAAGGCGGCGATGCTCGCCCTCGGCAACGGCCTCGCCAAACACACGCGGGGGACGGCGGTCACCGTCAACACCGTGCTCGGCGGTCCGACATACTCCGACGGTGTCGCCGCGACGGTCGAGACCATCGCGGAGGCGCAGTCACTCTCCGCCGACTCGATGAAGCAGGCGATCATCGCACAGAACCAGACGACACTGCTTCAGCGTTTCATCACTCCCGCCGAGATCGCCAACCTGGTCGTCTACCTGGCGAGCCCCCTCGCCTCCGCGACGAACGGCGCCGCGATCCGCGCCGACGGGGGAGTCCTCACCGGGATGCTCTAGCCAGGAAGGCGATCCCGCATCCGGCAGCCAGCGCGACACTTGCCGTGGTGACCATGCCGAGCGGGAGGATGCTCAGGGCTCCGGCGACGCCCACGAGCGGCGCCGCGATTCCGCCGAACGCGAACCGTGCGGCACCGAGCACCGCTGAAGCCGTGCCGGCGATCTGCGGATAGTCGCACAGCGCGAGTGTGGTCGAGGGAGGACTCGTGATGGCGGTCCCGCTGACCAACAGCAGGAGCGAGACGATGACCACGACAAGAGGAAGGTGCGTCATCCCAGCGGCCAAGAGACCACCGGCACCGGCCGCGGCAAGGATGAGACCGACGACGAGAGTGCCGATGACGCTCCATCGTTCGCTCGCGCGCCCGGCGAGGTAGCCGAAGACCATGAACCCGGCGGAGTTCAGGCCGAATGCCAGCGCATACTGCTGCGGCGACAGGCCGTAGACACCCTGCAGCACGTAGGTCGCGCCGCTGAGGTACGCGAACAGCGCCGCATACACGAACCCTTGCGCGAGCACGGCGCCGACGAACCGGCGGTCGCGGAACAGGAGACGCAGGTCCTGTCCGGTGCGCACGAACCCGCCCGTCGTTCGCTCCGCATTCCGCAACGTCTCCGGGAATCCGAAGGCCGCCCAGGCGAGGATGGCCGCACCGATCACAGCGAGGACGAGGAACAGACCACGCCAGTCCATCAGGATGGTGAGCGCTCCACCGAGCAACGGTCCGACGATCGCGGCGAAGCCACCGATCACCGTGAGTCGTCCGTAGAACCGGATGAGCCGGCCGCCGTCGTAAACGTCTCGTCCAGCAGCTTGCGCGATCACGATGCCGACACCGCCGGCAAGACCTTGCACCAGGCGTGCCGCGATCAGCACCTCGACGGTGGGGCTGATCGCGCAAAGAACCGAGACGATCACGTATGCCGCGATCCCGATCAGCAGCGGGCCTCGGCGGCCGTACCGGTCGGAGAGGGGACCGGCGACCAGCTGTCCGCCGGCGAGTCCGATCAGGCAGGCGGTCACCGTCAATTGGGCGAGGGATGTGGCTGCGCCGAGCTCGGACGTCAGCGCAGGAAGCGCGGGCAGGTAGAGATCCATCGAGATCGGCCCGAACACTGTCAAGACGAGGAGCAGGGTCGCCAACCAGCGACCGGCCCGAACCCGGTCATCAGCGGGAGCAAGTGAAACTGTCACGTGAAAAGCAAAGCCCGTCTCGCGCGGCCGGGGGAGTCTCCGATGAAAGGTGTACCGGCAGGGAATCCCTGCTTCACGCTGACCGTCGTAGCCTCTTGTGCATGGATAATCGTTCAGACGTGCGCGAGTTCCTGATGTCGCGTCGGGCCAAGCTCACGCCCGAGCTCGCCGGGATACCGGCCGGGCCGAACCGTCGAGTGAGCGGATTGCGCCGCGCCGAGGTCGCCATGCTCGCCGACGTGAGCGTCGAGTACTACGCGAAGCTCGAACGCGGCGCGATCGCGGGTGCCTCGGCGGCCGTGCTCGATGCGATCTCGCAAGCCCTGCAGCTTGACGACACTGAGCGCGCCCACCTGCTCGATCTCGCCAGAGCCGCGGACGGCATCCCCGCCTCGGGCCGCGGTCGTCGCCGCCCTGTGCGCAATCCTGCGACCCGTCCCTCGCTGCATTGGGCTCTCGACGCGATCACCGACGGCGTCGCGATCGTTCGCAACGCGCAGTCGGACGTGATCGCCTTCAACGCTCTCGGTCGCGCCTTCTACTCACCGGTGATCGGCGACGGCGGACGCACCCCCAACCTCGCGCGGTTCCAGTTTCTCGATCCCGCCTCCCGGGAGTTCTACCCCGACTGGGACCTGTTCGCGGATATGTGCGTCGCGATGATGCGCGCAGAGGCCGGGCGCGATCCGCACAACCGGGCCATTCAAGATCTGGTCGGCGAACTCTCCACCCGCAGCGAAACCTTCCGCCAGCTCTGGGGCGCGCACAATGTTCGCACACACGGCACCGGTACGAAGCGGTTCCACCATCCTGTGGTCGGCGACATGACCCTCGCCTATGAGGAGTTCGCCATCACTGCCGAGCCCGGACACATCCTCCTCATGTACACGGCGGAACCCGGTTCACCGTCGGCGGAGGCACTTCGCCTTCTCGCCTCGTGGGCGACAGACCAGCCAGCTGTCGCGGGGAGCGCTCACGACCAGACGGGTGCCTGACACGCGACGACCGGGACAGGGGAGTGCTTTGTGCTCCGAGTTGTGGACCGAGTGTCGGCTATCCGCGAAGGGTTTGCACGAGCGCCGCGATGCGTCGGGCTCGCGTCTCCGTGCTCTTCGCCTGGTCGATCAGGCGGATGTGCTGCCTGCGTTGACTCGTGGTGAGGGCATCGAACCGAGCCTGCGCAGAGGGATCGGCCTGCAGCGCGTCCGTGACATCGGTCGGCGTTTCGACGACATCAGGCGTGTCATCCACTTCCACATCGATGACCACCTCGTCACCGACTTCCGCGGCGGTTGCTGCACGGTTGGCGTTGCTGAAGCCGATGAGGTGCCGCCCTCGCATGATGGCAAGGCGAGTGTGCCAGGTGTGACCGTTGATGGTCACGGTGATGCGGGGCCGCTTGGTTCCGCTGGCGCGCTCGAGGTACTCGACAGCGTCGGGCGACACCACGAGGCCGCGCATCGGCTCGTGCGGTTCGACCACAGAGTGAAACTTCATCGCGCTCCGTCCATCCAAAAGACGCCGGGTGCGCCACGGATAGTATGTCCGGAGCAGTGCCGTCGATATCAAGCCCGGGGGAGCGACCTGTGGAACGAAACGTCATCTTTACTCCGGATGCACCGTGGTCCCCCGGGGGTTCCAGCCAAGCGATCGCTTACAACGGTCTGCTCTACGTGTCGGGCCAACTTCCGATCGACCCGGCCACCGGCCAGATGTTGCCTCGGCCGCTGAACCCGCTGTTCGGCGGGGGTGAGCAAGCGGTCAGCGCTCAGATGAGGCAGTGCCTCACCAATCTGAACGCCATCAGTCAGGCCGCAGGGGCTGACATGTCGAACGCGATCAAGCTGACCATCTTCACGCCGGTGCTGATCGAATTCGCCGCCGTCATCGATCGTGTCTTCCGTGAGTTCTTCCCCGATGCTCCTCCCGCGCGCTCGATGATCGGCACGAATGTGCTGCAGGGTAATGCGCTCGTACAAGTGGATGCGATCGTGCCGCTCAGCTGAGACTGCGGCCCTGCGAGCCTCATCGGGGGAGGAATCGTCCTTGCGTCGCCAAGGAGCGAAGAGTAGGCAGGCTCCCATGCCACTCAGTGAATTCTCGGTGCGCGCGTCCATCGCCGTGTCCGACATCGGAAGAGCCGTCGACTTCTATGAGGGGAAGCTCGGCTTGCCCTTGGCGCACTCAGGACCGAGCGCGAACATCACGGACGGGAGCCGCGTCTATCGATCGGGTGGTGACGTGGCCCTCAACGTGTTCCAGTCGGCGACTGCCGGCAAATCGGAGGCGACCATGGCCACCTGGTACGTCGACGACCTCGATTCCATCGTCGACGAACTCACCCAGGCCGGCGTGGGACTCGTCCGTTACGACCAGCTCGAACACGACGCACGCGGCATCACTGAACGAGCGGGCGGAGGCCGAATCGCCTGGTTCCAGGACCCGGACGGCAACACGTTCGCCATCGAATCCGACCGCTGATCCTAAACGGCCCTCAGCGCAGAAGTGCCTCGATCATGTCCTGCACGGCTGGCGCGTGGCGCTGCGACGTCAGGCCGGTTCAGCGTGCGTCGCCGTCAGACCAACAAGAGGATGGCGGCGATGATCATCGCCGCGGCGGTTGCGACATGGATGCCGAACGCCGCAGCCGCACGCCCGTGATGGCGGAAGATCATCGCCGCGTCACCGAGGGGGATGAGCGCTTCGACCAGCAGCACCGTGGCGCACGCGGCGGGCCCGGCTACCAGCAGCATCACAGCGACCAGCAGCCCGGAAACGATGTCGCGGGGCCCCTTGACGTGGAGCCAGGGAGTGACCTCCGCCGTGAAGGCGCTCGTGAAGCCGAATCCGCGCGACGCGGACTCCGGCGCGATCACGAACGACGCTCCGATGTAGAGGAAGCCGAGCGCGAGGAGCACGGCGAGGCCCGCCCCGATCCAGGTAGCCGAGGTGAACTGTGTGAAATCCATGTGGATTCCTTTCGCTGATAGATTTGTAGCGACGCTAGCAGTTCTTTCGTTGATACGGTAATCTCTTCGCATGGCGACGAGCGAACGCATGGCGACGCGGCGACAGAAGCGCCGGATCGAAATCCTGGCTGCGGCGCGAAAGTTCGCGGAGGCCGACGGGTGGGCATCCGTCACGTCACGGCGCCTGGCCGACGCTATCGATTACACCCAGCCGGTGATCTACGCGGATTTCGGATCGATGGAGGCGGTTATCGATGCGGTCGCTGTCGAAGGATTCAGCGAATTCGCTCAGATCATCGCCGCGGCTCGCGCAACCGCTCCTAGCGGAGAGCAGGCCCTCGAGGCGACCTGTCGCGCCTACCTCGGCTACGCTGGCGCGCATCCGGCGCTCTACGACGCCATGTTCGTCCGTGGCACCAAGCTCGTGTTCGCCGAGGGCGGCACGCTACCCGAGCTGCTTGCTGCCTTCGCCGAGCTCCGCGCTGCTGTGGAGCCGTTCAGCGACGACCCGGACACCCTCGCCGAGGTGGTTTGGGCCAGTCTCCACGGTTTGGCCCTCCTTCAGCGCAGCCGTCGGATTCCGGGAGACGGCGAGGCGCGATTGGCGAGTTTGCTTCAGCTGATCGCGACCTGACACGTCGCGACCTGACACGTCGCGCCTTCACACTCTCCGCCGGCGTTTACCGGAGGTTGTTTCGCTGCCACCCGGGCCATTCCCTGGAACGTTCGCCGAGGGAGCACGCAGCGATCCACGTCGCCCGCAGTGCGGTCATCGCTCTGGTGAACCGGCGGGCGACGCTCATCGTCGTCCACCGTCCAGGCGTAGCGTCTCGCCGGTGAAGAACCGGGCCGACATGATCCACAGCACCGCGTCGACGATGTCGTCGACAGTTCCCGTCGTCCCGACGAGAGTGCGGGAGGCGGCTGCAGTGAGGAACGCCTCTTTCTCCGCGCCGCGGGCGTCCCACAGACCGGAGTCGATGATTCCCGGAGCGATCGCGTTCACGCGGACCGGAGCGAGTTCGGCTGCAAGCTGTTGAGCAGCGAAGGCGACGGCGCCGTTGGTGATTCCGGTTGTGTAGCTCCCGGACGCCGGGCGCCAGGCGACCTGCCCGGAGAAGAGGGTGAGCGAGCGCCGGATCTCGAAGTGCTTGGCCAGCAGGAGGGGACCGGTTACCTTCGCCGCGATCGCCTCCTGCACGCGGGAGAGTTCCATCTCACGAATCGGCGCACTGTAGGACATGCCGGCGGTCGAGATCAGGTGATCGATGGGGCCGATCTGCCGCGCGGCCGCCTGCACGGACGCCTCGTCGCGAAGGTCGAGGCGCAGCATCGTCTCGTCGCGCGGCGCGTGCGAGGAAACGGTCACGTGCGCGCCTTCCGCTTCTACCGCGGCCGCAATGGCGGCGCCCAAGCGGTGCGTTCCGCCGACGACGAGCACGGTGCTGTTTGCGAGTGTTGCAGTCATCTTCTTCTCCGATCGGTTGGTGATACACCTGACGCTATGGAAAAGTAACTGGTAACTTCAACGTAACCGGAAGGGGTCCGTATGGCGTACAACATCATGTCGGCGACCTGCCCGTCGCGTATCGTGTTGCGGCGCATCGGCGCACGGTGGACGGTGTTCATCGTCAACGCGCTCGAACACGAGCCGATGCGGTTCACCGCCTTGGCCGCTCGAATCCAAGGGATCACTCCGAAGGTGCTCAGCGAAACCCTCCGGTCCATGGAGGAGGACGGGCTGATATCCCGCACCGTATTCGACGAGAACCCGCCTCACGTCGAATACGAACTCACGCAGCTCGGTCGCTCGCTCCTGGTTCCGCTGCGCGCTGTGAGGCAATGGGCAGAAGAACACGTACCCGAGGTCCTCGCCGCTCGCGCCAACCTCACACCGAACGACGCCCAATGACCTGGGACATTCTTGCGCGGCCCATGCGGTGTCCGTCGAGACTACTTGACATAATGTGCATTATCAGCGTAACCGTCAGGGCCTGAGGGTGGCTGGATAAGCCGGGTCACCTGGCAACCGTTCGCCTAGCGATCCACTGCGCATCGCAGGGAACGCATCCCGCATCACCCGAACGTGACGGCTGCATCAAAATCGGCATTCACCATTGGCCTGAGCGGTCTGTGACGCTCGAGGCGCCCGACTGACACCCCGAATTACTTGACATAACGCAAATGTGGGCTACTCCCGCCTCTACGCACCGATGTACCGCGCCAGGTGTTCACCGGTGAGCGTCGAGCGTGCCGCCACGAGATCAGCCGGCGTTCCCTCGAACACCACCCGCCCGCCGTCGTGCCCGGCTCCCGGACCGATGTCGATAATCCAGTCGGCGTGAGCCATCACGGCCTGGTGGTGTTCCACGACGATCACCGATTTTCCCGAGTCGACAAGCCTGTCGAGCAACGCCAGCAACTGTTCGACGTCGGCCAGGTGCAGTCCGGTGGTCGGCTCGTCCAGAACATACACGCCGCCCTTTTCCGACAGGTGCGTCGCCAGCTTGAGACGCTGACGCTCGCCACCCGACAGCGTGGTCAGCGGCTGTCCGAGGCTCAGATAGCCGAGCCCGACATCCGCGAGCCTGTCGAGGATGGCGTGGGCGGCCGGAGTGCGCGCCTCCCCCGCGGCGAAGAACCCCCTGGCGGCCGTCACCGGCAACGCGAGCACCTCGCTGATGTCCAGGCCGCCCAAATGATATTCCAGCACGGAAGCCTGGAACCGCTTCCCTTCGCAGACCTCGCACGTAGTCGAGACACCGGCCATGATGCCGAGATCGGTGTAGATGACGCCGGCACCGTTGCAGTTCGGGCACGCACCCTCGGAGTTCGAGCTGAACAGCGCCGGCTTCACCCCATTGCCTTTGGCGAACGCCTTTCGGATCGGCTCCAGCAGGCCCGTGTACGTGGCCGGGTTGCTCCGTCTCGAGCCGCGGATGGCAGCCTGGTCGATCGACACGACGCCCTCGCTCGCCGGGATCGACCCGTGAACGAGCGAGCTCTTACCCGAACCGGCCACGCCCGTGATGACCACCAGCATGCCGAGCGGGATGTCCACATCCACGTTCTGCAGGTTGTGCGCCGTGGCGTTGCGGATCTGCAGCGCGCCGGTCGGCTTTCGCGAAGCATCCTTCAACCGTGCGCGGTCATCGAGGTGCCTGCCGGTGAGCGAACCGCTGGCCCGCAGACCGTCCAGAGTCCCCTCGTAGCAGACGGCCCCGCCCTCGGCGCCGGCGCCCGGGCCGAGGTCGACGACGTGATCGGCGATGGCGATCATCTCCGGCTTGTGCTCGACGACCAGCACCGTGTTGCCCTTGTCGCGCAGGCGCAAGAGCAGTTCGTTCATCCGCTGGATGTCGTGCGGGTGCAGCCCGATGCTCGGCTCGTCGAAGACGTAGGTGACGTCGGTGAGCGACGATCCGAGATGACGGATGATCTTGGTGCGCTGCGCCTCCCCGCCCGACAGCGTGCCCGACGGCCTGTCGAGCGACAGATACCCGAGGCCGATCTCGACGAACGAGTCGAGCGTATTCCGCAGCGTGTTCAGCAGGGGTGTGACCGACGGCTCGTCGAGGTCGCGCACCCAGGCCGCCAGGTCGCTGATCTGCATCGCGCACGCCTCGGCGATGTTCAGGCCGCGGATGCGGGATGAGCGCGCCCCTTCGTTGAGCCGGGTCCCCTCGCACTCGGGACAGGTCGTGAACGTCACCGCCCTGTCGACGAAGGCGCGGATGTGCGGCTGCATCGCCTCCCGATCTTTCGACAGGAACGACTTCTGCACCTTGGGGATGAGCCCCTCGTAGGTCAGGTTGATGTCCCCCACCTTCACTTTGACCGGTTCGCGGTAGAGGAAGTCGTGCAGCTCCCGCTTGCTGTAGTCGCGGATCGGCTTGTCGGCGTCGAGGAACCCGGAGCCGGTGAAGATTCGCACGCCCCAGCCGTCGGCGGTGTAACCCGGGATGGTCAGAGCGCCTTCGTTCAGCGACTTGGAGTCATCGTAGAGCTGGGTGAGATCGATGTCGTTCACCGTGCCCATCCCCTCGCACCGGGGACACATGCCACCGGTGATCGAGAAGTCGCGCCGCTCTTTCGTGGTGGTGCCCCCACGCTCGAACGTCACCGCGCCGGCGCCCGAGATCGAGGCGACGTTGAACGAGAACGCCTGCGGGGAGCCGATGTGCGGCGTGCCGAGCCTGCTGAACAGGATGCGCAGCATCGCGTTCACGTCTGTCGCCGTGCCGACCGTCGAGCGGGCGTTCGCGCCCATCCGCTCCTGATCGACGATGATCGCCGTGGTGAGCCCGGCGAGCAGATCGACATCGGGCCGTGCGAGCGTCGCCATGAACCCCTGGATGAACGCGCTGTACGTCTCGTTGATCATCCGCTGCGACTCGGCGGCGATCGTGCCGAACACGAGTGAGCTCTTACCCGAACCCGAGACCCCGGTGAAGACGGTCAGACGTCGCTTGGGGATGTCGAGGCTGATGTCTTTGAGGTTGTTCTCGCGGGCACCCTCCACTCGGATGAGGTCGTGGCTGTCGGCCGGATGGGGCGCCGACGACGGCGCCTGCGAGGCGGAGGTTTCCATGATCGAAGCCTAGTTGGGCCCCCGGACGCGTTCACAGATCGGCGGGGAAACGCCGTCGTGCACCTGCCGCGCGCATCCCGGCAGCGCTATTCTCGGCACGACGGCCGCACGTGCAGCGGCCCCGAAGGAAAGGTCATCTCTCATGACATCCACCGATCCGCTCGCCGCCGGCATCCACGATTTCTCCCTCGACGCCAGGAACCTCACGAAATCGGCGATCAACGGCATCCGCGTCGCGCTCGGGATCAGCGGAGCCGCCGCCGTCATCCTCGGCGTCGTGCTCCTGATCTGGCCCGTCAAGACGCTCGCCGTGTTCGCGGTGTTCCTCGGCATCTACTTCGTCATCGCCGGAATCATGCGTCTCGCGATCGGCATCTTCAGCAAGGGCACCAGCGGCGGGATGCGCGCCCTGAACATCATCCTCGGTGTGCTGCTGGTCATCGCCGGCATCATCGCGTTGAAGAACGTCACCGCGGCGGCCGTGACGATCGCCATCTTCGCGGTGGCCTTCATCGGCATCGGCTGGATCATCGAGGGTGTCATGAACATCGCCGAATCGAGCCGGGTACCGAACACGGGCTGGGCGATCACGTACGGCATCCTCAGCATCCTCGCCGGTGTCGTCGTGCTGTTCCTTCCGGCTTCCTCCGCGGTGTTCCTCGTGATCTTCGCGGCGGTCGCCCTGATCGTCCTCGGCGTCGTCGGCATCGTTCGCGCCTTCACCTTCGGCAAAGACGTGCTGAAGGCCGCGGACGCTGCCCCCTCGGTCGCCTGACCGGAGCGCAACCCCCGACAGGACCCCACACGTGAACGGCCCCCGCAGAAGCGGGGGCCGTTCGTCGTCTCAGCGGGAGTTCTTCTCGCTGGGCAGGTGTGTCGCCCACCAGTCGAGAATCGCGTCGAACCGCTCCTGACGGTGGCGCGGCCGACCCGCACGGCTCAGCTCGTGATCTTCCCCAGGGAAGACGAGCAGTTCGGTCTCGACGCCCTGGCGCTTCAGCGCCGCGTAGTAGCGCTCAGCTTGGCTGAGCGGACAGCGCAGATCATTCGACGAGTGCAGCACCAGCGTCGGCGTGACGACCTGCCCGACGACGGCCTGCGGGCTCTGCGATCGCATGAGCTCCGGGTCGGTTCCGGTGTACTCGTCGCCGAAGAAGCTGCCGATGTCGCTCGTGCCGACGAAGGCCTCAGGGTCGAGAAAGCCGCGCTCCACGATCGCCGCTTCGAAGCGGTGGTCGTGCGCGATCGTCCAGGCGGTGAGGTATCCACCGTACGATCCGCCCATGATGCCCACCCGGGAGGCGTCGAGCTCGGGATGCGCCGCGATCGCCCCGTCGAGGAAGTCGAGAACGTCGGCCAGATCGACCGTTCCCATCGCCTGCCGGATGACTCGGCCGTGCTGCTGACCGTAGCCGGCCGACCCGCGCGGGTTGCTCATCACGACGGCGTAGCCCGCATCCGCGTACACCTGCGCCTCGTCGAAGAGGCTCCCGGTATAGGCGGCGAACGGGCCGCCGTGGATGTTGAGCAGCACTGGATGCGGCCCGTCGCCCTCGGGCAGGACCACCCATCCGTGCACGGGGTAGCCGTCGCGCCCCGCGACCGTCAGCTCCTGAGGCGTCAGCACGCCGGCAGCGCGCAGATCCCGCGAGAGGTCGGTGAGCCGGCGCAGTTCGCCGGATTCGATCGTCGCGAGGTCTCCCATGGTGGAGGCATCTGCGAACGACACGACGAGGGTGTCGCCTGCCGCTCCGACTCCGGACACGACGGTGGTGTCGTCGCTGAGTCGCGTCGACTCGCCGGCCGCGGTGACCCGGAGGAGCACGAGCGCGCCGCGGCTCCTGTCCTGCACGAGCACCGCGTCGTCGCCGAACGGAACGATGTCCGACTCGGTGAGGTCGACCGTCTCCGGGTCGGTGAGCAGCCGAGGTGTCGCGCCCTCGGTGTCGATCGCGTACAGCGCCGAGTTGCGCGCTACGAAGTCGCGGCCGCTGGGACCGACATCCTGAGCGGTGAAGTAGAGCACGCCGTTGAGGCCGTAGGCCAGCTCGACCACCGACCAGTCGCCGTGCGCACCGGTCACGTCGCGCGGCGTCGCGTCCGCGTCGGACGGATCGATCAGGAAGACACTCGACCGCAGGTCGTCGTCGCGCCCTTCGTGCCGCGCGGACACGAAGGCGAGCGCGGTGCCGTTGGGCGAGAACGCGATCTGCCCGTCGTCCCACTCCCCCGTCGTCACCTGACGGGGATCGGCCACCACCGGGATGAGAGCGGCCGCGGCGTCCACGGTCGGCACCGGCTGCGCGATCGGCTCGCTCCAGACATCCGGCACGGGGATGATGAACACGTGCGACCGGCGATCGGTGATGTACCCGAGCCCGTTCGCCTGATATTTCAGAGTCGCGAATCGCCGGGGCGGCTCGGCGTTCGCATCGAGGCCCTCGACCGTCCCGTATCGACCGGGCTCCGGCACCCGGCTCACGAACGCGAGGGAACGGCCGTCAGGAGCCCACGCGAACTCCGACACGCCGAGCTTGCGGTCGGTGGCCTGCACCGGCTCACCACCGGCGGCGTCGACCACGAACACCTGCGGCGGAGACTTCGGCGCCGCGCGCAGAAACGCGAGGAGTCGGCCATCCGGCGAGAACTGAGGCGCCGTGTCGCGAAAGCCGCGGGTCAAACGCTTCGGCGCGGCATGACCGGTGAGCGGCACCGTCCAGAGCTGACCGACCGTGGCGTCAGCGGCGAGGTCGGGGTGGGTGACCGAGACGACCGCTCGTCCGCCGCCGGGATGCACGGTCGGCGCGGAGACGGAGGTCAGGAGGCCGAGATCAGTGCTTTTCATCGGCGATCGGCGCGAAGCTCGAGATGTCTCCGACCAGACGGGTGTGGTCGGACGGAACGGGGTCGACGACCGCTTGGGCGATCTCGGCGGCGAACTCGCTCACGTTGAAGAGTTTGCCCGCTGCCTCTTTGCGCGCGTTGATCGCATCCGGATTCAGGCGGTTCAGCAGGGTCGCCGTGATGGTTCCCTCGATCATGTCGCCGGAGACGACGACGAACTCGATTCCCTTCTCCTCGAGCGACGGGATGAGCGCGCGAAGCGCGTCCTCCCCCGCCCGCTTGCTGACCGCGACGGCCTCGTACTCCGGCATGGTCTCGGTGGTGCGGATGAAGTGCGCCTGGTGGCTGGTGACGAACACGACCCGCGAGCCGGGCCCGAGCAGCGGGAGCGCGGCGTTCAGCACGTTGACCTGCGCGTCGCGGTTGAGCTGCATGGCGTAGTCCTCCGCCATCCCCGATTCCATTCCGCCCGAGGCGTTCAGCACGAGGATGTCGAGGCCGCCCCACTCCTTCGACACCGTGTCGAAGAGCGAAGCGATGGAGTCGCGGTCGGTGAGATCGGCACCGACCGTGATGGCGGTTCCTCCGGCCTCGCGGATGGCGTTCGCGAGCTTGACCGCGCGCGCCTCCTTGTTGCGGTAGTTGATGACGACGCCGGCCCCGGCGGAGGCCAGGTACTGGGCGGTGTCGGCTCCGATGCCTCGGGACGAGCCCGTGATGAGGGCGCGCTTTCCTTCGAGACTGCCGGGGGCGAGAGGGTTTGACACGAAGACTCCTAGCACGATCGTTTTCTCGACCTGAGACTACCAAGTGGGTTAGCACCCGGCCGGTCTCCCACCTGATAGCGTCGGATCAACCGGTGAAGGGAGTCGGCCATGGACATCATGTCTTACGCCTGGATAATCTGGCTCGTCCTCATCCTGGTGTTCATCATCGTCGAGATGCTGACCCTCGATTTCGTGTTCCTGATGATCGCGATCGGCAGCGTCGGCGGTCTCGTCTCAGGCCTCTTCGGCGCCGAATGGTGGCTTCAGCTCATCATCGCCGCGGTGCTCTCCGTGCTCCTGATCTTCCTCATCCGGCCGCCGTTGCTGCATGCCCTGAAAAGAGGCGGCGATCCGGCCAAGAGCAACGTCGAGGCACTCATCGGGATGTCCGGCACCGTCGTCTCGACCGTGACGCGCACCACGGGCATGGTCAAGCTCGCCGTCGGCGAGACCTGGACGGCCCGGCTGGCCCCTGTTCCGGCTGGCACCGCGGCCGAGCTCGTTCCGGGAGAGCATGTCTTCGTCGTGTCGATCGAGGGGGCGACCGCCGTCGTGGCGCCCGACCCCATCGCTCTCGGCACCGACGGTTTCACAGAAAGGAGTGCGTCTTGAGCGACGTCAGCCAATTGGTCCTGCAGATCGTGGTGTTCGTGATCGTAGCGATCATCGCGATCTTCGTCCTGGTCACCCTGTTCAGGGCCATCAGGATCATCCCGCAGGCGACCGCGGGAGTCGTGGAGCGACTGGGCAAGTACCACAAGACCCTGCTTCCCGGCCTCAACATCGTCGTGCCGTTCATCGACAGGGTGCGGCCTCTGATCGACCTCCGCGAACAGGTCGTGTCCTTTCCGCCTCAGCCGGTGATCACCGAAGACAACCTCGTGGTCTCGATCGACACGGTCGTGTACTTCCAGGTGACGGATGCACGCGCGGCGACCTACGAGATCGCCAACTATCTCGGCGCCGTCGAACAGCTGACCACGACCACGCTCCGTAACGTCGTCGGTGGCCTGAACCTCGAAGAGGCGCTCACGAGCCGCGACGAGATCAACGGCCAGCTGCGCATCGTGCTCGACGAGGCCACAGGCAAATGGGGCATCCGAGTATCCCGCGTCGAGCTGAAGGCGATCGACCCGCCCCTCTCGATCCAGGACTCGATGGAGAAGCAGATGCGCGCCGAGCGAGACAGGCGTGCTGTCATCCTCACCGCCGAGGGCACCAAGCAGTCGCAGATCCTGAACGCCGAGGGCATGCGCCAGGCGTCGATCCTCGAGGCGGAGGGTGACGCGAAGGCCGCGGTGCTGCGGGCGGAGGGCGAGGCGAAGGCCATCACCACCGTGTTCAGCGCCATCCACGAGGGAAACCCCGACAATCTGCTGCTCGCGTACCAGTATCTGCAGACGCTGCCGAAGCTCGCCGAGGGTCCCGCCAACAAGATGTGGATCATCCCGAGCGAGCTCACGCAGGCGCTGCAGGGCATCGGTCAGGCGTTCTCGCAGAAGGGAGCTCCCGACGCGACGCCGAGTGCTCCGGGCGCTCCGACCACTCCGGCGGCGGGTGGCGACGCCGCGCCGACGGCGTGACGTTCCTCTCCGGCCCACTCCCCCGCATCATCGCCCACCGGGGCCTCGCGATCGAGGCCCCGGAGAACACCCTGCTGGCGTTCTTGCGCGCGCTCAACGCTGGGGCGTCACACCTGGAGACGGACGTGCACGTCAGCGCCGACGGAGTCGCCGTCATCAGTCATGATCCCGATCTGTCGCGGACGGTCGGCCGTGACGTGCGCGTCGACCAGCTGACGATGGCGGAGTTGAGACGGGTCGATCTCGGACACTGCCAGGGCTACGCCTCTCTCGCGGAAGCGCTCGACGCATTCCCCGAAGCGCGCTTCAACATCGACATCAAAGATGCCGGCGCGTCCCTCCCGGCAGCGCGCGCCATCCGCGAAACGCGCGCGACCGACCGCGTGCTGATCACATCGGTCGACGAGCACCGTCGGCGGGCAGCGGCGGATGCGCTGCCCGGAGTCGCGAGCTCTGCCTCTGTGCGCCAGGTGCTCCCCGCGATCCTCGCCGCGAAACTCGGCCTCGCCCCTATCGCGCGCAGGGTGCTGCGCGGGCTCGTGGCTGTTCAAGTGCCCGAACGGCGAGGGTTCCTCCGTCTCGTGACGGCGCGTACAGTGAGCGTGCTACACCGAGCCGGCGTCGAGGTGCACGTGTGGACGGTGAATGAGCCGAAGCAGATGACACGCCTTCTCGATCTGGGTGTCGACGGCCTGGTCACCGACCGTTGCGACGTGCTGAAAGCGCTGGTCGCCTCACGAAAGTGAACTGAGAAAGGGCTGGGAGAAACTCGCCGACGGAAAGAGAATCCCCAGCTTGTTGGTTTATAAAAGTGAAGCATCGCGCGAAGAGGAGAACCACAAAATGGCAGATCGCAGTTTGCGCGGAATGAGGCTTGGCGCCCAGAGCTTACAGAGTGAAGAAGGCGTCGTGTACTCCCCGCGTTCCCGTTACACCTACCTGTGCGCAGAGTGCGGCCAGGAGACCGAGATGGTGTTCTCGGCCGAGGCGGAGGCCCCCGAGACCTGGGAGTGCAAGCACTGCGGCCACGAGGCCACCTTGCTCGTCGGCAACCAGCCCGTCGAGGTCGACCGTTCCGACGTGAAGACCCCTCGCAGCCACTGGGACATGCTGCTCGAGCGTCGCACCCGCGCCGAGCTCGAGGAGCTTCTCGAGGAGCGGCTCACCTACCTCCGCGCACGGCGCGGTGGCGAGCACAAGATCGGCGCCTAGCCGCCATAGAACGACAGCTGGCCGTTCTCACCGTCGGGTGAGAGCGGCCTTTTTCATGGTCAGCGCAGTTCGAGGGGTGCGCGCACCTGGGGCGCATCCCTCTTCCGCGCGCCGAACGCGACCACAAGGCCGAACAGCCCGAGTCCTGCGAGCAGGAACTCGATTCCGCGGCTGAGCAGCGTCGCCGGGGTCGTCGTGGTGCCGAGCGGCACATCGGCGATCATGTGCCCGGGCTGAAAAGGCGGGATGCTCGAGATGGTGCGGCCGGACGGATCGATGATCTGGCTGCTGCCCACCGTCGAGATGTTCACCAGCGACCTGCCCGACTCGATCGCGCGCAGCCGGGCGATGGCCAGTTGCTGCTGGTTCTCATCCGTCTCCCCGAAGTCGGCGTTGTTGGTCTGCGCGAGGATGACCTGGGCGCCGCCGTTCATCATGTCGGTGAGCAGCTGATCGTCCACGATGTCGAAGCAGATCGAGATCCCGGCGCGCACACCGTTGACGTCGAACACGTTGTCGCGCGTGCCTGGTGTGTAATCGCGCCCGATCAGGTCGATGAGCGAGGGGGCGAACTGCCGCCAGAAGGAGCGGTCGGGAACGTACTCGCCGAACGGGATCGGGTGCTTCTTGTCGTAGTAGTCGACCGCCCCCTGGCCGTCTTTCCACAGCAGCGACGTGTTGAAGTACTTTCCGCCGCGCGAGGTGATGGTTCCGACGATGAACGGCGCGCCCATCTTGCGGCTCAGGGCGTCGAGGATGGCCGCGGTGTCCGGGTCGCGGGTCGGGTCCGGTTGGGCGACACCTTCCGGCCAGACGACCATGTCGGCCTTCTCGTCTTGGATCTTCGCGGTCTCGGTGATCTGGCTGTCGAGCACGGCGCCGGGCGGGGCGTTGTCGAAGTATCCGGCCGGGCCGTTTCCCTGAACCGCCGCGATGCGCACCGTGCCGTCGGTCGGTGCGGGCCAGGCGGGCACCACCAGCACCACCGCGACGGCGGCCACGGCGACGCCCGCACGCCACCAGCGCTGCACGTCCACAGCGAAGGACAGTTCGATGATGAGCGCCACCATCCACACCATGACGAAGCTGAGCCCCGAGATGCCCAGCCAGGCGACGAGCGGGGCGAACGGGCTCTGCGACTGCGACTCGGCCACACGTCCCCACGAGAACCCGCCGTATGGCCAGTTGCCGACGACGTACTCGCGGAGCACCCAGAGGCCGCCGACGATCACCGGAACGAGCCCGAGGCGACCGAGCCTCGTCGGCCAGGCCCGAGGCGCCCAGCGGTACGCGAGGGCGATGAGCATCCCGCCGAGACCGAAGAACAGCGCCTCGAGTGTCGAAAGAGCCACCCAGGGCACCGGGCCGAGGTAGAGCGACGTCCACTCGACGTGGAAGAGGTAGAAGGTCTCGCCGGCGACGAGCGCGACGAGGAAGGCGGACCCCGCTCGGCGTCCGCGCACCGCGAGCAGCACCATCCCGATGCCGACGAAGGTCAGCGGCCACCAGTCCCGGTCGGGAAAGCCGGCGTCGAGCACCGGACCGGCTGCGGCGGCAAGCACGAGCGCGAACCACAGGGGTAGCGGCGCGCGAGGCAATCGGGTCACGGTGCGAGAGCCTAGGGCACCAGGATGGGCGCCCCCCGCACGATCGCTAGGCAACGGACGAGTATGCGACGATGCCGCGTCGGATCGATTCCAGGGCCTGCCGTGCGGTGCGCCCGACCGGACCCTGCGCCACGAGCGAGAGCTGGTCGAGAAGGTCGATCGTCTGCTTCGTCCAGCGCACGAAGTCGCCGGCCGCCATGTCCGCCTCGGAGAGCACGGTGTCGAGGCTCGTCCCCTTCGCCCACAGCTGCATCGCCAGCGAGAGGGTGGTCGACGGCGGTTCGCTGCCCGAGAGCCGCTTCTCGCGCTCCAGGTCGTCGAGCCTGCTCCAGATCTCGATCGTCTTGTCGAACGCGGGGCGGAAGGCGCCGCGCGGCAGGGTGCGCTCGTGCGCGAGGCCCTCATCCCGCCGCGGCTCGAACACGAGCGCGCACGCCATGGCCGCGAGCCCCGGGGCGTCGAGCTGGTTCCAGACGTTGCGGCGAAGGCACTCCGCCACGAGCAGGTCGCGCTCGCCATAGATGCGCTTCAACGTGCGGCCGTGGATCGTGAGCTCGGTCGTGCCGTTCTCGATGGCGAGATAGCCGAGTTCGGCGAGAACGTCGGAGACGCGGTCGAAGACTTTGGCGACGGCTCCCGTGCGCGAGCGGATCTGCGAGCTCAGCGCATCCGTCTCGCGCTTGAGCTTCCACCAGCGCTCCGCCCAGCGGGCGTGCTGCTCCCGGTCAGGGCAGCGGTGGCACGGATGCTCTTTCATGCGTTTGCGCAGCGCGGTGAGCTGACGCTGGCGCTTGTCGCGATCGGAGCGGGAGACGTTCTCCATGCGCGCGCCCTTGCGCTCGAGGTCGGTGAGCTCGCGACGGATGCTGGAGTACTCACGGAAATCGCCGAGATGACAGCTCATCGCCTTCTCGTAGCCCGCCAGTGACTCCTCCTGCTGGCGTACCTTGCGGGCGAGATCGACGACCGCTCGGTCGGCCTGGAACTGCGCGAACGACGATTCCAGGATCTCGCGCGTGCGCTCACGGCCGAACTGATCGATCAGGTTCACGGCCATGTTGTACGTGGGCCGGAAGCTCGAATTCAACGGATAGCTGCGACGGGAGGCCAGCGAGGCGACCGATTGAGGGTCGAGGCCGTCTTGCCACTGGATGACCGAGTGGCCTTCGACGTCGATGCCCCGGCGCCCAGCGCGCCCGGTGAGCTGCGTGTACTCCCCCGGCGTGATCGGAACCCTGGCCTCGCCGTTGAACTTCTCGAGCTTCTCGAGCACCACCGTGCGGGCCGGCATGTTGATGCCGAGTGCCAACGTCTCGGTGGCGAACACGACCTTGACGAGCTTGCGGCGGAAGAGCTCCTCGACCACCTCTTTGAAGGCGGGCAGGAGGCCCGCGTGGTGGGCCGCGACGCCCCGCTCCAGGCCCTCGAGCCATTCCCAGTAGCCGAGCACGGCGAGGTCTTCGTCGAGCAGTGTGCGGCAGCGGTCTTCGACGATCTCGCGGATCTCGTCACGTTCGTGTGCCTGCGTCAGCCGCACGCCCGACCGCAGTGTCTGCCGCACCGCCTGGTCGCAGCCGTTGCGACTGAAGATGAAGAAGATGGCCGGCAGCAGGTTGCGGTCGTCCAGCATCTTGACCACTTCCGCGCGGTCCAGGCGGAAGGACTCGGTTCGACCGCCTCGCGAGTGGTAGCGGCCGACATCCTTCATCTGGCGAGAGCTGAGCGTGCGACCCCCGTAGCGCGCCATCTGCACGAGCTCCGGGTTCACCCGGTTCGTCGCCGCGAGCCCGGAGGAATCGAACAGGTCGATGAGCTTCGACCGCATCAGGATGTGCTGCTCCAAGGGAACAGGCCGCTCCTCCGACACGACGACATCCGTCTGCCCGCGCACGGCCTGCAGCCAGTCGCCGAACTCTTCAGCGTTGGAGACGGTGGCGCTGAGGGACACCATCCGCACGGCCTGCGGCAGGTGGATGATGACCTCCTCCCACACGGCCCCGCGGAACCGGTCGGCGAGGTAGTGCACCTCGTCCATCACCACATACGCGAGGTCGGCGAGGAGGTCGGAGTCGGCGTAGAGCATGTTGCGCAGCACCTCGGTGGTCATGACCACGATGCGGGCGCGCGAGTTGATGTTGGTGTCGCCCGTGAGCAGGCCGACCGACTCCGGGCCGTATTCGTTCACGAGCTCTTGGAACTTCTGGTTGCTCAGCGCCTTCATCGGCGCGGTGTAGAAGACCTTCGCGTTCGCCTCGCGCATCGCGAGGAACACGGCGAACTCGGCCACGATCGTCTTGCCCGCGCCGGTGGGCGCGGCGACGAGCACGCTCCGGCCGTTCTCGAGACTGGTGCAGGCTTCGATCTGGAACGGGTCGAGGTCGAACTTCAGGCCGCTGCGGAAGGCGTCGAGAACCGGCTGGCGCACTCGGGAACGGGAGGCCGCGTAGCGTTCGGCCGGAGACAGCTGATCGGTCACTCGCTCAGCCTATGTCGCAAGCTCGGCCTCCACGCGCATGGCGGCCTTCGCCGCGCGGCGGTCGTGCAGCCAGGCGACCCCGTAGGCCACGAGATAGAGCACCACCATCGGCACCGCGAGCAGGAACATCGAAATCACGTCGGCCGCGGGGGTCGCGATCGCCGTGAAGAGGGCGATCAGCAGAAAGGCCCAGCGCCACGACTTGATGATCGACTTCGCGCTCAAGACGCCGACGAAGTTGAAGAGCACCAGGAATACGGGCAGCACGAACGCGACACCGACCGCAATCACGAGCTTCAGCACGAAGTCGAAGTAGGTCTTCGCCGACAGGATGGAGGAGTCCTCCCCCTGCGCGAAGCTCGTCAACAGCGTGACGATGTGCGGCACCAGCAGCCAGCCGGCGTACGCGCCCGCGAGGAACAGCGGAACCGCCGTGAAGAAGAACCCGAAACCGTACTTGAGCTCCTTGCGGCTGAGCGCCGGAACGAAGAAGGCCCAGATCTGGTAGAGCCAGATCGGGCTCGACAGCAGAACTCCCACCGTGATCGCGATCTGGATCTTCAGATCGAACGCACCGGTGATGCTGTCGTAGTTCAGTTGCGCCTCACGCCCCTGTTGCTGCGCGATCTCGGTGATCGGCGCACGCAGCGCGTCGAGCAGATAGCCGGAGAGGAACCATCCGGCGATCGCACCGGCCAGCAGGCCGAGCGCAGAACGGAAGAGGCGTTTACGAAGTTCGACGAAATGCTCGCCGAGCGTCATCCGTCCTTCGTGGTTCTTGCCTCGCTTCGCGGAGGCCACGACCTACTGCTTCGTCGGCGATTCGGACGACGGGGCCTGCGGAGTCGTCGACGTCGGGCTCGACGGCGGAACGACTGTGCCGCCGGCGCCGGGCTGGTCGTCTTGCTTGCCGTCTTTCTTCATCTCGTCGACCTCGCCCTTGAAGATGCGCATCGACTGACCGATGCTCTTCGCGAGACCGGGAAGCTTGGGCGCACCGAACAAGAGCAGGATCACCGCCAGAATAATGAGCAGGTGCCATCCGGTCAGGCCAGCGAACATGGGATCAAGTCCTTTTGGTCAAATGCGAAAACTGTGTCGGATCCGCGTTGGTCAGCAGTTTACCCCGTCTGACCCGTGCATCCCTGCGAGCTTGCCTCGCATACGCGCGATCGGATCTCCCCTGCTCGCGCTGCGCCTGAAGCTCGCCGAGGTCGGCGAACACGGCCGAGTGGAACGCCGGGTCCCTGAGCTCGTCGGAACGGCGCTGCAGCACCTCGGCCTTCTCGGCGAGGGCGGACACCTCCCGGCCGGCCGCCATGAGCTTCCGGAAGAGCCAGACGGCGAAGAACGCGAGCATGCCGAGGAGCGCCAGAACGAGCGCCCCCCAGATGATGAGCCACGACCACCAGGGCATGTTCGCAGCCTACCTGTACCGTTCGGCGCCCGCGCGGGCCCACTCCGCGACGACGCGGCGGGCCTCGGGCGGGTCGAGCACGGTGAGCACCCCGGACAGTCCGGCCACCAGACGTTTGAGACCGTGATAGTGCGCGACGCGAACGCTCGTGCGCACGAATCCGTCGTCCTCCACGCGCGGCGCGCCGTCCGGGATGTAGTCGACGATCAACGGAACGGCCGAACTGGACACCTCGATCTGCACCAGCAGGTCGTCGGGGGTGCCCTGGAACAGGGTGTCGGGCAGGGTCACGTCGCCGGGCTTGTAGGCGATCGGCTCATCCGTGGCGGAGAGGTCGTCGATCCGGTCGAGGCGGAAGGTGCGGATGGCCTGGCGCAGGTGGTCCCAGCCGCGCAGGTACCAGTCCTGGTCGGTCGATTCGATGCGCAGCGGGTCGACGCGCCGGCGCTCCCGCTCGCCTCGGGAGTTCAGGTAGACGAAGTCGAGCTGGGTTCCGGCGGCGACCGCATCCCGGATCACCGCGAGCGTCTCGTCCGTCTCCGACCCGGCCACCGCCACCTGGGACGGCGCACCGGATGCGCCACGCGCGAGCTTCGCCATCAGCGAGCCGATCACGTCGCGGTCGGCGTTCTCCGGGAGGGCCGACAGATACTGCAGCCCCGCGATGAGCGCCGCCGCCTCCCGTGCCGAGAAGCGGGGCGAGTCGTCGATGGCGACCTGGTGGGTGAGCACGATCTGATCGTTCTGCTCGAAATCGTCCCACGCGATGTCGAACAGGTCGCCCGGCTGATACTGATTGGTCTCGCCGGGGATGCCCGACACGGCGATGAGACGCACAGCATCCCGCAACTGCGATTTCTCGACCCCGAAATGCCCGGCGGCCTCGGCGACGCTCACGCGGTCGCGATCCATCAGGTAGGGCACCAGGGCGAGCAGGAAGGCGAGCTTGTCCTGGGCCTGCATGGGCTTGCGGCGTTCAGCCATCGGTGCGCTCCCCTCCCGTGTCGTCGTGCGCCCGGTAGGTGGCCAGCAGGCGATCGCGCACGGCGTCTCGCAGCGACTGCGGCGAGAGCACGAGCACCTCGGGCCCGAAACCCGCCAGTTGGTCGGCGAGGATGTTGAGGTCGGAGTAGTTGACGGTGAGCCGGAACGATTCGCCCTCGCGCGCCGCGGGCACAGCGTCGCCGTAGCGCTTGCCGAGCCTCGTCGCGGCATCCGATCCCGCCACGACCTCGATCTCGGCGACATTGCCGGCCCAGATGCTCTCGAGCTCTTCGAGCGCTTTGGCCGCGAAATCGGAGCCGTCGGGCTCGAACGTGCGGCCGGTGATCTTCACAGGGCCGACCATGCGGGAGAGCAGGAAGGTGCGGGAGCCCTTGGCGTCTTGATCGATTCCCTGCAGGTGCCAGCGCCCCTGGTGCTGCACGAGCGACAGCGGCGCGACCGTGCGGGTGCGGGATGCCCGCTCCCCCGGCTTCAGATACGGGAACTGCACGATCGCCCGACGTTCGAGAGCGATGTTCAGCGGCTCGAAGGCGCTTTCCCTCGCACGCAGTCGCGGCGCATAGCCGACGATCGGATCGTCAGCCTCGACCCCCAGCGAACGGAGTTTCATCAGCGCGCGACGCGACTCCGCCGAGAGGGAGCCCTCGCGCCAGACTGTGGCGGCTAGACCGAGCAGCGTGATCTCCTCCGGCGAGAAGACGACGTCGGCCGGGAGGTCGTATGCCCCTTTGGGAATGCGATAGCGCAGGAGCTGATTGTTGCCGGCGTCTCCCGGCGCTTCGACCGTCTCGAGAGGAACACCGAGTTCGCGGATGTCGTCTTTGTCGCGCTCGAACTGGCGCTCGAGGCTGCTGTTGTCACCGCGCGAGACGTAGCGCTGACGGTAGCCCTGCACCGTCGAGAGGATCTCGTTCTTGGTCAGTCCGGTCTCCGTCGCGAGCAACGCGAGCACCAGGCTGAAGAGACGCTCCTCGACGGGCACGCGAGAGGGCGAAGACGAGGACGGGGACACCCGTCCAGTCTAATCGGCTCAGCGCACGCCCAGGATGTCGACGACCCACGCGAGAGCAGGAACTTGATCGGTCTTCGGCGTGAGCACCACGACCTGCGAGCCGACCTTCTTGCCGACCAGCGCCTTCGTCATGCTCTGCGGCAGCGCCTGGTTCTGCGCGCTCTCCCCGGTGTCGATGGTCACCTGGTCGGGAGAGCCGTTGGTCCACGTGCTCGCGGTCACCGTCTTCGCATCCCAGCCGACCGCCGTGTAGTGGAGAACGACCTTGCTGTCTTTCTTGACCGTCTCGCCACCGCCGGCGAGCAGCGTCTCGGTCTTCACCGACGTCGGCGCTGCGTGGCCGGGGATCGTGATGCCGGGCTGCCCCGTCGGCGCGAGCACGACGGTCGGGAATCCTGACACGGAGGGCTGTGGGGTTCCATTCGCCTTGGGAAGGAAGGAGCCGACGACGTCGATCACGGCGACGACCGATCCGTCAGGCGCCTGCGTGCCCGCGTCCTTCGGGGCGATCGCGATGGCGACCCGGTCGCCGACCCGGGTGCACAGAAGGCCGGTGTTGAGCGCTGGGATGCTGATCGCGCCCACCGGGACGAGGAGAGGATCGCTCGATTCGTAGGAGCTCGTGCCTCCGACCGCGCCGGTCTTTCCGTCGAACAGCGAGTACTGCAGTTCGACCATCTGACCCTTCTGGATCTGCGCGCCGTCGCCCTCGATGAGAGTGCTGCGCTGCGACTTCGTCGTGTCGATCGGCGTCGGGAACGAGACCGTGGGCTTCGTGCCGAGCTTGCCGGTGGCCGTCACCAGATCGGATGCCTTGCCCGGCTGCAGCGCGGTGTCGCAGCTGGCGTTCGGGTCGGATGAACATCCCGTGAGTGTGATGGCCAGCAGCCCGGCGGCTACGACGAGTGCGGTTGCTCTGCGCACGAGTCCTCTTTCGATACATCGATGGAAGTTCGGAGAGAACGCGCCCTCCGGCCTCCCATGCTAGTTGATGGTGGGTTCCTGATCTGACGCGGCGTCCTGGCCGCGCGCCTTGGAGAGTTCGGCGCCCGCAGCCGCCGCGCGCATGCGCTTTCGGAGGCTCTTCGGGCTCGACTGACGCTCCCCCAGAGCTCCGGGAGTCCACGCCTCGACGTCTTCGTCGCTGTAGTCGCTCTTGGACGGCCGACGCTTCAGTTCGGGCAGCACGGTTCCGGGCGCGAGACGGCGAGCGGTGAGCAGGAAGCCGGTGTGGGCGATCATCCGGTGATCGGGGCGAACGGCCAGGCCCTCGACGTGCCAGCCGCGCACCATCGTCTCGCTCGACTGCGGATGCGTGTAGTCGCCGGTGGCGCGGATCGCCTCCGCAACGCGTGAAAGCTGAGTGACGGTCGCGATGTAGCAGAGCAGCACGCCGCCGGGCTTGAGCGCAGCTGTCACCGCATCCAGGGTCTCCCACGGCGCGAGCATGTCGAGCACGACCCTGTCGACGCTCTGCTCCTCGACCGCCGACGGAAGCGTGTCTTGCAGGTCGCCGACCGTGACCGTCCAGTTCTCCGGATCGTGGCCGAGGAAGGTCGCAGCGTTCGAACGGGCGACGTCGGCGAACTCGTCCCGGCGCTCGAACGACCGAAGCGTCCCCGTCGGGCCTATGGCGCGCAGCAGCCAGAGTGACAGCGCGCCGGAGCCGACCCCGGCCTCCACGACCGACGCGCCAGGGAAGATGTCCGCGAGAGCGAGGATCTGCGCCGCGTCTTTCGGGTAGATGATGGCCGCACCCCGGGGCATCGACATCACGAAGTCGTTGAGCAGCGGCCGCAGGGCGAGGTGCTCGACGCCCACGTTGTTGGTGACGACGGAGCCGTCGGGCAGGCCGATGATCGCGTCGTGTTCGAGGATGCCGCGGTGCGTGTGGAACACCTTGCCCGACTCCAGGGTGATCGTGTTCAGCTTGCCCTTCGGGCCGGTGAGCTGCACGCGGTCGCCCGCGACGAACGGTCCGCTGTTGCGAGGGTCGTATCCGGTCATCGCAGGGCTGCCTTCGAGGTCGCGAGGGTGACGATGTCGTCGGCCGTCTTGCCGTCGAGCGTCGTCCAGAGGGTGTGCTCGTCGCTCTCGGGCAGGGGAACGATGTGCGGAACGCCGATCGAAGTCGCGCCGGAGGCGACCGCGGAGGCCAGGCCGACCAGCGAATCCTCGATGGCGACGGAATCCGCGGGCTCGACGCCGAGCAGTTCGGCCGCACGGAGATACGGCTCCGGATGCGGTTTCGGCTCGCCGACCTCGTCACCGCTGACGATCACGTCGAAGGCGTCGAACGGGATGTTCGAGACGATCTGCTCCGCCATGCGTCGCACAGACATCGTGACCAGGGCTGTGGGGATGCCGCGCTCCTTGAGTTCCGCGAGCAGCTCGCGCGCTCCCGGGCGCCAGGGAACGCCCTGTTCGTCGAGCTTCTGCTGCACGCGCGTCGTCAGCCACTGCACGATCTCGTCAGGCGTGAGGTCGACTCCGCGCGAGCGGAGCACCTCGGCCGAGTTCCAGAGCCCGAGACCGACGAGGGTGAGGCCGTCGTCGTGCGTCCACTCTCCACCGAACGAACCCACCAACTCCACTTCGGACGCCATCCAGTACGGTTCGGTGTCGACGAGTGTGCCGTCCATGTCCCAGAAAACGGCGGCAGGCAACGACGGAGGATTCAGTGAGGTCACGGGCCACAAGCCTACCGGGCGCGCACGGGCCTATCCTGGATGGATGGCGTCCGATCGGGCGCCGGGGAGAGGACCGGGTACACCCACAGTGAAGCAGGGCACGAACTTTCTCGGCGGCCGCATCCTGGTCGTGGCGTTCGAAGGCTGGAACGACGCGGGTGAGGCGGCCAGCGGCGCCGTGCGAACGCTGCAAGACGTTCTCGACGTGGTGCCCGTCTCCGAGGTCGATCCCGAACTCTACTTCGACTTCCAGTTCAACCGGCCCACCGTGACCGACGACGACGGACAGCGCCGGCTCGTCTGGCCGTCCGCGGTGATGTATGGCCCCGTGCATCCGGGAGAACCGGTCCAAGAGCTCGCCGACGACGCGAACCTGCGGGTCAGCGGCGACAACGTCGGGAACATCTATCTGCTTCTCGGCACCGAGCCGTCGCGCAGCTGGAAGAGCTTCACCTCCGAGATCCTGGATGCGGCGCTCGCGGCCGACGTCGGCGGCATCGTCTTTCTCGGCGCCATGCTCGCCGACGTTCCACACACGCGGCCCATCTCCATCTTCGCTTCGAGCGAGAACGCAGCGGTGCGCACGGAGCTCGGCATCGAACGATCGACATACGAAGGGCCGGTCGGCATCCTCAGCGCCATCGCCGAGGGCGCCGAGGCCGTCGGCATCCCGACCGTCACGATCTGGGCCTCCGTTCCCCACTATGTGCACAACGCGCCGAGCCCCAAGGCGATGCTGGCCCTCATCGACAAGCTCGAAGAGCTCGTCGACGTGACGATCCCCCGCGGAGCACTCGTCGACGAGGCGGCGGCGTGGGAGGCGGGCATCGACGCCCTGGCGGCCGACGACGAAGAGATGGCGTCGTACATCCAGCAGCTCGAACAGGCCCGCGACACCGTCGACTCGCCCGAGGCCAGCGGTGAGGCGATCGCGCAGGAGTTCGAGCGCTATCTGCGCCGCCGCGGCGACGGCCGCGACGGTCAGGCCGGCGGCCGCCCGCCCGGACCGGACGAGCCCTGGCGTTCCTGACCCCGCGAGGGTGACCGCCGCGCTCTCGAGGGGTCCCAACACGCCGTCTGACGTATGCGTTACACGGCGTGTTGGGACCCCTCGGTGGAGACCCGCGGGTCAGAGCTTGAGGCCGAAGAGCGCGTCGATGGCCGTCGGCACGAGGGCACTCACGCGCGAGGGGCGGGTTTCGACCCAGGCATCCACAGCGCGCAGGGCGGCGGGCGTGTCGAGATCGTTGCGCAGAGCCGCCCGGATCGCGGCGACGAGATCACTCTCGCCCTGCGCGGCATCGTCGTCCAGTGGTGCGTCGAGCGGCGCTCCGACAACCTCCGACCAGCTGGCGAGACGCGCCTCGGCGTCGTCGATCGCGTCGTCGAACCACTCCCAGTCGGAGCGGTAGTGGTGCGCCAGAAGTGCGAGCCGGATGGCGCGAACGTCGACGCCCGATTCGCGCAGCCGTGAGACCAGCACCAGGTTGCCGAGCGACTTGCTCATCTTCTCGCCGCGATAGGCGACCATCCCCGCGTGGCTGTACACCCGGGCGAGGGGATGTCCGCTGAGGGCCGCAGCGTGACCGGCGCTCAGCTCATGGTGCGGGAAGACCAGGTCTGAACCGCCGCCCTGCACCGTGAAGTCCCGCCCGAGATGCATGAGCGCGATCACCGAGCATTCGATGTGCCAGCCCGGCCGCCCCTCGCCCGCCGGTGACGGCCAGCTCGGCTCGCCGTCGCGCGGAGCGCGCCAGAGGAGCGGGTCGAGCGGATCGCGCTTGCCCGCGCGGTCGGGGTCTCCCCCGCGCTCCGCGAACAGCGCCAGCATGGTCTCGCGGTCGAGCCCGCTCTCCTCGCCGAGCACCCACGGCGCCGATCGCTGTGCCGCCTCGGTGTCGAAATAGACGTCGTCGTCGACCCGATAGGCCAGGCCGCGCTCGAACAGGATGCGCGTCGCGCGCCCGATCTGCTCGATGACCTCGGTCACGGCCACGTAGTCGTCGGGAGGCAGGATGTTGAGGCTCGTCATGTCGTCACGGAACAGCTCGATCTGTTCGTCTGCGAGCGTGCGCCACTCGACACCCGTCGCTGCCGCGCGTTCGAGGAGCGGATCGTCGATGTCGGTGATGTTCTGGGCGTAGTGCACGCGATAGCCGGCATCCAGCCACACCCTCTGCAGCGTGTCGAACGCGAGATAGGTCGCCGCGTGGCCCAGATGGGTCGCGTCGTACGGCGTGATGCCGCAGACGTACAGGCGGGCGACGTCGTCGGGGCGGGCCTCGACCAGCTCACGCGTCGCGGTGTCCCAGAGCAGAGGAGGGACGTTGTCGCCCGCGAGGTGCGGGACTTCGGGGCGTTGCCAGGTGCGCATTCTGGTCTATGCGGCGAGGACGCCGGTGCCGAGCAGCACGATCAGCACGACACCGAGCACGATGCGGTAGATGACGAACGGAAGGAAGCTGCGGCGCGAGATGTAGCCCATGAAGAACGCGATGACCACGAGCCCGACGACGAACGCGACGATCGTCGCGACGGCGGTCTCGGCTGGGCCGAACACCTCGACGGTGCAGGTTCCCGCAGCCTCGAGGGCTTTCGTGCACGGCTCTTTGATCGCCTTGTACAGCTGGAAGAACCCGCTGCCGAACACCGCGGGAAGCGCCAGCAGGAACGAATACCGTGCTGCGGCCCTGCGCTGGTAGCCCATGAAGAGGCCGGCGGTGATCGTGCCTCCTGACCGCGAGACACCGGGGATGAGAGCGAGCGCCTGGGCGAAACCGTAGATGATGCCGTTTCCCCAGGTGAGGTCGCGCAGGCGACGGGTCTTGCTTCCGACGTAGTCGGCGATCCCGAGCAGGATGCCGAAGACGATCATCGTCGCCGCGACGATCCACAGTGATCGGAGTGTCGTGCTGATGTAGTCCTGGAAGAGATAGCCGAGCACCACGATCGGGATGCTTCCGATGATGACCAGCCAGCCCATCTTGGCGTCGGGATCGTTGCGCGGGATCTTGCCGAACAATGCCTTGAACCACGCACCGATGATGCGGACGATGTCTTTCCAGAAGTAGAGGAGCACGGCGGCCTCGGTGCCGAGCTGGATGATCGCGGTGAACCGCGCGCCCGGGTCCGCCCCCGTGCCGAGAAGCTCTCCGACGATGCGGATGTGCGCGCTCGACGAGATCGGGAGGAACTCGGTCAGGCCTTGCACGAGACCGAGAATGATCGCGTTGATGAAATCCATACGCTGCTTTCGCTACCTGGTTCTGGGGTGGGGACGTTTCGGCGGTCGAAGCTCGTCAGTAGGCGAGCAGGAGGTCGCGCAGCACAGTCCGACCAAACACTAGCGCGTCGAGAGGCACGCGCTCGTCGACGCCGTGGAACATCCCGGGGAAGTCGAGATCGGCGGGCAGCCGCAGTGGTGCGAAGCCGTATCCCGTGATGCCGAGCTTGCTGAGCGCCTTGTTGTCGGTGCCGCCGGAGAGAAGGTAAGGAAGCACGGGTGCGCCCGGGTCGTGCTCGTCGAGCGTGCCGACGATCGCCTCGATCAGGGGGCCGCCGAAGGCCGACTCGAGCCCGACATCCCGGTGCATGATCTGGATCTCGATGTCGTCGCCCACGATCTCCTGCACGAGACCGAGCACCCTGTCCTCATCGCCCGGCAGGGTGCGGATGTCGATCAGAGCCTCCGCCGTGTCGGGGATGACGTTGTGCTTGTACCCGGCTTCGAGCAGCGTCGGGTTCGACGTCGTGCGCAGCGTCGCCAGGATGAAGCCCGCGGCCGTTCCCGTTCGCAGCACGATCTCGTCGGGGCCGACCTGCTCGGGGTCGATGCCGACGATGCGGGAGACCTCGGCAAGCAGCTGCGACGTGGTGTCGGTGAGCTGGATGGGCCAGTCCTGGCGCCCGATCGCGACGACGGCCTCGGCCAGTCGGGTGATCGCATTGTTGCGGATGAGGCGCGACCCGTGAGCCGCCGGCCCCTTGGCGATGAGCTTGATCCAGATCAGGGACTTCTCGCCGGTCTGCATGAGATACGCGCGCTTGCCGCCGAGCTCGATCGAGTAGCCGCCGACCTCGCTGATCGCCTCGGTGGCTCCGGCGAACAGCTCCGGGTGGTTGTCGACCAGGAAGTGCGAGCCGCGGCGGCCGCCGTCCTCCTCGTCGGCGAAGAACGCGACGACGAGGTCGCGCTCCGGCTGCCGCCCCGAGCCGAGGATGTCGCCGACGGCGGTCAGGATCATCGCATCCATGTTCTTCATGTCGACGGCGCCGCGACCCCAGAGCAGCCCGTCTTTGATCTGGCCGCCGAACGGGTCGACCGTCCAGTTGCGCGGATCGGCCGGCACCACATCCAGGTGCCCGTGAACAACGAGCGCGGGTTTGCTGCTGTCGCGCCCCGCCACTCTGGCCACGACGCTCGTGCGGCCGGGGTCGGAGTCGAACAACGCCGGCTGAAGGCCCATCGCGCTGAGGCGCGCTTCGACGTACTCCGCTGCGTCCGTCTCACCGTTCGACTTTCCCTCGCCGTAATTGGTGGTGTCGAACCGGATGAGATCGCGGGCGATCACCGCTGTCTCGTCGAGCTGGCTGTCATTGGTGGCGTCGGTCATGCCCCCAACGCTACCGGCGCGCGGCACCCTCGCCAACGCGACCCGATGGGCTCGCGCTGTGAGTCGCGTGTGTGAAAACGGGGTGTCGTTTCATGCTAAGGTCTTTCTTCGGCGGCCGGTTCGACCGGAAGCCGAAACACCCGTCCGGGTGGCGGAAATGGCAGACGCGCTAGCTTGAGGTGCTAGTGCCCGTATAGGGCGTGGGGGTTCAAGTCCCCCCTCGGACACCACATCGACAATGAGGGCCGGTTCATCAGAACCGGTCCTTTTTGCAACTACTCTTGCTCGCATGCCGGAGAGCCGAAAAGACAGCTCGAACTCCTCGAGTCTTCTCACCGTCCTCATCGCATTCGGAGCGAACCTGATCGTCGCTGTGGCCAAGACCATCGCGGCCATCCTTACCGGGTCTGCGTCGCTGGTCGCAGAGTCGGCGCACTCGTGGGCGGACGCGGGGAACGAGATCTTCCTCATCCAGGCGGAGCGACGCTCGGCCAAGCCTCGCGACGCCGCACACCCCGGCGGATACGGGCGCGAAGCCTACGTCTGGTCGCTGTTCGCCGCTGTCGGCCTGTTCACGGCCGGCGCCGTGGTGTCGATCACCCACGGTGTGTCGGAGCTCGGTTCGACCGAGCCCGCGAGCGACTATCTGGTCGGCTACATCGTGCTCGCCGTCTCCTTCGTCTTCGAAGGCATCTCCTTCCTCCAGTCGCTCCGGCAGGCGCGCGCCCTGGCCTCCGAACGGGGAACGTCGACTCTGCGACACGTGCTGACGACATCGAACCCGACGCTCAGGGCGGTGTTCGCCGAGGATGCGGCAGCACTGATCGGCCTCATCATCGCGTTTCTCGGACTCCTGCTGCACGAGCTCACCGGGAATGCCTTCTACGACGCCCTCGGCTCGATCCTGGTCGGCGTGCTGCTCGCGGTCGTCGCGATCGTGCTGATCGATCGCAACCGCCGGTTCCTGCTCGGCGAACCGGGCTCGCCGCAGGTCACCGACGCGGTTCTCCGGCTTCTGCTGCAGCATCCCGAGGTCGACAAGGTCACGTACCTGCACCTCGAGTTCGTCGGGCCCGAGCGCTTCTATCTCGTCGCGGCGGTCGACCTCGTCGGAAACGACGTCGAATCGGACGTGGCAGCCGATCTCGCGGCGGTCGAACACGAGATCGAGCGCAGCGAGTACATCGGCGAGGCGGTGCTCACGCTCTCCCGCCCGGGAGCGGAGCCGCTGCATCCCGCCGTCATCGCTGACTAGAATTCTCACGCCCATGACTCTCTCCACCTCCTCCCCCGTTCCGGGCGCCGCCGACATCCGCCGGTGGCGTCGCTATCTGGCCGACGAACGCGCCGAAGCCTCCGTATACCGCGACCTGGCGGGCCGCCGCAGCGGCGAGGAGCGCGACATCCTGCTCGCGCTCGCCGACGCGGAAGGCCGCCACGAGCAGCACTGGCTCGAGCTGCTCGGCGACGACGTCGGCCGCCCGCTGCGCGGAGACCTCCGTACCCGCGTGCTGGGCTTCCTGGCGCGCCGGTTCGGGTCCGTCTTCGTGCTCGCACTCGCTCAGCGCGCCGAAGCACGGTCGCCGTACGCCCGCGACTCGGATGCGACACCGCAGATGGCCGCGGACGAGCAGATCCACGAAGAGGTCGTGCGGGCCCTCGCCGCGCGCGGACGGCAACGCCTGTCGGGAACGTTCCGCGCCGCCGTGTTCGGTGCGAACGACGGCCTCGTCAGCAACCTCGCGCTCGTGCTCGGCATCAGCGCGAGCGGTGTGGCGAACCACGTCGTGCTGCTCACCGGGATCTCGGGACTCCTCGCCGGAGCGCTCTCGATGGGCGCCGGCGAATACGTCTCGGTGCGGTCGCAGCGCGAGCTTCTCGAGGCGTCGACCCCCAACCCCGAGACACGGAGCGCCCTGCCGAACCTCGACGTCGACGCCAACGAGCTCACCCTCGTCTACCGCGCTCGCGGGATGTCCCCCGACGAGGCCACCGCCCACGCCCAGGAGGTGCTGAGCGGAATCGCGACGTACAGCACCGAGCCTGTCGTGGGCGAGGATGCCGTGGACGAGCACGAATCGGTCGGCAAGGGATGGAACGCAGCGCTGTCGAGCTTCTGCTTCTTCGCATCCGGGGCGCTCATCCCCGTGCTGCCCTACCTGTTCGGTCTGCAGGGAACCACCGCGGTCATCGTGGCCGCCGCGCTCGTCGGAATCGTCCTCCTCGGAACGGGCGCGGTCGTCGGACTGCTCTCGGGCGCATCCCCGCTCAAGCGCGCTCTGCGGCAGTTGGCGATCGGCTACGGCGCCGCGGCTGCGACCTACCTTCTCGGACTGCTGTTCGGCACGACGCTCGGCTGAACCGCGGCGTTCCGCTCGGTTTCGCCGGTCATTTGCGGCGACACGCCGCTGCTCCGTCCGTCGTGACGGAAAATTCTCCACTCACGGTCGATCTCTCCGACCCAGCACGTCGCGGCGCGAGACCGGTCGCGCCTGCCGCGACGTTGTCATACACTCGACTCGAACATATGTTCGAACGCGGGTGAGGTGAAGGTGATGGCGGAGATCGACGAGAGTGTCACGGTGTGGACGACCGACGACGGCATTCCGACCCGGCTGGTGTGGCGTACGAAGCGGTACCGCGTGACCGACACGCCGACGGTGTGGGCCGATGTGTGCGCCTGGTGGCGGCCTTTCGGCGAACAGCATTACGGCATCGGGAGCCTGCCGCGGGAGATCGGCGGCTGGCGCTTCCAGGGCACGGACGACAGCGGCGTCGCCCACGTGTTCGACGTGCGCCACGACGACGCCGGACGCAGTTGGCAGCTGGTGAGGATCTTCGACTGATGGCGTGGCTCCCCCGGCGGGAGCACGCGGCGAACTACTCTCACCGGGTGACTGACGACCGCTATGGAACGGATGTGCTGGCCGGCGACTGGAAGAAGTCGGGCCGCAAACCGATCGCCGAGGTCCCGCTGGTGCGTGACCTCGTGGTCGAAGAGGCGGTCACGGGATTCTGCGGCGCCGTCATCAGGGTCGAAGCGGGAACGATCGAGCTTGAGGACTATTTCGGCAAAAGACGTGTCTTCCCCCTCACGGGCAGCTTTCTGATCGACGGCGAGCCGGTGAAGCTGGTGATCCCGAAGAAGAACGCCGAGACCGGGAGGGCACGCACCGCATCCGGTTCGTTCGCCGTCGACGACCAGAAGGCCAAGGTGGCGCGTGCCAGCCGCATCTTCGTGGAAGGCCGGCACGACGCCGAGCTCGTCGAACGGGTCTGGGGTGACGATCTGCGCGTGGAAGGCGTGGTGGTCGAGTACCTCGAGGGCGTCGACGACCTGGATGCGATCGTGCGCGAGTTCGCGCCCGATCGCTCTCGGCGCATAGGCGTTCTGGTCGACCACCTCGTTCCCGGCTCCAAAGAGAGCAGGATCGCCGAAGCGGTTGCGCGCGGGCCATACGGGGCGCACGTGCTGGTGGTCGGGCATCCCTACGTCGACATCTGGCAGGCGGTCAGACCCGAGCGTGTCGGACTGGCCGCCTGGCCGACGATTCCGCGCAGCATCGAGTGGAAGCACGGCATCTGCGAGGCCCTCGGACTCCCCCACGACACGCAGGCGGATGTGGCCAGAGCGTGGAAGCGCATCCTCGGAACCGTGCGCACTTTCGCCGACCTGGAGCCCCAGCTTCTCGGGCGTGTCGAGCAGCTGATCGACTTCGTCACCGAGCCGTGAATCAGAGCCGGGTGTGTTTTTCGGCCTCGTGCCGGTAAGCTTGTCCGCACGCCGCGTGTTTTGCATGTGTTGGAGCGGTACGTCCCGGACCCGGAGCGTTGCCACCTGTTCAGGAGCAGGCTTACAACACGCGGCGAGGCTCCGACGTTCGGAGTCGACAATTCGCTCCTGGAGGAGACATGGCAACAGGTACGGTCAAATGGTTCAACGCTGAAAAGGGCTTCGGCTTCATCGCTCCCGACGACGGCGGCGCTGACGTTTTCGCTCACTACTCGGCGATCACCACCGGCGGCTACCGCTCGTTGGAGGAGAACCAGAAGGTCGAGTTCGAGGTGACTCAGGGCCCGAAGGGTCTGCAGGCGGAGAACATCCGTCCGCTCTAGTCAGAGCTCAGAAAAGGGGTCGGACCTTCGGGTCCGGCCCCTTTTTTCTTTTGCCTCACCCCGTGCGACCCCGTGCCACGCCCGGGCGAGATTTCATTTGCACTCTTCGAACATATGTTCGAAACTGGAAGAGTGTTCACGACAGCTGCAGCTCTAGCCTCCCCGGCACCCGACCGGGCGCAGGTGCACGAGCTGCAGTCGCGCATCCGTCAGATGCAGGCCACCAAGCTGGAGAGCAGGCGGCTGGAGACGCATCCTGCCCTCGCCTCCCTGCTGCCCGGCGGCTCGCTGAAAGCGGGAGCAGCGTATTCGGTGCTCGGGTCGACGACCCTCGTCATGGCGCTGCTGGCCGGTCCATCGGCCGCCGGCGCCTGGTGCGGGGTGCTCGGGATGCCCGACTTCGGCGCCGAGGCGGCCGGCCGGTTCGGCATCGATCTGGAACGGCTGGTGCTGGTGCCGCATCCGGGAGACCAGTGGCTCACCGTCACGGCCGCGATCGTCGACGTGCTGAGCGTCGTGGTCGTCGCTCCCCCATCCCGGGCCAGAGACGGCGATGTCGCGCGTCTCACCGCCCGGTTGCGCCAGCGCGAGGCCACTCTCATCGTGGTCGGCGACTGGCCGCAGGTCGAGGCGACGCTCACCGTTTCCCGCAGCGGCTGGGACGGCTTGGGCGAAGGCACGGGCTATCTCTCCTCCCGGCGCGTCACCGTCGAGGCAGCGGCGCGCGGCGGAGCAGGAAGCCGCCGCAGGGCCGACCTCTGGCTGCCCGACCTGAACGAGGGCTTCAGCGCGGCGCCGGCCGGCGAGCGGGGCTCGCGACTCGAGGCCGTGATCTGAGTGCCCGCCGTCACCCGCGCCATCGTGCTGTGGTGCCCCGACTGGCCCGTCATCGCCACCATCCGCGCCCTCGAGCTTGCCGCCGACGCGCCGATCGCCCTCGTCGACCGCAACCTCGTGTTCGCCTGCTCGGCGGCCGCCCGGGCAGAAGGAGTCAAGCGCGGGCTGCGCATCCGCGAGGCGCAGTCCCGGTGCACCCGGTTGCAGGTGCTGCCGTACGACCCGGTGCAAGACGCCCGCGCGTTCGAACCCGTTCTGGCCGTCGTCGAAGAGATCACCCCGGGCGTGCAGCCGGTGCGCCCGGGCACCTTCGTGCTGCGCGCCCGAGGGCCTGCCCGCTATTACGGGGGCGAAGACAGGGCCGCCGCCGAACTCCTGCGGTGCCTCGAGGGTTTGGGCATCCCGGATGCACGCGTGGGCATCGCCGACGGACCGTTCGCCGCCGAGCAGGCGGCTCGGGGCACCGGGGTCGACCGGGTGCGCATCATCCCGCCGGGCGACTCCCCGGCCTTCCTGGCCCCGCTTCCTGTCGCCCTGCTCGGCCGGGAAGAGCTGACCCCGCTGTTCCACCGGCTCGGCATCCACCGGCTGGGCGACCTGGCCGCCCTCGACCGCACCGACGTGCGCGAGAGGTTCGGAGAGCTCGGCGCCCACTGCCACACCCTGGCGAGCGGGCTCGACGGCGCGGCGGTGGTGCCCCGCACACCGCCCAAGCAGCTCGACAGGGTGATCGAGTTCGAGCCGCCGCTCGACCGGGTCGACCAGGTGACGTTCGCGTTCCGCGCCACGGCGGAGACATTCATCGCGGGGCTCACCAAGGCAGGGCTGGTCTGCACCTCCCTGCGCATCGAGGTGACCGACGAGCTCGGGCGGATGAGCGAACGCACCTGGCTGCATCCCCGCCTGTTCTCCGCCCCCGATGTCGTCGACAGGGTGCGCTGGCAGCTGCAGGGCAGCGGGGCGATCGACAGCGGGCTCGGCTCCCCCATCGTGCGCGTGCTGGTGGCCCCTGAAGCCGTCGACGACATCGGCCACCACGAAGACGGGCTGTGGGGCGGTGGCGCCGACGAGCGCATCCATCACGGGCTCTCCCGCGTGCAGAGCATGCTCGGGCACGATGCCGTGCTCACTGCCAGCATCGGCGGTGGGCGGGCGCTCGCCGAGCGGCAGGTGCTGGTGCCCTGGGGCGACAGGGCGGTGGGCGTCGCCCGGGCGGAGCAGCCGTGGCCGGGGAGTCTTCCCGCTCCTGCTCCTGCGACAGTGTTCGAGGCGCCGCACCCCGTGCTCGTGCTCGGGGCCGACGGCGAGCCCGTGGCGGTGGATGATCGGGGCGCGGTCACCGCCCCCATCCACCGGTTCTCCCCCACCGGCGTTGCGAAAGACAGTCGCGAGGTCACAGCCTGGGCCGGTCCCTGGCGCGTCCGCGAGAGGTGGTGGGATGCCGACCTCGCCCGCACAGTGCACCGCTTCCAGGTGGTCGACGCCGACGGCACCGCCTGGCTGCTGGTGCTCGACGGTGCCGGATGGCGCTCGGAGGCACGCTATGACTGAGCCCGTTGCGGCTGCCGGTGCCATCGTCCCCTTCCCAGTGAGGGGTTCCGATGGGGTGGAATAACCCGCCCATCCCGTGGGCCGAGTTCGAGCGGCGCCTGTCCGGGGCGCGGCGCACGAGCGCGCCCGCCGACGAACGGCCGTCGTCGCGCAAACGCGCCAAGTACACCCCCGTCGCACTGCCTCCGGAGGAGCCGGGGACCGGGCAGGTGCCTTACGCCGAGCTGCATGCGCACTCCAACTTCAGCTTTCTCGACGGCGCGAGCTCGCCGGAGGAACTGCTCGAGGAGGCGACGCGCCTGCGGCTGCACGCCCTGGCGATGACCGACCACGACGGCTTCTACGGGGTCGTGCACCTCGCCGAGGCCGCGGAGGCCTACGACAGGGTGAAGACGGTCTTCGGGGCGGAGCTCTCGCTGCAGCTCAGTAAACCGCAGAACGGCGAAGCCGACCCGGAGGGCAGCCATCTCGTGGTGCTCGCCCGGCAGCAGGAGGGATACCACCGGCTGGCCGCCGCCCTCACCGCCGCGCAACTGGCCGGCGAAGAGAAGGGCAAACCGGTCTACGACCTCGACGACCTGGCCCGGCGAGCGGACGGAGCCTGGACGATCCTCACAGGATGCCGCAAAGGCGATGTGCGCCTGGCGCTCGCCCGGGGAGGAGAAGCCGCGGCCGAGCGGGAGGTCGCCCGCCTCGCCGACCGGTTCGGCCGGGAGAACGTGCTCGTCGAGTTGATCGACCACGGCAACCCGCACGACAGCACCGACAACGACACCCTCGCCCGCATCGCCGGGCGCCTCGGGATGCCCGTGATCGCGACGAACAACGTGCACTTCGCATCCCCCGCCCAATACCCGCTCGCCTCGGCGCTCTCGGCCGTGCGCGCCCGGCGGAGCCTCGACGAGATGGACGGCTGGCTACCGGCCTCAGACTCGGCGCACCTGCGAAGCGGCCGGGAGATGGCCGCCCGCTTCGCCCGCTACCCCGGAGCGGTCGAACGCACCGTCGAGGTCGCCGACGACCTCTCCTTCCGCCTGCGCAGCGCCCGGCCCAACCTGCCGAAACAGGAGGTTCCGCCCGGTCACACCCCGATGAGCTGGTTGCGTGAGCTGACCTGGCGCGGCGCCGCCGAGCGCTACCCCGACCTCGAACGCGACCCGCACAGCACGAAGAGCGCCGAGAAGCGGGAACGCATCGAACGCGAGCTGAACGTGATCGAGGCGAAGAACTTCCCCGGTTACTTCCTCATCGTCTACGACATCGTGAAGTACGCGCGTGAGCAGGGCATCCTCTGCCAGGGCCGCGGTTCGGCGGCGAACTCGGCGGTCTGCTACCTGCTCGGCATCACCGCCGTCGACTCCATCAAATACAACCTGCCGTTCGAACGGTTCCTCTCCAGCATGCGCGAGGAGGAGCCCGACATCGACGTCGACTTCGACTCCGACCGGCGCGAAGAGGTCATCCAGTACGTCTACCGCAAATACGGCAGGCTGAACGCCGCGCAGGTGGCGAACGTCATCACCTACCGCCCCAAGAACGCCGTGCGCGACATGGCGAAGGCGCTCGGCCATAGCCCGGGGCAGCAAGACGGCTGGTCGAAGCAGATCGACTCGTGGGGGTCGGTGCAGGCCACGGCCGACCACGACATCCCGGATGCGGTGGTCGACCTGGCACAGCAGGTGCTCAAGTTTCCGAGACACCTGGGCATCCACTCCGGCGGCATGGTGCTCACCGACCGCCCTGTCGGCGAGGTGTGCCCGATCGAGCCCGCCCGCATGGAGAACCGCACGGTGCTGCAGTGGGACAAAGACGACTGTGCCTGGATGGGCTTGGTGAAGTTCGACCTGCTCGGCCTCGGGATGCTCAGCGCTCTCGACTACTCGATGAAGACCATAGCCACATCGCTCGGTGAGGAGTGGACGCTCGACAGCATCCCCAAAGAGGAGCAGGGCGTGTACGACATGCTCTGCCGCGCCGACTCGATCGGGGTGTTCCAGGTGGAGAGCAGGGCGCAGATCGGCACCCTGCCGCGGCTGCAACCGCGAACGTTCTACGACCTCGTGATCGAGATCGCGCTCATCCGGCCCGGTCCGATCCAGGGCGGGGCCGTGCATCCGTACATTCGGCGCAAGCTCGGCCAGGAGGAGGTGACCTACCTGCATCCCTCGCTCGAACCGGTGCTGGAGCGCACGATGGGGGTTCCGCTGTTCCAGGAGCAGCTCATGCAGATGGCCGTGGCGGTCGGTGACTGCACGGCGGAAGACGCCGATCTACTGCGCCGGGCGATGGGCTCCAAGCGCGGTCAGGAGAAGATCGGCACCCTGCGCGACAAGCTCTACGAGGGGATGGCGGGCAACGGCATCACCGGTGACGACGCCGACGCTATCTACTCCAAGATCGAGGCCTTCGCGAACTTCGGGTTCGCCGAGAGCCACGCGATCAGTTTCGCCCTGCTGGTCTACGTGAGCTCCTGGATGAAGCTGCACTATCCGGGAGCCTTCCTCGCCGCCCTGCTGCGCGCGCAGCCGATGGGCTTCTATTCGCCACGCACCCTGACGGCGGATGCGCGGCGCCACGGAGTGGTGGTGCAGCGCCCCGACATCCAGCGCTCGAACGTGTTCCCGGTGCTCGAAGCGATCGACGACGCGCATCCGGGGCCCACCGGCATGGACGCGTGTCTGGCGACCGAGCAGCCGGTGATCGGGCCGTACCGCCGCGAGGTCGCGCTCGACTACGAGAGCCACCGTCGCGACGCGGGCCACGCCGTGCGGCTCGGCCTCGCCGGGGTCACCTCGATCGGCGAGAAGCTGGCGGAACGCATCGTCGCCGAACGGGAGCGGGGTGGCGACTATCGGAGCCTGGGCGACCTCTCCCGGCGAGTGGGGCTGAACGTCGCCCAGCTGGAGGCGCTCGCCTCCGCCGGCGCCTTCGAGTGCTTCGATCTGAGCCGCCGCCAAGCGATCTGGGAGGCCGGCAACGCAGCCCAAGAGAAGGCCGAGTACCTCGCCGGAACCACGATCTCGGTGCAGCCACCGCTGCTGCCGATGCTCACCCCCGCCGAACAGCTCGCGAGCGACCTCTGGGCCACCGGCGTCTCGACCGACGACCACCCCATCCGGTTCCTCCGACCCCAGTTGCACCGTCGCGGCGTCTACCGGGCCGATCAGTTGGCGGCGGCCGAGTCGGGCCGCCGCATCGAGGTGGGCGGCGTCGTCACCCACCGGCAGCGGCCGGCGACAGCCGCCGGGGTCACCTTCCTCAACCTCGAAGACGAGACAGGGCTGATCAACGTGATCTGCCCGGTGGGGGTCTGGAACCGCTACCGCCGCGTCGCCAGGGAGGCGCCGGCCATGGTCATCCGGGGAATGTTGGAGCGCAGCGAGGAGGGTGTGGTCAATGTGATCGCCGACAGGCTGGAGCCGCTGTCGGTCGGGATGCGCACGACGTCGCGCGACTTCCACTGAATCGCGGGCTACGCATCCTCGAAACGCAGGTGTCGAACGCTGCGTCCGTTGCGGCGCACCAGTTTGAGCGCCTCCACCCCGATCTGGATGTGCCTGTCGACGAACTGCGTCGTCACGCCCAGGTCGCTCTCCGCCGTTTTCACGCCTTCGGGAACCATCGGCTGATCGGAGACGAGCAGCAGCGCACCCGAGGGGATGCGGTTGGCGAACCCGGCCGCGAAGATCGTGGCCGTCTCCATGTCGACGGCCATGCAGCGCGTGCGCTTCAGGTAGGTCTTGAACGTGTCGTCGTGCTCCCACACCCGGCGGTTCGTGGTGTACACCGTTCCCGTCCAGTAGTCGTAGCCGAGATCCCGGATGGTCGTGGAGACACCGCGCTGCAACTGGAACGCCGGCAGCGCAGGCACCTCCGGAGGCAGGTAGTCGTTGGAGGTGCCTTCGCCGCGGATGGCCGCGATGGGCAGCAGCAGGTCGCCGATGGCGTTCTTCTTCTTGACCCCGCCGCATTTGCCGAGAAAGAGCACCTCCTTCGGGCTCACGGCCGTCAGCAGATCCATGATCGTCGCCGCGTTCGGGCTGCCCATCCCGAAGTTGATCATCGTGATGCCGTCGGCGGTCGCGTTGGGCATCGCCCGGTCGGTTCCGCGCACCGGAACGTCGTTGTCTTTCGCGAACCGGGCGACATAGTCGCCGAAGTTGGTCAGCAGGATGTGCTCGCCGAACTCTTCCAACGGCGTCCCGGTGTAGCGGGGCAACCAGTTGGCGACGATCTCCTTCTTCTCTTTCATCAGTCGTCCTCTCACACCACGCCGGTCGTTCCGAGCAGAGATCCGATCGCGAACGTCGCCACCAGGGCCAGCGCACCGCCGACGACGACCCGCACCGTCGCCCGAAGACGCGCGCTGCCGCCGATGAGGGCCGCCACCCATCCGGTGATCGCCAGCGCCACGAGCACGACGACGAACGTCACCGGAACGCGGGCAGCCTCGGGGAGCAGCAGCATCGGGATCAGGGGAAGGATGCCGCCGATCGTGAACGCCACCGCCGAAGCGAGGGCCGCGTGCCACGGGCTGACGACATCGTCGGCGTCGATGCCCAGTTCGGCCGACAGATGCGCGGCGAGCACATCGTGCTCGGTGAGTTCGATCGCGACCTGCCGGGCCGTCTCCGGCCGCAGGCCCTGCGCCTCGTAGAGCCCGGTCAATTCGTCGAGTTCTTGTTCGGGTGTCTCCGCGAGTTCCCGCCGCTCCTTCGCGATCAGGGCGCGCTCGCTGTCGCGCTGGCTGCTGACGGAGACGTACTCGCCGAGCGCCATCGAGATCGCTCCACCGACGAGGGCGGCGAGACCCGCGGTGAGGATGGGCGCGATGTCTCCCGTCGCACCGGCAACGCCGACCGCCACGGCCGCGACCGACACGATGCCGTCGTTGGCGCCGAGCACTCCCGCTCGCAGCCAGTTGAGCCGCTGGGACAGTCCATTACGGTGCGGCTCTCCAGGATGGGGATCGGGGCGTGCGCTCTCAGCCATGGCACCAGCCTAGGGCGCGACGGTTCTCTGAGAGTAAGCTCAGGAAGTTGCGCCTCGGCGCCGTCACACCTGATCCCCCGGAAAGGCCCCGTTTGTCCAGCACTCTCTCCTCCACGCTGTCCCCCATTCTCGAAGAGGTTCTTCGGCGCAACGCCGGCGAACCGGAGTTCCACCAGGCGGCGCGCGAAGTGTTCGACTCCCTCGGCCCGGTGATCGCCGCGCATCCCCGGTACGCCGAGGCCGCCGTGCTCGAAAGGCTGAGCGAACCCGAACGGCAGATCATCTTCCGGGTTCCGTGGACCGACGATCGTGGACGCGTGCAGATCAACCGAGGTTTCCGCGTCGAGTTCAACTCCGCGCTCGGTCCGTACAAGGGCGGTCTCCGCTTTCACCCCACCGTCACGCTGGGCACGGTGAAGTTTCTGGGCTTCGAGCAGATCTTCAAGAACGCTCTCACCGGGCTCCCCATCGGCGGCGGCAAGGGCGGAAGCGACTTCGATCCGAAGGGCAAGTCGGATGCCGAGGTCATGCGCTTCTGCCAGTCGTTCATGACGGAGCTCTACCGCCACATCGGCGAGTACACGGATGTGCCCGCGGGCGACATCGGAGTCGGCGGCCGAGAGATCGGATACCTCTTCGGGCAGTACAAGCGCATCACCAACCGCTACGAGTCCGGGGTACTCACGGGCAAGGGCATCGGCTGGGGCGGCTCGCTGGTGCGGACGGAGGCCACCGGGTTCGGCGCGGTCGTGTTCGCCGACCGCATGCTTGCGACGCGCGGCCGGTCGTTCGACGGGGCCCGCGTCCTGGTCTCCGGCTCGGGCAACGTGGCGATCTACGCGATCCAGAAGGTGCAGCAGCTCGGTGGAACCGTGGTCGCCTGTTCCGACTCCTCCGGCGTCGTCTACGACGAGAACGGGCTCGACGTCGAGCTGCTCAGGCGGGTGAAGGAACGCGATCGCGGGCGGCTCAGCGACTACGCCGCACTCCGCGGCGACGCATCCGTCTACCGCGCCGGCGGCGACATCTGGGCGCTCGCCGCCGAGACGACGATCGATGTCGCCATCCCGTGCGCCACGCAGAACGAGCTCGACGGCGACGCTGCCGCGACTCTGGCCCGCAACGGCGTGCTCGCGGTCGTCGAAGGCGCCAACATGCCATCGACACCGGATGCGGTGCGCATCCTCACCGAGGCCGGCGTGCTGTTCGCGCCGGGCAAGGCGGCGAACGCGGGCGGTGTGGCGACCTCGGCGCTGGAGATGCAGCAGAACGCCTCGCGCGACACCTGGACGTTCGACTACGCAGAGATGCGGCTGGCGGAGATCATGACCGGCATCCACGACAGGTGCGCGGAGACCGCCGAGGAGTACGGGGCGCCAGGAGACTACGTGCTCGGCGCGAACATCACCGGCTTCGTCCGGGTCGCCGACGCCATGCTCGCCCTCGGCGTCATCTGAACCGGCTCACGGCCGGATGTGCGGCGCTCGGGGCGTCTGCCGTCAGGCGTCAAGCGAATGGCGTCAAGCGCGTCCGAGCCGTTTGCGCAGAAAGTCGATGCGGGCCTGCAGCTGCGTCACCGACGCCTGCGCAACGGCCGGGCCGCCGCACGCTCGCCTGAGCTCGGCATGCACGAGGCCGTGCGGCTCCCCGGTGTTCTTGGCGTACAGGCCGACGAGGCTGTTCAGCAGGCTCCGCTGTTCCTTGAGGTTTCGGTAGAGGGGCGCGGGAGGATGCCCGTCGGCGTTCGCCGGTCGGGAGGCGGTTCTCCTCGCTTGCCGTTGCTGCCGCTGCTGCAGCAGCTCGTGCACCTGCTCCGGTTCGAGGATGCCCGGCAGCCCGATGAAGTCGTGCTCCTCGTCGCTTCCCGGAACGGCGAAGCTGCCGAACTCCTGGCCGTCGTACAGCACACGGTCGAAGTTGGCCTCCGATCCGAGCGCTTCGTAGGCGAACTCCTCCGTCAACGCGTCCGAGCCGCGCTCCTGGCGGTTCGCCTCGGCCATCATGGCGTCTTCCGGATTGAAGAAGTCGCCTTCCGCGTTCTCGTCGGTCGGCCTGTCGAGGGCGTGGTCGCGTTCGAGTTCGAGGGCGTTCGCAAGAGCCATCAGCGCCGGAACGTTCGGCAGGAAGACGGATGCCGTCTCGCCGCGACGGCGCGCCCGCACGAATCGGCCGATCGCCTGGGCGAAGAACAGCGGCGTCGAGGCGCTCGTCGCGTACACGCCGACCGCGAGTCTCGGCACGTCGACACCCTCGGACACCATTCGCACGGCCACCATCCAGCGGGATGTCCCCCGAGAGAACTCGGCGATCCTGTCGCTCGCCTCCTTCTCGTCGGAGAGCACGACGGTGACGGGCTCCCCCGAGATCTGCTGAAGGAGGTCGGCGTAGGCGCGGGCCGCGTAGTGGTCGGTCGCGATCACCAGACCGCCCGCATCCGGAATCGAGTTGCGCACCTCGGTGAGGCGGCGGTCGGCGGCCGACAGCACCGACGGGATCCATTCGCCGCGCGGGTCGAGCGCCGTTCGCCACGCCTGCGAGGTGATGTCTTTGGTGTTGCCTTCGCCGAGCCGCGCCTCCATCTCGTCTCCGGTCTTGGTGCGCCAGCGCATGTGACCGGCGTAGACGAGAAAGATCACGGGCCGCACGACACCGTCTGCCAGTGCTCGGCCGTAGCCGTAGTTGTAGTCGGTGAGCGACGTGCGGATGCCGCTCTTGTCGGGCAGATACGACACGAACGGGATGGGCGCCGTGTCGGAGCGGAACGGCGTACCGGTCAGAGAGAGCCGCCTGGTCGCCCGCTCGAACGCCTCCCGGATGCCGTCGCCCCAGCTGAGAGCGTCACCGCCGTGATGCACCTCGTCGAGGATGACGAGCGTCTTGTAGTTCTCGGTGATGTCTTTGTGCAGACTCGGCCGCATGGCGACCTGTGCATAGGTGATCGCAACACCCTTGAAGTGGCGCGCGTACCGGCCGTCGGAGTTCTTGAACTCCGGGTCGAGATGGAGACCGACTCGTTCGGCGGCTTCCGCCCACTGGCGCTTCAGGTGCTCGGTGGGTGCGACGACCGTCACGCGCTCGACCGTGCGGTTTCGCAACAGCTCCGTCGCCAGCCGGAGGGCGAACGTGGTCTTTCCGGCGCCCGGCGTCGCGGCAGCGAGGAAGTCGCGCGGCTCGGTCTCGAAGTAGGTGTCGAGCGCCTCCGCCTGCCACGCACGCAGTTTGTCGGCAGTGCCCCAGGCCGCTCGCTCGGGGAAGGACGGCGAGAGATGCTCGGCCGCGAACGTGCCGCCGTGCCTCTCGGTCTCGCTCGCTGTCTGCGGGGTCTCCGGCACACCGGAGGGCTCCCGGATGATGTCGGGTTCCAGCTCCGGGACAGGGGTCGAGTTCGGCGTTTCCACTTGAACCGAATTTACCTTCTGCTGCTGACAGTCGCCGACCCGTCGCGCTCCCCGGGCGTGCCGCACGGCAGCCAGGTGCAGAATGGAGCAATGGCCGAAGCACAGCATCCCTGGTCCCGCTATGTCGCCCTGGGCGACTCTTTCACCGAAGGGATCGGGGATCCTGAGCCCCGCAGCCCCGGCGGCCACCGCGGCTGGGCCGACCGGGTCGCCGAGGTTCTCGGCAGCCAGACGAACGACTTCGCCTACGCCAACCTCGCCGTGCGCGGAAAGCTCATCAAACAGATCCTCGACGAGCAGGTGGAGCCGGCCCTCGCTCTTCGGCCCGACCTCATCACCATCTCGGCCGGCGGCAACGACGTGATCCGCCCGGGAACCGACCCCGACCAGATCGCCGCCCTGTTCGACCAGGCGGTGAACAGGCTCAGCACCGAGGGCGCCACGATCGTGGTGTTCACCGGTGTCGACGTCGGATTCTCGCCGGTGTTCCGCGGCATCCGGGGCAAGGTCGCCATCTACAACGAGAACGTGCGCGCTGTCGCCGCGAGACACGACTGCATCGTGGCCGACCAGTGGTCTCTCGGCGAGATCCAGGACTCCCGGATGTGGGCCCCCGACCGCCTCCACCTCGCCCCGCTCGGCCACCACACCGTCGCCCGCATGGTGCTCGCCGCGCTGAACGTGAAGAACGACCTGCAGCCCCTCGAACCCGAGCCCCTGCCACCCCGCACCTGGCGTCGTGCCCGCTCCGAAGACCTCTCCTGGGCTCGCGAATACCTGGTGCCCTGGGTGGTCCGCCGCATCCGCCACCAGTCGTCGGGCGACCACGTGCTCCCCAAGCGTCCCGAAGCCATCCCTTACACCCACCCCGCCGACGACTGACCGCCAGGCGCGGCATCCGGCGAGCCGGAGTTTCTCGGTCGAGGCCGGCGAAGTTCCGTCGTGCCGGACTTTTGCGCGGCGTGTCGCGCGGATTCTCCGGCATCCGAACAGGCGATCAACCGGCTCTGCGGCTCAGGCTCCGATGCCGCCCGGATGCGCAAGCCGCCACCACGGGCCCGGATCAGGCAACGCCGTGTTCAGCGCGAGCTGAGCGGTCTGCGTCTTGCCGTTCAGCGTGAACGTCACCTCGCCGACGACCTCGCCTTTCGCGCCCGACTGCAGCGGACGGGTCTGTAACGACACCTCGATCGGCGTGTCTGACCACACGACGAACATCTTCGTCGACGTGGCGACGAGCGATGACTTGGCGCCCCAGGCGGTCGTGTAGGTTCCGTACGTCTGGCCGACCGTCGAGGCGTCCACCTCGTGGAATCCGACTTTCATGCTCACGAGCAACGTCTTCACCGACGCCCAGAGATCGTCGTGGGTCGGAGCGCCCAGCACGACGCCGATCACTCGCACTCTGCTCTGCCCGACGGTGAGCTGCGCGGAGAACAGGAGGCAGTTTCCCGCCTGGTCGGTGTTTCCGGTCTTGATGCCGTCGATGCCGTCGACGCCGAGCAGCGTGTTGGTGTTGTCCTGCTTGCCCGCTCCAGGGAGGGTGACTGACTTCTGCGTCACGATCGTCGACAGCACGGGATCGGCCAGCGCGAGCTTGCCGATGCCGATCAGATCCTTGGTGGTGCTGACGCTGTTCGGTGACAGGCCATCGGGGCTGTCGAGCTTCGTTCCGGTGAACTTGTGTGCGGCGAGCCACGAGTTCGCGGCTTTGACGAACGCATCCGTCGAGCCGTACGACCACTTGGCCAATGAGATCGCGTAGTTGTTCGCCGACGGCAGCAGCATCGCTTCGAGCGCCTGCTTCTCTGTCATCGACGAACCCGCCTCGACCGGAGCCCACGAACCGCCGGCGGCGATCACATCGTTCCAGATGTCCACGTCGTCTTGCGTGAACTTGATGGTGGGGCCGTCTTCGCCGGACTTCAGCGGCTTCTTGTCCAGCACGACCAGGGCCGTCACGGTCTTCGTGACGCTGGCCATGGGCATGCTGGCGTCGGAGCCGTTGTACTGCGTGGCGCCCGGATAGTCGGGGGCGGTGATGCCGCTCGCGCCGAACCCGGGGAACTGGAGCGCGGCCTTCGTCTGCGCGATCGTCGTCTGGTGTTCGGTCACGGCGGCGCTGGCCGGCAGAGGCGCGAACAGCGAGCCGCCGATGTACATGATGCCGACGAGGAACACCCCGATGATGCCGAAGACCACGATCCGTCGGCGGCGGTACACCTGTTGGCGGGTCAGTCTGCGGGGTTGGTCGAGCACCCGCAAATTCTATGCGGACCTACCGAGGGGATGCCTGAGAACGCGCCCGCAACGCCCACAGCGCCACCGCACTCGCCGAGGCGACGTTCAGCGAGTCGACCCCGTGCAGCATCGGGATCGTCACGACCGTGTCGGCCGCGGCGAGGGCACGCCGGCTCAGGCCGTCACCCTCCGAGCCGAGCACCAGGGCGATGCGCTCCGGCTGGTCGGCGGCGAAGTCGTCGAGGGTGACCGCGTCGTCGGCCAGCGCGAGCGCCGCGATCTCGAAGCCTGCATCGTGCAGGATCGGCGCGGCGACATCCCACTCCGGGATGCGCGTCCACGGCACCTGCAGCACCGTGCCCATGCTGACGCGCACGCTGCGCCGGTACAGCGGGTCGGCGCAGCGCGGGCTGATGAGCACCGCATCCGCGCCCAGTCCGGCCACACTGCGGAAGATCGCTCCGACATTCGTGTGGTCGACGATGTCTTCGAGCACGACGACGCGCCTCGCGTCGGCCAGCAGCTCGCGCGGGTCGGGCAGCTGGGGACGGTGCATGGCGGCCAGGGCGCCGCGATGCAGATGATAGCCGGTGAGCTCTTCCAGCACGGCGCTGTCGCCGACGTAGACCGGCACGTCGGGATGGTCGGCGAGCAGCGGCTCCACGCCCGGCAGCCACTGCTCCTGCAGCAGCACGGAGCGCGGGATGTGGCCCGCTGCCAGTGCCCGGGTGATCACCTTCGTCGATTCGGCGATGTAGAGACCGCCGGCGGGTTCGCTGACGCGGCGGAGGGCCACATCCGTCAGCCGCGAATAGTCGGCGAGCCCGTCGTCGCTCAGGTCGGTGATGCGGAGGATGCGCAAGGAACGCGCCGCCTTTCTGTCGAAGGTGTTCGCCTACAGGAGGTGTTCGCTTACAGATTGCCAGTAGCCGGAAACATTTCCGAAAACTGCGGTGTTTAGACTCATGGCAAGCAGGAGCTGGAGGTTTCGATGACTGTGATGGCTGAGACCACGCCGACGGAGCTCGACCCCGAGCTCGAACGCGGGCTCGACGAGGCCACCGCGCTGCTCACCGGCCGCCGCTTCGCCGTGCTCACGGGCGCCGGCATCAGCACCGATTCGGGCATCCCCGACTATCGCGGCGCGGGTGCTCCGAAACGCAACCCGATGACTTTTCAGCAGTTCCTTTCGGCCGACTCGTTCAGCAAGCGCTATTGGGCCGGCAGCCACCTGGGCTACCGCCGCTTCGCGGCCGCTGCTCCGAACCGGGGGCATTTCGCGCTCGCCGAACTGGAGAAGTCCGGCGCGACGAACGGCGTCATCACCCAGAACGTCGACGGTCTCCACAAGCAGGCAGGGTCTCGCAAAGTCGTGGATCTCCACGGAGCGATGGACAGGGTGCTCTGCTTGACGTGTGGGCAGGTGTTCGCCCGCGAGAGCGTCTCGGCGCGCATCGAGGCCGCCAACCCGTGGCTCGACGCCGCCGGAGCCGTCGAGATCGCGCCCGACGGCGACGCGATCGTCACCGACATCGACGCGTTCGTCGTGCCGAACTGCACCGTCTGCGGCGGCCGCCTCAAGCCCGACGTCGTGTTCTTCGGCGAGTTCATCCCGGCCGAGAAGTACCGCGAGGCGAGCGCCCTGGTGCGGTCCGCGGATGCGTTGCTCGTGGCCGGCTCGTCGCTGGTTGTCAACTCCGGCATCCGTCTGCTGGAGGAGGCACGGCGACGCCGGTTGCCGATCGTCATCGTCAACAGGGGTGCGACGAAGGGCGACGGCCGCGCAGCCATTAAGCTGGACGGCGGGACCACGGAGACCCTCGTCGAGCTCGCCCGGCGCCTCAGCTGACCTTCGCGCGTCCTCTCGACGAAAGGACGCGCGTGACCAGAATCTCCCTCGTTCGGCACGGTCAGACCGACTGGAATCTCGCCAAGCGCATCCAAGGCTCGAGCGACATCCCACTGAACGACACCGGTCGCGCACAGGCCGAGGCGACCGCGTTGGCGATGGCGGGCGGCAGCTACGACGCGATCTACGCGAGCCCACTCGGCCGCGCCACCGAGACGGCGGAGATCATCGCCTCGCACACGGGCCTCGACGCGCCGCTCCCGTTGCCCGAGGTCGCCGAACGCCGGTACGGGGAAGCCGAAGGGCTCACCGGCGCGGAGATCCTGGCCCGGTGGCCGGAAGGAACCCCGGTTCCCGGTCGCGAGACCCGAGACGCCGTGGTGGCGCGCGCGCTGCCCGCTCTCATGGAGCTGGGAGAGAAGCATCCCGGCGAGTCGATCGTGGTCGTGAGTCACGGCGGCGTGATCGGGGCGCTCGCGCGACATGTCACCGATCACGCGATGCCCGGTCCCGGCGAGGTCATCCCGAACGGGTCGGTGCACGAATTCGTCTACGAAGACGGCCGACTCACACTCGACCGCTTCAACGTCACCCCCGAAGACCGCGACCTGTTCACCGCGTCGGTGATCTGACGACCACGCGGCGGCCCAGCCGCGCGGGTCGAGGCGTCGCTAGTCCAGTCGCCGCTTGGCGCGTGCCACAGCGGCGGTCAGAACCGTCAGCAGGTGCTCCGCCGACGCGTCCCAGGTGAACCGCTCGGCCTCGTGTCGGCCGGCGACCGACCGCGACGCCCACTCCCCCGGCTGCTCGAGGCGACGGATGTGTTCGGCAAGCCCTCCCGCGTCGTCCGCCGGGAAATAGAGCGCCGCGTCGCCCCCGATCTCGCGGAAGATGGGGATGTCGCTGACGACGACGGGTGTGCCGAGCGTCATCGACTCGACGAGGGGAATGCCGAAGCCTTCGTCGCGGGATGCGGTGACGAGGGCCGTCGCGGCCGCCAGCGTCTCCGCGTACTCCTCGTCACTGGCGCCGTTGTGGAAGACGATCCGCGCATCCGGGGCGATGCCGGTGAGCCGCTCGCGCTGGGCGTCGGTCACCCGGCTCATCAGGTGCAGCTCGTAGTCGGGAAGCAGCGCGGCCGCGCGCACCAGCGTCTCAACGTTCTTGTACGGCATGAAGGAGCCCATGTAGACCAGGCGCTTGCTCTCCGGCTCGGTTCGCGCCGCCCGCGCCGGGTCGATGGCGGGCATGTCGGCGGCGTTCGGAACGACGTGCACCGGCCGTTTCGTCAGCTTGTGCTCGCTGATCAGCGCCTTGGTGGTCTTCGATACGGTGACGACCGCGTCCGAACGGTTCAGCAGCATCCGCTGAGGCCACCAGGAGAGGTGGTAGAGCCGCCACAGCAGCCGGATGGGCGCCGGCAGGTCGCGCGGCGGCGTCGGATGCCGGTAATAGATGAGGTCGTGCACTGTCAGCACCAGACGGTACTTGCGCCCCCACCCGCCCATCGTCTGCATGGGGGTGAAGACGACATCAGGATTCAGCTTGTTGACCTGGCGCGCGACCCACGGCTCACCGGCTGACGTCGGCGAGCCGATCAGCTCCCAAGGCAGGTCGGGCAGCATGTCCAGCTGGGCGTGATCGCTGATCAGCATGGTCACCGCGTGCCGCTTGGCGAGCGCCCCGACCAGGCCCGCCGTGTAGCGGCTGATCCCGTCGTGACGCCCGATCCGCGTGTACCGGCAGTCGAACAGGATCTTCACCGGGCGTCCTCCGCGAGAAATCGTTCGATGGCGTCGGCCGCCTGGCCGGGCGTCTCGTAGTGGATGAGGTGTCCGACCTCCGGGATGACGACGAGCCGTGCATCCGGAAACAGCGTCTGCAGCCGGTGCTGCGCCGAGACCGGCGTGATGTCGTCTTTCTCGGCCGCCACGAGCAGGGTCGGTTCGGGGATGCGCGCCGCGTACTCGCTGACATCGTGCGAGACGGATGCGCGGAACGCCTCCAGCACGACGCCGCGGTCGCTGAAGGCGCTGAAGTAGCGGTCGTGCTGGTCGTGGATCCACCGTCGCAGGCTCTTGCGCTTCGTCTTCGCCATGGCGATGCTCATGACGCGCACGATCAGCCCGTTGCGGAGCAGCCAGAAGCCCAGGCGCTCGGGCAGCACGGCGGACAGCCAGTAATAGAAGATCGCCAGCCGGGTGAGCGCCCCACGCGGCCCTTGGAGGGCGGGCTGCCCGATCGGGTTCACCAGCACGACCGCCGACGGATGAAGCGCGTCGGCCGCATCCCGCTCCGCCAGCGCGGCGGAGACGACGATCGAGCCGAACGAGTGCCCGAGGATGACGAACCGGCCCTCGATCCGGAGCTCGCGCACGAATCCGCGCAGCCACGCCGCATAGCCGACGATGTCGTGCGAGACCTCGCCGAGCGGATCCGACTCCCCGAAACCGGGGAGGTCGGGCGAGATCAGCCGCACGCCCTGCAGGTTGGCGACGACCGGCTCGAGGCCGTGGTGGTCGCCGCGAAAACCGTGGACGAGAACGATCGTCGTGTCGGCCAGCGGATCCCCATAGTCCCAGAACCGGGTCAGGCCGCCGAGCACGGCGAGCTCCCCGGTGCGCACGGGAATGCGGCCGAGCGCGTCGGCGTAAGGGGATGCGGCGTACCGTGTGGAGGTGGTCATCGCAGACCAGTTTAGGCAGCGCGGGTGTACAGTCCCGGCAAAGTGCTCCAAGGACTGGACAGCCCACCCGCGCGTGCACCTAGACTCGTCTGGTTGTAACCGCTTGCACCCGGCCATCGCGCCAGAAGGAGAACCGTGAGTTTCACCGCACCGATCACGCTTCCCGGGCTCACCCTCGACCCTCAGTGGTATCGCCGTTCGGTGTTCTACGAAGTGATGGTGCGTTCGTTCGTCGACAGCAACGGCGACGGCTCGGGCGACCTCCAGGGACTCACCTCCAAACTCGACTACCTGCAGTGGCTCGGCATCGACGCGCTCTGGCTGCCGCCGTTCTTCCAGTCCCCGTTGCGCGACGGCGGATACGACGTCTCCGACTTCCGCGCGATCCTGCCGGAGTTCGGCACGATCGACGAGTTCAAAGATCTGGTCACCAAGGCGCACGAGCGCAACATGCGCGTGATCATCGACCTGCCGATGAACCACACCTCCGACCAGCACGAGTGGTTCCAGCAGTCGCGCTCCGACCCCGAAGGCCCCTACGGCGACTTCTACGTGTGGAACGACGACGACGAGAAGTGGCCGGACATCCGCATCATCTTCGTCGATACCGAAGACTCGAACTGGGCGTTCGACGAGGCCCGCCGGCAGTTCTACTTCCACCGCTTCTTCTCCCACCAGCCCGATCTCAACTTCGAGAACCCGGCTGTGCACGAGGCGATGTTCGACATCGTGCGGTACTGGCTCGACCTGGGTGTCGACGGTTTCCGGCTGGATGCGATCCCCTATCTCTACGAGTCCGACGAGGGCAACGGCGAGGGCGAGCCCAAGACGCACGACTTCATCAAGAAGCTGCGCGAGATGGTCGACCGCGACTACCCGGGGCGCGTCATGGTCGCCGAGGCGAACCAGTGGCCGCGCGAGGTCGCCGCGTTCTTCGGCACCGAAGACGAGCCCGAGTGCCACATGGCGTTCGACTTCCCCGTGATGCCGCGCATCTTCTACTCGCTGCGGTCGCAGCAGGCCGGTGAGCTCGTGCGCGTGCTCTCGGAGACCACCGACATCCCCGACGGCGCCGGCTGGGGCGTGTTCCTGCGCAACCACGACGAGCTCACACTCGAGATGGTGAGCGAGGAGTACCGCCAGGCGATGTACGGCTGGTACGCCTACGACCCGCGGATGCGCGCCAACATCGGCATCCGGCGACGCCTCGCGCCCCTGCTCGACAACTCCCGCGCGGAGCTCGAGCTCGCCCACGCCCTGCTGTTCTCCCTGCCGGGCAGCCCCTTCCTCTACTACGGCGACGAGATCGGGATGGGCGACAACATCTGGCTGCCCGACCGCGACAGTTCGCGCACGCCGATGCAGTGGACGCCCGACCGCAACGCCGGGTTCTCGACGGCCGACCCCGGCAAGCTGTTCCTGCCGGTGGTGCAGTCGCTCGTCTACCACTACAACCAGGTGAACGTCGAAGCGCAGCTCGCGCAGTCCCGGTCGCTGCTGCACTGGATCCGCAACGTCATCCACGTGCGCAAGGCGCATCCCGTATTCGGGCTGGGCACCATCCGCGTGCTGCAGACCAATCACGAGTCGGTGCTCGCGTTCGTGCGCTCCTACGAAGGAAGCGGCACCCACTTCGGTGACCAGCCGGAAGACGTGCTGTGCGTGTTCTCGTTCGCGCACAACCCGGTCTCGGTCAGCCTCGAGGCGGCCGAGTTCGCCGGAAGCACGCTCTACGACATGTTCGGCGGCGGCGAGTTCCCCACCGTGGCCGACGACGGCCGGTTCACACTCACCCTCGGCACGCAGAACTTCTACTGGCTGCACATCGAGCCGCGCCGGGACTGAATCCTCAGCGGTGACGGTAGTGCCGCTTAGCCTGAGGGCATGAGCAACTGGCACCACGAATTGGGCGTTTTCGATCTCGAGACGACCGGTGTCGACGTGGAGAGCTCTCGCGTGGTCTCGGCGCATGTCGGCCGGCTCGACGAGCACGGCGTGGTCGTCGAGCGTCGTGACTGGCTCGTCGATCCCGGTGTCGAGATCCCGGCCGGCGCGACCGCCGTGCACGGCATCACGACCGAGCACGCGCGCGCCGTAGGCATGCCGGCCGCCCAGGCCATCGCCGAGATCGTCGGTGAGCTGGGCATCCTGTTCGCCCGCGGCACTCCGGTGGTCGCGTACAACGCGCCGTACGACTTCACGCTGCTGCACCGCGAAGCCCTCCGCCACGGGGTGCGCCCGCTCGAAACGCCCGGCCCGATCATCGACCCTCTCGTCATCGACAAGGCCGTCGACAAGTACCGCCGCGGCAAGCGCACGCTGCAGATGACCGCCCTGTTCTACGGCGTCGACCTCACTGAAGCGCACGACGCCGGCGCCGACGCCATCGCGGCCGGCCGGGTGGCTCAGGCGCTCGCCCGGGCGCACACGGAGGCGCTCGCCCTCTCGGCGGCCGAACTGCACAGCCTGCAGGTCGCGTGGTGCCGGCAGCAGGCCGAGGACTTCCAGGACTACATGCGACGCGAGCGTGACCCCTCCTTCACCACGTCCGGGCTGTGGCCCGTGCGCTGAGACGCCCGACGTCCCTTCCCTTGGAGCTTGCTGTGCCGATAGAGTCGGCGCCATGAGCAACCCCGACATTCCTCAGCAGCCCGCTTCTTCGCCGCAGTACGGCGAGCAGACCTCCTACTCCCCCGCACCGCAGTCCGGCTACAACACCATGTCGATCGTGGCGTTCATCCTGGCCTTCTTCGTCTCTCTCGTGGGCATCATCCTCGGCTTCGTCGCACTGTCGCAGATCAAGCGCACCGGCGAGCAAGGGCGCGGCCTCGCCATCGCCGCCATCATCATCGGCTTCGTGGAAATCGTGATCGGCGTCATCCTCGCGATCGTCTTCATCGCCATCGCCATCGGCGCTGCCAGCACCTACTCCACCAACTGACCTCACGCAACGAAGAGGGGCCCCGCCGTGTGGC
>NZ_JBHVYL010000022.1:0-64214 GCF_042880955.1 Leifsonia sp. NPDC058292
GTTCGCAATGCGAACCGCGGCCCACCTCTTTTTGTCGTTACTCGCTGCTGTCTACCGGGGTCCCCGCCGCGAGGGGCCCCGGGCGCCACCGAACGCGCAGCGTGAGGCGGCGTTTGGGGGAGCGTTTGGGGCGCAGCCCGCGGTGACATGCCCTGTAGCCGGAGCGCGAAGCGGTTTGGCGAAGCTGGACTCTATCGAGCACACCGTCGCTCGTTTAGGTCAGACCCGCGGACTATCACCTATAAGAGACCTCAAACGGGGCATCGGCGCATTCCCTGTCTCGCCAGCAAGTTGGTGCGTCGAGTCGCGGTTCCGCGTCGATGCCTGGGCGAGTGAACTTGCCAAGGGAGCGCACGGTGACGCCGAGCGCGCAGTGTCTACGAGTGCAGTTCGTGCGTGGCGGGCCGGCTTGAGGGTTGTCGTCGAAGTGCCCGTGCAAGGCCGATACTCCCGCGCGTTGAGTGAGGCGACGATTCTCGTCTCAAGAGCCACGCGAAACGATCCGGATGCTTACGCCGAGGCGCTGGACGGGTTCGCCGCAACTCAATGACCCCTGTGCATTCACCGCACCAACGCATCCCCCCTACCGCCACCCCCGCGAACGATATATCGTTGACTATCGTTACGACTCACACGAGGAGGACATCATGAGCGGTTCATTCCCGGCCGGAGGGTTCGGCGCAGGCGGGCTCGGAGGCGGCTTCGGCGGCCCCGAGGGCATGTGGCAGGCGTTCGACCAGTTGCGGTCGACGTTCGAGAAGAAGGTCGGCACCAGGATGGGCCGCGGGGATGTGCGGGCCGCCGTGCTCGCACTGCTCGCCGAGAAGCCCATGCACGGCTACCAGATCATCCGTGAGATCGAGGAGCGCAGCGGCGGCAGCTGGAAGCCCAGCGCCGGCTCCGTGTATCCGACGCTGCAGTTGCTCGCCGACGAGGGCATCATCACGGCCGAAGAGTCCAACGGACGCAAGACGTATGCGCTCACGGAGGCCGGCCGCGAGGAAGCCGCCGACGCGGGCCCCGCGCCGTGGGAAGGCTCCGCGGGTACAGGCGCCGGAGCCGGCGACAGTGCCGCGTTCGGCGCGCTGCCGAAGGCGGGCTTCGAGCTCGCGCAGGCCGCCGCGCAGGTGCGCCGCACCGGAACGCCGGAGCAGGTCGAGGCGGCCGTCACCGTGCTCGACGAGGCCCGGCGCCGGCTCTACGCCATCCTCGCGCAGGACTGACGCGGGTGACGTCGGTCGCACGCGAGCAGGCGGATGCGCCCGCCGCCGGACCAGCACGTGCGCGCTACCGCCGCATCCTGCGGTTCGCCGGCTGGAATCTCGCCGTCACCTGGTGGTACGAGCTCGTGCTGCCGCGCATCGGGTTCGCGCGTGTCACCGAGCGCACCCGGTCGAAGCGCATGCGCAGGTTCGCGCAGCGGTTCCATGTGCTGGCCGTGGAGCTCGGCGGTCTGATGATCAAGGTCGGGCAGTTCATGTCGTCGCGGCTCGACGTGCTGCCTCCCGAGATCACCGCCGAACTCGAGGGGCTGCAGGATGAGGTGCCTCCCGTGCCGTTCCCCGGCATCCGGGCGCTGGCCGAGGCCGAGTTGGGCGTGCCGCTGGAGCGCGCGTTCGCGTCGGTCGAGCCGACGCCCGTCGCAGCCGCATCCCTCGGCCAAGCGCATCGCGCCGTGCTCTCCGCCGTCGATGCGGAGGACACGGGGCTGGAACGCGCCGTGGTCAAAGTGCAGCGGCCCGGCATTGACGCGATCGTCGACGTCGACCTGGCGGCGCTGCGTCGGGTCGGCCGCTGGCTGAGTCATGTGCGGCTCGTCTCCGACCGGGTGGATGCACCCGCCCTCGTCGAAGAGTTCGCCCGCACCAGTCTCGAAGAGATCGACTACCTGCACGAGGCCGCCAGCGCGGAAAGATTCGCTGCCGACTTCGCCGCCGACGAACGCGTGTCGGTGCCGGAGGTCGTGTGGGAGCGCACGACGCGGCGCGTGCTCACGCTCGCCGATGTGACGGCGATCAAGATCACGGATGTCGATGCCTTGCGCGCCGCGGGCATCGACCCTGCCGAGGTGGCGCCGGTGTTCGCCGCGGTGATGTTCGACCAGCTGTTCACCAACGGCTTCTTCCACGCCGACCCGCACCCCGGCAACATCTTCGTGACGCCCCTCGCCGGAGCGGCGGCAGGAGCAGTTGCAGGAGCAGCCGCAGGAGCATCCGCAGGCGCAGCCCCCGGCACGGCCTGGCGCCTCACGTTCATCGATTTCGGCATGATGGGCGAGGTGCCCACCGGCACGCGCACCGGCTTGCGCAAGCTGCTCATCGCCGCTGCAGCGCGTGACGGCAAGGGGCTCGTGGACGCGATGCGCGACGTCGGTGTGCTGCTGCCGTCGGCCGACACCGCCGACCTGGAACGCGCGATGACGCAACTCTTCGCCCGGTTCGGCGGGATGGGATTCGCCGAGTTGCGCGAAGTCGATCCGCGCGAGTTCCGCGACTTCGCCGTGCAGTTCGGCGACGTGGTGCGGTCGCTCCCGTTCCAGCTGCCCGAGAACTTTCTGCTGATCATCCGTGCCATGTCGCTCACCTCCGGGGTGTGCAGCGCGCTCGACCCCGAGTTCAACCTCTGGGATTCGGTGGAGCCATACGCCGCGCAGCTGGTGCGCGACGAGCGCGGCAACGTGGTGCAGGATGTCGCACGGCAGGCGCTGGAGATCGCGGGTGTCGCCGTACGGCTGCCGAAACGCTTGGATGCCCTCGCCGCACGGTTCGAAGACGGCACCGTCTCGGTGCGAACGCCCGAGCTCGAGAAACGGGTCTCGCGCCTGGAGAGAACGGCCCGCCGCCTCGTGGGGGCGGTGCTCTTCGGCGCCCTCCTCGTTGCCGGTGCCGTGTTGCGGGGGAGTGACGCCGTACTCAGCACGGTGGTGCTCAGTGTTTCGGTGCTGCCTCTGCTGTACACGCTGTTCCCCGGTCGTCGCGGCCGATGATTGCCGTGCGGGAGGGCTCCGGTCTAAGCTGACGACTGCTCAGTAGTTGGGGACCGGCCCGGTCTGCTCACCGTTGATAGCGAGCGTCCGCCGTCGGACGGACGCGAGGACTCGGGATGAGCAGCAGCGAATACGACGTCGTCATCATCGGCGGCGGGGCGGTGGCGGAGAACGTCGCAGAGCGTGCCGTGCAAGGCGGTCTGACCGCCGTGCTGATCGAGCACGAGTTGGTCGGGGGCGAGTGCTCGTTCTGGGCGTGCATCCCGTCGAAGGCGCTGTTGAGACCGGCGCAGACGGTGCGGGCGGCCCAGTCCGTCGATGGTGCGGCAGAAGCCGTGACCGGCGAGATCGACGTCGCCGCCGTGCTGAGACGGCGGGATCGCCTCGTGTACGACTGGTCGGATCAGAGCCAGGTGGACTGGGTCGACGGCGCTGGTATCGACCTGATTCGCGGGCACGGTCAGCTCGTCGGCGAGAAGCGCGTGAGCGTGACCGCAGCGGACGGTTCGACGACGCAGCTCACCGCGCGCTCGGCCGTCGTGATCTCGACCGGCTCCGACCCCGTGGTGCCCGACACTCCCGGCCTGCGTGACAGCGAACCGTGGACGAGCAGGGATGCGACCAGCGTCAAAGACGTTCCATCGAGTCTGGCCATTCTGGGTGGCGGGGTGGTCGGTTGCGAGATGGCGACGGCGTATGCGGGGTTCGGATGCGCGGTGACGCTCATCTCGCGCGGCGGGCTCCTCGCGAACATGGAGCCGTTCGCCGGCGAGATGCTCGCTGAGGCGTTGCGGAAGCAGGGCGTCACCCTGCTGCTCGACACCGAGGTCGCGCGCGTCGAGCGCACAGCCGACGGCGTGCGGGTCGAGCTCGGCGACGGCGGCACGGTGACCGCAGACGAGATCCTCGTCGCCACAGGGCGCAAGCCGCGCACCGGAGCGGTCGGCCTCGAGACCGTCGGCCTGAAGCCGGGTGACTGGCTGCCGACCGACGACACGATGCGTCTGCCCGGCTTCGACTGGCTTTACGCCGTCGGCGACGTCACGCACCGAGCGCTGTTGACGCACCAGGGAAAGTACCAGGCGCGCATCGCCGGTGACGTGATCGCGGCGCGGGCGAACGGCGACGAGGTGTTCGACGGGCCGTGGGGGCAGCACGTCGCCACCGCCGACCACGAGTCGGTGCCGCAGGTGACGTTCACCGAACCGGAGATCGCATCCATCGGCCTCACCGAGTCCGCGGCCCGGGCGGCCGGCTACACGGTGAGCGTCGCCGACTACGACATCGGCTGGGTGGCAGGCGCCGTCGTGCGCGCGGACGGCTACACGGGCAAGGCGAGGATGGTCGTCGACGACGACCGCCGCGTGGTGCTCGGCGCGACGCTGGTGGGCCCGGATGTCGGCGACATGCTGCACGCCGCGACCACCGCCGTCGTCGGGCAGGTTCCGATCGACCGGCTCTGGCACGCGGTGCCGTCGTATCCGACCGTGAGCGAGATCTGGTTGCGGCTGCTGGAGACCTACCGGCTGAACGCCAGAAAAGCAGCACGAGAAGCCGCCGAGCAGAAGGAGAGCTGACATGTTCATGAAGCTGGAAGTCGTCGTCGTCCCCGTCTCCGATGTGGACAGGGCGAAGGCGTTCTACGAGAGTCTCGACTGGCGTCTCGACGCCGATTTCCCGCTCGACGCCCGCTACCGGGTGGTGCAGTTCACGCCGCCGGAGTCGGAGGCGTCGATCATCTTCGGCACGGGTGTGACCGACATGACGCCCGGGTCGATCCAGGGGCTGCAGCTCACCGTCTTCGACCTCGACGAGGCAAGGGATGCGCTCGTGAAGGCCGGCGTGGATGTGTCGGAGATCTGGCACGATTCGACCGGGGTGTTCCACCACGCGGGCACGCGGGAACGGCTGAGTGGGCCGCATCCGGAACGTGCCGACTATTCTTCGTTCGCCTCCTTCGAGGATCCGGACGGCAACGGCTGGATCCTTCAAGAGATCAAGACCAGGCTGCCAGGGCGATGAGCGACCAGGATGCGGCCGCGCCCGACCCCGCGGACATGACCCCGGTCATCCTCGAAGCGTTGAAGGCGGCAGCGGCCGCGCACGGCGTTCACGAGGCCGTCGAGCTCAAGGGCGTCTACGACGAGCAGTGGCCGGAGTGGTACGCCGCCCACATGACCAAGACGTTCGCCGACGCAGGGTACCGGCTGGTGCGTTCGGCGTAGGGAGCGGTCGAACGGTGGAGGAGTGGCGTAGGTTTCGGTAGGTGGCCGAAAACAATTCAACGACCCCGCAGGGCGCGTACTTCGTCGCGCTCGGCGGCAACCGGTATGAGCCGACCGAACGCGCCGGCGGAGCGTGGAGCCCCGACGAGATCCACTTCGCGCCGCTCGGCGGTCTGATCACGCATGCGATCGAGCAGCACGTCGCGGCGGCCGAGGAGTCGGGGAGACGCGGGGACGGGCTGCAGGTCGCCCGGATCAGCTTCGACATCCTCGGGTTTCTCGCCGCCCAGCCGATCGACATCGCCGTCGAGACGGTGCGGCCCGGGCGCAGCATCGAGCTCGTCGAGGCGACGGCCACGATCGCCGGGCGCGCGGCTGTTCGTGCTCGGGCCTGGTTTCTCGACAGCTTCGACACCCGCTCGGTCGCCGGCGGCCAGGGCGAGCCGCTCCCCGGGCCTGAGTCGGCCGTATCCCTGCCCCTCCGAACGGTGTGGAGCGGTGGCTTCGTCGCCTCGCTCGACGCCCGCGCGGCCGGCGCCTCCGAGCCCGGGCGCGGCACGGTCTGGCTCGCCACGGAGACCGCGCTGGTCGCGGGAGAGGAGGCGTCGCCGCTCGCCTCGTGGATCGGACTCATCGACACCGCGAACGGCGTCGCCGTGCGGCAGTCGCCGGCCGAGTGGATGTTCCCCAACGTCGACCTGACCGTGCACCTGCACCGCCGCCCGGCCGGGCGCTGGATCGGCCTCGACACCACCGTGGTGTTCGGCGCCCAAGGTCACGGCCTCACGAGCAGCGTGCTCCACGACGAGACCGGCCCGGTGGGCGTGGCGCAGCAGGCGCTCACGATCCGGCCGCTGAGCCCCGAGCACTGAGCGGATGCCTCGCGAGGGGATGAGCGCCGAGGTGCTGCTCGACGGTCCACGCGGCCGGCGGCTGTGCCTCGAGGTCGAGCGCGCGCTGAACGGGAACCCTGAAGCTGACGGTGAGCTGACGGATACGGTCGTGCTGCAGGCTCTTCGAACCTCGGTGAGTCGCGCGATGTACTGGCAGGAGCCGGACCCGGAGGACATGCTCGCGGGCGAACCGGAGCAGAGGGCGTCGCTGATGCGCGCCGCCCGGATGATCGCCGAGTCGCCGCTCGCGGCCTGGTGGGCATCCTCGACCGACAGGCAGGACCAATGGCTCGTGACCTTCGAGGGCGCGCCGGGTGCGCCCGCGCCCGCGCATTCGCCGCAGGCCGGGTCCGGGCCGGGCGCGCGACGCACGCTCGACGTCTGGCGCGCGGCGGTGGAGGGCGACGAAACGCGGTGGCGTGGGTATGCCCCCGGCCCGGTCGCGATGAGCGGACCCTGGTGGTCTGTCCCGCCCCGCGCGCTTCTGCGCACGACAAGGTCGTTCGGCCGTCTGGGGCCGCTTGGCGTGCACCTCGTCGAGGATGCGTTCGACTGGCGTCACGCAGATGTGTGCCGCGTTGCGATCGCCGAGGATGCGCGTGTGCTCGACATCGCCGGCGCCACGGAGTGGGCCGACCTGTGCCGACGTTATCCGCTCGATGTCACCGCATCCCGCGAGAACGATTGGTCGCGCGCGACCGGCAGAAGCGGGCGTTGGCTAGTACCGGACTGGGTTCGCGTCGCGGGCGACTACGACGGAGTGCATCTGACGGTCGGTGGCTACCTGAGTGCCGCCGGGCGGGCGATCGAGGTCGTTGACGACTGGGCCGGCGTAATCGCCGGCTGGGCGCCCGACGAGACGGTGTGGCTTCGTGACGGTGTCGCGGTCGCATCCGGCGACACCGAACGGTGGACGGGCGGGGTCAACGAGGAGTGGTGGAAGGGCTGAGGCCCGAGCGCTCGATGCCTCGACGGCGCTGGGCACGTAGGGTCACGCGCAGATTTGGTAGGGCCAGTTTTCGCACCAGCGTCCAGATCTCCGACGAACCAGCGGCTCGTCGTGAGCAACTCGCTTTGCGGGCGTCCAAGACGATTCCCTCACGCTCCTTTTGATCAATCACAGGCTCAGTCGAGATCTGGGTCGGCCTTGGAATCGGATTCGGCGCCTCCTGGCTCTTGGAGTTCCAACTCGTAGGCGTCGCCGCGCACGCAGCGGCTCCTGGCCGAGAAGTCCGCGTGTCCGGTTCCTACCGTGAACTGGACGAGAGGCTTGCCGCTCACGGTTCCGGATAGCCACGGCGGACCCGAAAGGATGTAGCGAGCAGGTGTCATCTTTCGGTCGAAGACAATCGCCACGTCGTGCCCGTGCTCCGCCCAGAGGGAGCGAACCTGGTCGGCGACCTTAGCTGGTTGGGCGTCTAAGGGCTAGCCGCGGCGTTGGTAGAAGATCGCGTACGACGCTCCATCGTCGCCACCGTCCAATGTGCAAGCCATCCAATGGCGAGAACTTATGTCCCACTTGCCACCAACCATCTCGCTCGTCACCTCGAACATTGTGCGGACCTCATCGGCGGCCTCTTCTGGGGTCATAGCTGAACTTCTTTCATTTCCAGTTGATGCGCTCCTGGGTTGTGTTGGGGACGCGCAGCCCGCCATCGACGCAAACAACGTACAGGCGACAGCCGCCAGGACCTTGTTCATTAGCGGGCGGACCAAGGTGTCCCCTTTTTCATGATGTCTTCGGCCCGGTCGCCCAGGGCTGTGGTGTTCGCGTCGAAATAGCTATGGCTCTCGGGATCACCCTTCGCGCCGAAGGGGCCTGAGTCACGGCATACAGCTTCTTTCCGTTCACGTCGACGCCGGCTTCAGAGCTGAACGCTTGTGCTCCGGTCGGCCTCGCGAGGTGAGTGCAATTGCCGTGCATTGCGGCCGCGGCCGCCTGCGGGGCGGACTTCACTCGTCGTATTGGCCTTCGCCGCGCTTGGGCTCCCACATCCCAAGTTCTCCTTCATCGCCGGGAACGCAACGGCTCGTTCCCGAGAAGGTCGCGAAGTTGTCGCTGATCGTGAATTGAATGAGGGGAAGATCGCGGCTGGAGCCGGACATCCACGGCGGGTCGGAGAGGATATAGCGAGACGGCGCGACAGCGGAGTCGAACAGCACTTCGACATCGTGCCCATGCGCCTTCCACAGCTTTCGCAACTGCTCTGCGACGTCGGCTGGGTCGCCTGGCGACGGTTGTTCCACGCGTCGGTACATCATCGAGTACTGCGCCATCGGCTCAGCTTCGGGGTCGGAGCACTCAAGCCAATTGCGTGAGTAGGTCGTCCAACTCCCGCCGAGTAACTCTCGAGTGCTCTCGAAAATGTCTTGAATTTCTGCCTTTGCCTCTTCGGGCGTCAACTGGGTTTTCCTCGTTTCCTGGGTCGTCGTTACTGGTGGCGCGCTACTACACGCACTCGCGAGATTCACGGTCGCCGTCAGAACTATCAGTACTGCCAAGCTTTTGCCTATTTGGCGGCCCACGGGATTCCCTTCGTCATCCAATCGACGAGGCGATCGCGCGACTGCAGCGCGAGCCGGTCGGCCGGCGTCCCGCCGGATATCGTCGCCGCTCCGCGGCCGGTCGTGACCAGGGCCGTGTTGTAAAGGGACGTCGTGTTGCGGTCGAAATAGCTACGACTCTCCGGGTCTCCAGGTGCGCCGAAAGGACCGTGCTGAGTCACCTCATATAGTTCCTTGCCGTGCGCGTCCACTGCGGCCTCTGAGCTGAACACTTCCGTGTCGAAGCCGGGAGCGGTTGGATCTTGCCGCCCGCTCAGCGCTTGACCTGTCGGTGCCCAGCCATCGTGGTGCGCTTGGGACGCAAATACCTCGCCAAGGGGCACGTTGAGTGCGGCTGCACTGTCGATTGTCGTGGAGATTCCGGCTGACCCGAGCATCACGAAGTGGTCAACGCTAGCCGAGGTGAGCGCGATGGCGGCGACTGTGCTGCCATAGGAATGGCCCACCAGGGAAATTTCTGGCGATCTGCCCTGGGATGCATAAACCGCATGCAGTCCATTGAGGGAATCAGCGAGCCTCAAGGCTCCGGCTTTGGCAGAATCGTCAGTCTTTACGCCGACGACATCGGTCGACCCCGGAGGGAAGTAGTCGAGCCACGCAATGACAGCTGAAGAACCCGTTGGGTGGCTCGCAACGGTCCCCTGCGCGTCGCGAAGGTTGGTGGCCGCGTTCTTGTACGCCCCGATGTCGCCGGCGACGGTCGTGCCCATGCCGGGCACCAAGTACGTCGCGAATTCGGCCTTGTCGAGGTCGCCGATCGAGAGTGCTGCGCCGACCGCGGGTTCGAGCGTGAGGGACATGAGTTGGCGCGGGGGCGCCTCATCCATCCCTCCGCGGACGGCCGTCTTGAGCGCGCGCAGCGCCTTGAGTTGCTCTGGGTCGCCGCCGGGGGCTGATGCTGTTTCGAGTGCCCGGTCGAGGACGGTGGTGTTGGCTTGGTGGCGGGACCAGTAGGCGACGCCTTCGAGGGTGCCGATCACGCCGGGGAGAGCGGCGATGAGTGCGGCTTGGGCGGGGGATGCGGTGCCGAAGGTGGGGCTGTTCATGCTGGTCCACCAGGCGGCGACGGTGGCGGGGTCGGCTGAGGCGAGCGTGGCGGCCAGGCCGGGACGGAACTTCAGGAGGATGGCCAGGTCGGTGGCGGAGAGGCTGGTGAGGGAGCTGAGGAGGCCGGTGGGGGTGGCGGTGACGATCGCGTTTCTGAGGAAGGGGGCGGTTCTACCCAAAGCGGAGGTGCCGGTGAGGGCGGTGACGCAGGCCGTGTTCGCTTGGTGGCGGCGGGCGAGGAGGTCTTCCCAGTCGCGTTGCACCTTGCGGAGTGCGGCGCGTTCGGTGTCGATGGTCTCTTCGAGGCGGCGCAGCGACGCGGTCGAGGTGGGGTCTGCTCCGGTGAGGGCGAGAACGTCGCGTTCCAGGGGGGAGATTGTGTGGTCCTGCATCGCTTGAGCGTCTGTGATCGCCTGTTCGGCGGTGTTGCGGCGTGCCTCTAAACGTTTCTGTTCGTGTTTGATCTCCACCAGCGCTTCGGCGTAGGCGCGTAGTGCTGTTGCTTGGGCGTCCAGACCGTTGGCGAGGAGGAACAGGTCGGGGGTGGTCTGGTTCATCGCGGCGAGGAACGCGACCTGGGCTTTACCTGACCAGCCGGAGTCAGTCACGGTGGCTTGTGCTGCGGTCACGGTCGCGTGTACGTCGCGCAGTTCGGTGGCTTTCCGTGCCCGGATGATCGCGAGATGCCTGATCGCAGCTGGCTCCCCGGCGCCCGGGTTCGTTACATCGACCGGCATCAGAACGCCCGCGCCAAAGCCGGGTCCGCCAGGACGACGGCGACATCGACTCGTAGTACGGACAACGGCAGCCCCCAAGATGCTTGTGGATGATCAGCGCCCCCCGGCGCTGATAAGCAGGTTATGGGTTGAGCGAATGCAAGCAATAACCCTGGTCAGAAATGATTTCGGTATACAAGAACACAGCGAGACGACGGGTGCAGTCGGCAAGATCGACCCCAGCAGGCGGTCGCCTCTTCGACCACTGATGTCAAGCCCTCGATCCTCGACCGGTTGCGGTGTCGGGTGGCGATATGAATGCCGAGCGCACGAGCGCCGAGCCGCGCAACACCGCCGAGCCGTTCGTTCCGGCGTCCCCGAATCTGCGGGCGCTGCGTGAGGCCGCGCCGGGATGCCGCGGCTGCGAGCTCTGGCGCGACGCGACTCAGGTCGTCTTCTCGGTCCGGCCGGGCAGCTGCTCGACAAGGCGCTGGCTGCTGCCGGAATCGAGCGCGGCGACGTATACCTGACCAACGCTGTCAAGCATTTCCGGCATCACCTCGAGCCGCGAGGTAAGCGGCGCATCCACGACAAGCCTGCCGTCGGGCACATCGTCGCGTGCCACCCGTGGCTCGAAGCCGAGCTGGCGGTGGTGAAGCCCGCGATCGTGGTCTGCCTCGGCGCGACGGCTGCGCGATCGGTGCTGGGAAGGACGGCCCGCATCGAGGCGGAACGCGGAAAAGTCATGCCGCCCGGTCAGGTGAACGGCAACCCGAACGCGGCCGCGCTCATCACCACCCATCCGTCGGCGCTTCTGCGATTGCGTGGCAAGCAGGGCTGGGACGAAGCGTTCGACGCGTTCGTCTCCGACCTTGAGACGGCAGCTAGGGAAGTTTCAAGCGAACGTGAGAAGGGAATCCGATGACCAACGTCAGCGAGTACGTCATACAGCGAGTGAAGGAGTGGGGCGTCAGCCGAGTGTTCGGGTACCCGGGCGACGGCATGGGCGAGTTCGACGGGATGCTCGGCAAAGCCGAGCGCGATGGCGAAGGTTTCGAGTACATCCGCCCGACGCACGAGGAGATCTGCGCGCTGATGGCGACCGCCCACGCGAAGTTCACGGGCGAGGTCGGCGTCTGTATCGCCACGTCGAGTCCCGGCGGCTTTCACCTGTTGAACGGTCTCTACGACGCCCAGATGGACAACCAGCCCGTCGTCGCGCTCGTGGGCCAGCAGGGCCTCGACTCCCTCGGCACGTTCAACCAGCAGGAGAGCAACCTCGAGCGCACGTTCGCCGACGTGGCGTGTTACGTGCAGACGATCGTGTCACCGCGGCAGGCGCAGGCGGTGATCGACACCGCGTTCCGCACGGCGCGTGCGCGTCTCCAACCGGCGGTCGTCATCATCCCTCACGACGTGCAGGGGATGAAGATGGTCGAACCGTCGCCGGCGATGTGGGTGTCACGGTCGAGCGCCATCGCACCCGACACGGCGATCGTTCCGCCGCGCAGCGAGCTGGTGAAGGCGGCCGAGATCATCAACGCTGGCGAGAGGGTGACCTTTCTCGTCGGCCACGGCGCGAACGGCGCCACGGATGAGGTGCTCGCCGCCGCGGAACTCGCCGGCGCCGGCATCATCACGGCACTGCGCGGCAAGCAGGTCGTGCCGTCGGAGATCGCCCACCACTCGCAGCAACTCGGACTGCTCGGTTCGCTGCCGAGCCTGCATCAGATGAAGGAGTGCGACACACTCGTGCTGCTCGGCACCAGCTATCCGTACGGGCAATTCCTGCCCGAAAGCGGCCAGGCACGCGCTGTGCAGATCGACCTCAAGCCGGAGCAGATGGGCTTGCGCTACCCCACGGAGCTGAATCTGTGGGGCGATGTGACGGCGACACTTGCCGAACTCGTCCCGTTGCTGCAGGCGAAGTCCGATCTCGGCTGGCAGCGCAAGGTCGCCGACGAAATGGTGCAGTGGGAGTCGGAGATGGAGGCGCAGGCGATGCTCGAATACGACGACGGCGTCAATCCGCGTCGCGTCTTCCACGAGCTGAACAAGCGCCTGCCCGCGCAAGCGATCGTGACCGCGGACGCCGGAACGACCGCCGACTGGTACGGCCACCACATCAGGTTGCGCCCCGGCATGATGGGCGACCTCTCGGGCCGCCTCGCCACGATGCTGGCCGCGATGCCGTACGCGGTCGCGGCGAAGTTCGCGTACTCGGAGCGAACGGTCGTCTGCACCATCGGTGACGGCGCCTTTCAGATGCTCGGGATGAACGAGCTGATCACGGTTAAGAAATACTTGGACAGGTGGCAGACCAAGCAGTTCATCGTTCTGGTGGTGCACAACGACGACCTGACCCAGGTGTCGTGGGAGATGCGCACCGAAGACGCCAACCCGGTGTGGAATACGGCCCAGGTCGTGGAGTCGGTCGACTACGCAGGGTGGGCCCAACTGCTCGGGTTCCAGGGCATCCGGGTGACCAAGGATGAGGAGGTCGGCGCGGCGTGGGACCAGGCGTTCGCGCATCAGGGCGTGACCCTGATCGACGCGCACACGAGCAAGAACGTGCCGCCGCTGCCGCCGCACATCACCGCCGAATACGCCAAGAACACGGCTGCCGCGCTGCTGAAGGGCGATCCCAGTGAGCTGGCCGTCATCCGCGACTCCGCGGCCGCCCTCATCACAGAAGGGGTCGAGCGGGTCAAAGGCAAGCTGCATCTCGGAGACGCCGCCGAGAAGGCCGCCGAGAAAGACGCCGGGAAAGACGCCGACTAGGGTGGCGCCGGTGCACTCCCTGCGCGGGCCGTCATCCCGCGTGCGCCGGTGGACAAACGTCGGTGTGCGCGGCGGGGGAAGCTGGGTGGGTAGAGCCGTACCGCAAAGGAGCACCCCATGCCCGACACCCTGCTCGACCGAGTCAGCGCCGACGCTGCGACAGGCCGCGACATCCACGACCCAGCCACGGGTGAGCTGATCGGGCGGGCGCCCGAGGCGACCGTCGACGATCTCGACGCGGCCGTCGCGCGGGCCCGGGATGCGCAACCGGCCTGGGAGGCGCGGGGTCACTCCGAGCGCACCGAGATTCTGCTGCGGGCGGCGGATGCGATTGACGCGCACGCCGAGGAGCTCGCCCGCCTGCTCTCGCGTGAGCAGGGCAAACCGCTGAACGGGCCGAACGCGCGCTTCGAGCTCGGGGCGTGCTCAGCGTGGCTCCGCACCTCCGCGACGCTCGCGCTCGAGCCGGAGGTCGTCGTCGACGACGGCGACACGCACGCCGAGCTGACCTACAAGGCTGTCGGTGTGGTCGGGGCGATCGGCCCCTGGAACTGGCCTCTGATGATCGGCATCTGGCAGCTCGCTCCGGCCCTCCGGATGGGCAACACCGTCGTGTTGAAGCCGAGCGAGTACACACCGCTCAGCGTGCTCGCGCTCATCGGCGTGATGAACGAGGTGCTACCGAAGGATGTGGTGATCGGCGTCTCAGGCGGGCGCGACGTCGGTGCACGGCTGGCGAGCCATCCCGATGTCGACAAGATCATGTTCACCGGCTCCACCGCCACGGGCCGCAAGATCATCGAGAGCTCGGCGGGCAACCTCGCGCGGCTCACACTCGAGCTCGGCGGAAACGACGCGGGCATCGTGCTGCCGAGCGCCGACCCGCAGGCCATCGCGCAAGACCTGTTCTGGGGTGCGTTCATCAACACCGGGCAGACCTGTGCCGCGCTCAAGCGGCTCTACGTGCACGACTCGATCTACGACCAGGTCGTCGACGCGCTGGCGGAGATCGCCGGGCAGACGCCGATGGGCAACGGTCTCGACGAGAACAACGTGCTCGGGCCGCTGCAGAACAAGCAGCAGTTCGACATCGTGAACCGCCTGGTCGAGGATGCGAAAGCGAACGGCGCCCGCATCGTCACCGGCGGTCAGCCTGCGACAGACCTCGGCCCGCTCTTCTACCCGATCACGCTGGTGGCCGACGTCGCCGACGGGGTCGCCATCGTGGACGAGGAGCAGTTCGGGCCGACGCTCCCGATCATCCGGTACAGCGACATCGACGAGGCCGTCGCCAGCGCGAACCGTCTCGATGTCGGTCTCGGTGGCTCCGTGTGGGGCGACCGCGACGAGGCCCGGGCGGTCGCGGCCCGGTTGCAGGCCGGTACCGTGTGGATCAACTCGCACGGCGGCGTTCACCCGATGATCCCGTTCGGCGGCGTGAAAGGCTCCGGCTACGGCCTCGAGTTCGGCGTCGAAGGGCTGAAGTCGGTGGCGGTGCCGCAGATCATCAACGGCTGAGCTCGTCAACGGCTGAGGCATCAACGACTGAGCGGAATACCCGCGTAGGCCGCGGTGTTCGGGTCAGCATGGCAACCACAGAGATCACCAGCCAGAACCATGACCAGACCGTCGCCGACGGCATCGTGCTGCTCGACTTCTGGGCCGACTGGTGCGGCCCCTGTCACATGTTCGCCCCGGTTTTCGAGGGCGCATCCGAGAAGCATTCCGACATCACGTTCGGCAAGGTCGACACCGAGGCCGAACAGGACCTCTCCGCCTCTTACGGCGTTCAGTCCATCCCGACCCTGATCGCCTACCGCGACGGCATCCCGCTGTTCTCGCAGGCCGGCGCCCTCCCCGCCGAGGCCGTGGAAGACCTGATCGCCCAGCTGCGGGCGCTCGACATGGACGAGATCCGCGTCGAGTACGCGAAGCAGAAGGCCGAAGCCGAGGGCCGCTGAGCTCGCTCCGCCGGGCGGCGACGCCTCACCGGGGTGAGAGTACCCCGCCTGTTCACCCTGCGGAACCGGGTAGTCGCGGGATGAGCCCCGGCCTATAACGGGATGCATGAAAGCTCTCACCTGGCAAGCGACCAAGCGCGTCGAGGTCGTCGACGCGCCCGATCCCGTGATCGAACAGCCCACGGATGTGGTGATCCGCATCACGTCGACGGCGATCTGCGGCTCCGATCTGCACTTGTACGACGTGCTGGGGCCGTTCCTCGCGAAGGGGGACATCCTCGGACACGAGCCGATGGGCATCGTCGAGGAGGTCGGCTCTGCGGTGCGCTCGCTCGCTGTCGGCGACAGGGTGGTCATCCCGTTCGTGATCGCGTGCGGTGAGTGCTTCATGTGCAAGCGCGGGCTCACCACGCAGTGCGAGGTCACGCAGAATCGCGAGCACGGCACGGGAGCGAGCCTTTACGGGTACACGGAGTTGTACGGGTCCGTCCCCGGCGGGCAGGCCGAGCGGCTGCGCGTTCCGCTCGCGGACTTCAACGCGCTCAAGGTCGGCGAAGAACTGCCCGACGAGCGCTACCTCTTCTTGAGCGACATCCTGCCGACGGCGTGGCAGGGCGTGCAGTATGCGAACCTGCCCGACGACGGTGTGCTCGGTGTGATCGGCCTCGGCCCGGTCGGCCAGTTCGTCAGCCGCATCGGCGTGCACCTCGGGCACCGTGTTGTCGCGGTCGACCCCGTGCCCGAGCGCCGGGCGATGGCCGAGCGGCACGGCGTCGACACGTTCGACCTGAGCGACGACGCGGCGGCCTGGCTGCGCGAGGCGACGGACGGGCGCGGTCCCGACGCCGTCGTCGATGCGGTGGGGATGGAGGCGCACGGCAATCCGACCGCTGCCGTCGCTCAGTCGGCCGTCGGGCTGCTGCCCGATCCGGTCGCCAAGAAGCTCATGACGACGGTGGGCCTCGACCGCCTGGCCGCGATGATGCTCGCGTTCGACGCCGTGCGCCGCGGCGGAACGGTCTCGCTCAGCGGGGTCTACGCCGGTGTCGCCGACCCGGTGCCGTTCATGAACCTCTTCGACAAGCAGATCGCCCTCCGGATGGGGCAGTGCAACGTCCAGACCTGGCGCGACGAGATCCTGCCGCTCGTTGAGGACCCGGCCGACCCGCTCGGCACCGAAGACCTGGTGACCCACCGCGTGGGTCTCGACGAAGCTCCCCGGATGTACGACCTCTTCCGCGACAAGCAGGACGGCTGCATCAAGGTTGTGCTGAACCCCTGACGCCGAGCCGGATGCGAGGGCTCGCCCGGTCGACGGGCGAGCCGTCGCGCTGACTCAGATCCGCTCGACCTGCACCTGGATCTCGGTCACCCAGTCGGGGCCAGGGATGTGGCCCTTGGCTTCGAGGTAGACCTCGCGGCTCGCCCCGGTCATCCGGTAGCCGTCTGCCACGACCTGGTCGACGAGAGCCGACCAGGAGTCGCCGATGCCCGACATGTCTCCCCGGTGGAGTGTGGTGGCGGCCAGCGGAATCGCCGGCAGTTCCACAACGTCGTAGCCTGTCCCGGCGACCGGTTCGGTTTCGGCCGGGTAGGAGATGTTGACAGCGAGGCCCTCGGAGCCTTCGACCTCCTCGTACCAGAAGATCGATGGCTCGAGGATGGGCCGTCCCGCGGCGGTGAGGGCTCTGTCGAGTCTCCCGATCAGCGGGCCGACCATGGGGCCGACGTTTTCGGGCCCCATTCCGGGAGCTATGCCGCGAACGGCATACACGGTGACGGGCTCGATCGGACGGTAGGTGACTGATTCGGACATGGTTTCGGTTCCTTCCAGAAGTCGGAGGCGTCGCCGAATGCGTTCGAGTCGTGCGGTGTCTTCGGCCAGGGACGACTCGATCTCGCCGAGCCTCTCCTCCAGCACCGTCCGCAAGGCAGAGGACTCGTCGCCGGCGGTGGAGCCGGCGTCGAACACTGCCGCTATGCGGTCGAGACCGATGCCCAGCCCGCGCAGCTCGACGATCCGCAGCAGGTGTTGCAGCTGATCGTTCGAATACTGGCGGTAGCCGGTGCTGCTGTCGACGCGCGCGGGCGTCAGCAGCCCGATCGCGTCGTAGTGCCGCAGCATCCGCACGCTGACCCGCCCGAAGGCGGCGAACTCTCCGATGGTGTACATGATGGAACCCACGCTCGACCATGACACAGTGTGAGAGTCAAACGGAAGAATCCGGCCCGGACGGCCCCTCGGCTACTGGTGCCGTGGCTTGCGAGGCGGCCGGTCGTCGCGGTCGTTGCGTTCGCGGCGCGCGCCCGGTCCACGGTCGGGCCGCATCTCGATCAGCTTTCCGCTGATGCGGGTGCCGGACAGGCGCGAGAGCACATCCCCCGACAGGTCGGCGGGCAACTCCACCACCGAGAAGTCGGGCATGATGCGGATGTGCCCGAAGTCTTCGCGGCTCAGGCCGCCCTCGTTGGCCAGTGCGCCGACGATCTGGCGCGGCTCCACCTTCTGGCGCTTGCCCACCTCGATGCGGTAGGCGGCCATCGGCTTGTCGCTCCGCTGGCGACGCGGGGGGCGGTCGTCGCGGTCTCCGCGTGAACCGCGATCGTCGCGGCCACCTCGATCGCCGCGCCCGCCCCAGTCGTCGCCCGATCGGGCGTCGCGTTCGACGCGCTGGCTGAGGACGTCCTGGGGCGACAACAGCAGCGGTTCGTCGCCCTGAGCGACGACCGCCAGCGCGGCGGCCACATCCGCCTCGGGTACGTCATGGTGCTCGACGTAGTGACCGATGATGTCGCGGAACCGGGAGATGCGATCCTCCTGCCCGAGCGCCGCGGTGATCGCGTCGTCGAACCGCGCGAGACGCGTGACGTTCACGTCGTCGACGCTGGGGAGCTGCATCTGGGTGAGCGGCTGGCGGGTCGCCTTCTCGATGGCGGTCAGCAGGCGGCGCTCGCGCGGGGTGACGAAGCTGATCGCGGCGCCGCTTCGGCCCGCGCGCCCTGTGCGGCCGATGCGGTGCACATACGACTCGGTGTCGATGGGGATGTCGAAGTTGACGACGTGGCTGATGCGCTCGACGTCGAGTCCGCGGGCCGCCACATCCGTCGCCACCAGGATGTCGAGCTTGGCCGACTTGAGCTGCTCGACGGTGCGCTCGCGCTGGGCCTGCGGCACGTCGCCGTTGATGGCGGCAGCGGAGTACCCGCGGGCTCGCAGCTTCTCGGCGAGAGTCTCTGTCTCGTTCTTGGTGCGCACGAAGATGATCATTCCCTCGAAGTTCTCCACCTCGAGGATGCGGGTGAGGGCGTCGACCTTCTGCGGGTACGACACCATCAGGTACCGCTGCGTGGTGTTGGCCGAGGTCGTGGTCTTGCTCTTGACCGTGATCTCTTCGGGGTCGTGGAGGTACTTCTTCGAGATGCGGCGGATCTGCGCCGGCATCGTCGCCGAGAACAGTGCGACCTGCTTGTCGTCCGGAGTGTCGGCGAGGATGGTCTCCACATCTTCGGCGAATCCCATCTTCAGCATCTCGTCGGCCTCGTCGAGCACCAGGTACTTCAGCTGGGAGAGGTCGAGCGTGCCCTTCTCCAGGTGGTCCATGATGCGGCCGGGGGTGCCGACCACGATGTGGACGCCGCGGCGCAGCGCCGACAGCTGCACGCCGTATCCCTGGCCGCCGTATACGGGCAGCAGGTGGACGCCGCGCATGTGCGCCGCATAGCTCTCGAACGCCTCGGCGACCTGGAGCGCCAGCTCGCGGGTCGGGGCGAGCACGAGCGCCTGCGGGCTCTTCTGCGCCAGATCGAGGCGCGACAGGATGGGCAGGGCGAAGGCCGCGGTCTTGCCGGTTCCGGTCTGCGCGAGGCCGACGACATCGCGTCCGGCGAGCAGCAGTGGGATGGTGGCAGCCTGGATGGCCGACGGATTCTCGTAGCCGACATCGTTCAGAGCCTTGAGAACGGCGGCGTCGAGCCCCAGGTCGGAGAAGGTCGTCGCAGCGCCGGCAGTTTCTGCCTCGGTCTGCGGTGTTTCGGGAGACGTCATGTTCCAACGGTAGCCCCAGCAGGCCCGCCTTCGCGCCTGCCGGATCGCCCCTCGGCTGGCTATCGTTGCTCCGGACGGGATCCATCGCACCACACGACACGACCGGGAGCCTTCATGCGCAGCACCCTCACCGATCTCTTCGGCATCGACAGCCCGATCGTGCTCGGGCCGTTCGGCGGTCTGTCCTCCGTCGAGCTGACGGCCGGCGTCAGCGAGCTCGGCGGGCTCGGCTCGTTCGGGCTCTACGGGTTCGAGGCGGGGCGCATCCGGGAGACCGTCGCGGCCCTGCGCGGTCTCACCGAGCGCCCGTTCGCCCTCAATCTCTGGATTCCCCACGACGACGCGGTGGCCGCCGACGTGTCGCCGGCGGAGTTCGACCGCTTCGCCGCCGCGCTGACCCCCTACTTCCGCGAGATGGGGATGGCGCTGCCGACGCGGCCGGAGCGCTACCTGCCGACGTTCGAGGAGCAGCTCGATGCGGTGCTCGAGCAGGCCCCGGCGGTCGTGAGTTTCGTGTTCGGCGTGCCCGCACGCGATGTCGTCGAGGCGATCCACGCCCAGGGCAGTCTGGTGGTGGGCACGGCGACGACGGTCGACGAAGCGCGGGCGCTGGATGCCGCCGGAGCGGACGCCATCGTCGCCACCGGGCTGGAAGCCGGGGGCCACCGGGTGTCGTTCCTCCGGTCTGCCGAGGAGTCGCTGGTCGGCACCTTCGCGCTCGTGCCCCAGGTGGTGGATGCGGTCGGCGTGCCCGTCATCGCGGCCGGCGGGATAGCCGATCGGCGCGGGGTCTCCGCGGCTTTCGCGCTCGGCGCGAGCGGTGTGCAGGTCGGCACGGCCTTCCTGGCGACCAGGCAGTCGGCGACGAACGATGCTCACCGCGAGGCGATCCGGGGCGCAACCGCCGACGGTACCGTGCTCACGCGCGCGATGAGCGGCCGGCTGGCGCGCGGCATCCCGAACCGCGCGATCCGCGAGATCGAGGCCGGCGGCGTGATCGCGCCGTTCCCCGTGCAGAACTGGCTGACGGGCCGGTTCCGCGCCGAGGCGGTGAAGCGGGGCGCCGCCGAGCTGCAATCGCTGTGGGCGGGACAGTCGGCGGCGCTCGCCCAGCACAGCGACTCGCGGGATGTCTTCGCCGAGTTGCTGGCGGGAGTTCCCTCGGAAGGACGATGATGACCTTGTGACGGGATGCGGTCGTCGGAGCGGTCACGGGTCGTGAACCCGGCCGCTCGCCGCGTCCAGCGCGTGTACCTGGTGCTGCTGCTCGGCAACACGCTGGCGGCCTCGTTCATCTGGGGCATCAACACCCTGTTCCTGCTCGACGCCGGCCTGACCAACTTCGAGGCGTTCGCCGCGAACGCGTTCTTCACCGTCGGAATGGTTGTCTTCGAGATCCCGACCGGCGTCGTCGCCGACACGGTGGGACGAAAGGCCTCCTACCTGCTCGGCACGATCACGCTCTCGATCAGCACCGCGCTCTACTGGATGCTGTGGCTCTGGCACGCCCCGTTCGTCTGGTGGGCGCTGGCGTCGGCGCTGCTCGGTCTCGGGTTCACGTTCTTCTCCGGCGCGGTGGACGCGTGGCTCGTCGACGCCCTCGCATTCACGCACTACACCGGCAGCCTCGAGGCCGTCTTCGGGCGAGGCCTCGTCGTCTCCGGAGTCTCGATGTTCGTCGGTTCGGTGCTGGGCGGGGTCATCGCCCAGGCGACGAACCTCGGCGTGCCCTTCTTGGTGCGCGCGGGCGTGCTCGTGCTCATGCTCGTGTTCGCGGCGGTCGCGATGAAAGACCTCGGCTTCAGTCCCGATCGCTCGATGGGACCGCTGAAGGCGACTCGCAACGTGCTCAGCCAGTCGATCGAGCACGGGCTGAAGAAGCGCTCGGTGCGCTACATCATCCTGTCGGCGCCCTTCGCGTCGGGCGTCGGGATCTACGCCTTCTATGCGCTGCAGCCGTACCTGCTGCAGCTGTACGGCGACGAGTCCGCCTACTCGATCGCGGGGATCGCAGCTGCCGTCATCTCGCTCGCGCAGGTGGGCGGCGGTCTGCTCGCGCCGCGGGTGCGCGGGTTGTTCGCCAAGCGCACGACCACCGTGATCGGAGCATCGGTCGCCAGCATCGTCGCTCTCGTGGCGCTGGGCGTGAACAGCTTCTTCTGGTTGGCGGTGGTGCTGCTGGTGCTGTGGGGCTTCGTGTTCGCCGTCGCCGGACCGGTGCGGCAGGCCTACCTGAACGACATGATCCCCTCGAAGCAGCGCGCGACGGTGCTGTCGTTCGATTCGCTGTTCGGCAGCCTGGGCGGGGTCGTCATCCAGCCCGCCCTCGGCCGCTCCGCCGACCTCTGGGGCTACGGCACCTCGCTCGTGATCGGGGGCGTCGTGCAGCTGATCGAGCTGCCCTTCCTCTTCGCCAGCCGCCGCCAGGACGATCCGGCCGACATCGCCACCGTGGTCAAGAAGGCCGAGCCGTCGGACCAGCCTTAGCCGGACTCGGTCTGCTTGCCCACCGCCAGAGCCTCCGCCACAGCTTGTTCGACCGTGAGCTCGCGCCCGGCAGCGATCGCGGCAGCGAGCTCGTCGCCGCGGCCCTCGGCCACCAGCCGGTCGAGGTAGGCCTGATGGAAGGTGAACATCGGGCCGTTGTGGGTTCCGCTGCGTTCGCGCAGGGCACGGGATGCGCCGGCGATGCGGCCGGCGTGTTCGACGTCGCCCGCGAGCGCGGCCACGGCGACCATGCCTTCGAGGCCGTAGGCCATCCCTTCGGCATGACCGAGCGTGGCGGACAGGCTGACGCTTTTGGCGAAGTCCGACCGGGCGGCCTCGGCATCGCCGAGCAGCAGACGCGCCCACCCGAGGTGGTAGGCAGCGACGCGTTCGCCCACCGCGTCGCCGGTGACGCGGGTGATGGCGAGACTCTTCTCGAAATGATCGCGGGCCTCTTCGGTCTCGCCCTGCAGCAGCGCGACACGACCGAGCAGCACGAGGGCCATCGACTCGCCCCACCGGCTTCCGCTGCCCCGGAACAGCGCCAGGCTCGTCTCCATCACCTCGCGAGCGCGGCCGGTGTCGGGTTTCGTTCCGGCGAGCAGGGCCAGAGCGAGCGAGATGCGAGCGAGACCCTCGCCGTCGGCGTCGGACGCGCGGTGGAACAGCTCGGCGCTCTTGGTCAGGTCGGCCGCGACGGCGCCGTCCGGATCTTTCCAGAACATGATCGTGCGGGTGAAGTAGAGCGCGATCGCCCTGGTGCGATCACTGAGGCGCGCGTGCGAGTCCAGAGCTTCGCCCATCCACGTGCGCACCTCGCCCAGGAGGCCCGCCACCCACCAGTAGAGGTAGAGACTGAACGCCAGGTGAGCCGCGCGATCCCAGTCCTGGGCGTCGAGCAGGAAGCGTTCGGCGGCGCGCAGATTGTCGCGCTCGTCACGCAGCCGGCGCAGCCACTCTCGTTGGCGTTCGCCCTTCAGCTGCGACTCGATGCTGTCGCCCAACCGGATGAAGTACCGAGCGTGCGCGTCGCGAGCGTTGGCGGAGTCGCCGGTCTCGGCGAGTTGCTCCCGCGCGTACTCGCGCACGCTCGCGAGCATCGAGAAGCCGGGGCGCTCGCCGCTGTCGTGCGGCCCGACCAGGCTGTTGTCGACGAGCGCGGTCAGGGCGGTGAGCACATCCCCGGCATCCTGGTCGCGGCCGCCGTCGGTGCCGACGAACTCCGCGGCGTCGAGGGTGAAGCCGCCTTCGAAGACGCCGAGTCTCGACAGCAGTCGCCGCTGATCATCGTCGAGCAGTTGGGTGCTCCACTCGATCGTGCGGCGGATCGTCTGCTGTCGCTCCGGCAGGTCGCGAGAGCCGCCGACGAGCAGACTGAGCTTGCGGTCGAGACGGTCGAGCAGGTCGCCCGGGGACAGCACCCGGATGCGGGCCGCGGCCAGTTCGATCGCGAGCGGCACGCCGTCGACCGCTGCACAGATGCCCGCGATGTCCGGTGCGTTGCGGGCCGTCAGCTCGAAGTCGGGCTTGGCCGCCCTCGCGCGCTCGGTGAACAGGTCGATCGACGACTTCTCGGCCAGTGGACCCACCTCGTAGCTTTGCTCGGCCCCGACCCGCAGCAGTGAGCGGCTCGTGACCAGCGCTGTCACGCCCGGTGCCGCAGCGAGCAGTGCCGTGAGGCGCGGCGCCGCCGGAAGCTGCTGCTCGAAGTTGTCGAGCAGCAGCAGGATGCTGCGGTCGCCCAGGGCCGTGACCAGGTTCTCCAGCACCGGAGCGTCGCCGGTGTCGCGCACGCCCAGAGCCTGGGCGATGGTGTTGGGCACCCGTTCGGGGTCGTGCACGGCGGAGAGATCCACGAACACCGCGCCGTCGTCGAACGACGGGGAGGCCGCCCGGGCCGCGGCGACGGCCAGGCGGCTCTTGCCGATGCCGCCGGGCCCGATGAGCGTGACGAGCCGGGTGCTGGATTCGAGCATCCGTTTGATCTCGGCGATGTCGCCGTCTCGGCCGATGAGGTCGGTGAGACTCACCGGCAGCCGCACGGCCTCGACCACGCGCTCGGCGCGACCGACGATGTCGATGGCGCCCGTCTCGCGGCTCTGGTCGAAGCGTTCGGCGAGCAGAACGGCCAGGTCGGCTTCCACGAGGGCCGCCAGCTCTTTGGGCGTCTCGAAATACTTGTAGGCGGCGCGATCGTCGTCGCGGATGCGGTTCAGCAGCTCGGTCAGCTGGGGATCGCGCTCGGCGGGCGTCTTCACATAGAGCAGGCGGGGAAGGTGCGGCGGGCAGAGGTTGTACTCGTCTTCCAGCCCGGAGACGGTCTCGTCGGGCGCGACCCAGCCGTACTTCTCCCAGTACACACCGAGAAAGACGTCGCTCTGGTCGAGGTAGGCGCGGTAGAGCTCGCGCGGCGGATGCGGCCGCGCGCCGAGTTCGAACATCACCGGGGCCAGGTGCAGGCGCTCGATGGCCGTGCGCGCCGCCCTGCGTTCGAGTGCGAGCTCTTGCAAGGTGGAACTGACGAAGATCCGTAGCCGCTGATCCGGCGTGCGGATTATATGAGGGCCACTCATGTGTGCATTTTGTTGCTTTTCGGCTCAATAGTCCAGTGCCGGATGCTCAGCCGCTACACAGGCACTGTCGTGCGCCGTCTCATGCGAGCACCATAGGTTTCGTGGTACCCGGGATTCGCCTGAACATCCGGGATTCGTCACCGCAGGAATGGATGTGATCGACATGGGGTTTCTCGACAGACTTCTCGGCCGTGAAGAGCCGGAGCGGCCGCAGCAGCAGTATCGGCCGCAGGCGCCCCAGGTGCCTCAACCGTCGACGCAGCCGCAACGCAGCGACGACGAGATCGCGGTCGAGCGGTACCGCTACCTCCTGCGCACGGCGCCGCCCGAGACCATCGAGCAGGTGCACGAGGAGGCATTCTCAAAGCTATCGCCCGAGCAGCGGCAGCTGCTGTTCAAGCAGCTCAGCGAGAACGCGCCGGCCGGCGAGCAGCCGCGAGGCGACGACGCTCGATCCCTCGCCCAGTCCGCGACCAGGGCGGAGCTGCGGCAACCCGGCACGCTCGAACGCTCGATGGGCGGCGGCTCGGGGATGGGGTTCGGCAGCATGTTCGCCAGCTCGCTCCTCGGCAGCGTCGCCGGCTACGTGATCGCCTCGACCCTGGTCAGCGCGTTTCTGCCGTCGCCGGCCGACCAGCAGGCAGCGGACGGCAGCGGCGACAACAACGGCGACAGCGGCGACAACGGTGGCTCCGATGGCGGCGCTGACGCCGGGGGAGCAGACGCGGGCGGCGCAGACGCCGGCGGCGCGGACGCCTCCGCGGCCTCGGCCGACGGTGGCGGAGGCTGGGGTGATTTCGGCGGCGGCGGAGACTTCGGTGGCGGAGACTTCGGCGGCGGAGATTTCGGCGGATTCTGAGGTCTTCGCGACCAATATCGCCGATCCCGGCCACCTGTGCCTGCGGCGGAGTTAGCCTGAAGAGGTGACCAGCACGGTGACCGAAGCGCCCACCATCCAAACCGTCGGAGAGCTGCGTGCCTCCGGGCATGTGCAGAAGCAGTTGCGGGCCGAGCTCCGCGACAATCTGCTCGCGAAACTCAGGGCGGGCGACGACCCCTGGCCCGGGCTGCACGGGTTCGAGTCCACGGTCATCCCGCAACTCGAGCGCGCTCTCATCGCGGGGCATGACATCGTTCTGCTCGGAGAGCGCGGGCAGGGCAAGACGCGCGTCCTGCGCACGATCGGGGGTCTGCTCGACGAGTGGTCGCCGGTGATCGAGGGGTCGGAGCTGGGCGAGCATCCGTATGAGCCCATCACCCACGCATCCCGCCGCCGCGCGCTCGAACTCGGCGACAGACTGCCGGTGGCCTGGCGACACCGGTCGGAGCGCTACGTCGAGAAGCTGGCGACCCCTGACACGTCGGTGGCCGACCTGATCGGCGACGTCGACCCGATGAAGGTCGCGGAAGGGCGTTCGCTCGGCGACCCGGAGACCATCCACTTCGGGCTGATCCCGCGCAGCCATCGCGGCATCGTGGCGATCAACGAACTGCCCGACCTCGCCGAGCGCATCCAGGTCGCGATGCTGAACGTGATGGAGGAGCGCGACATCCAGGTGCGCGGGTACGTGCTGCGACTGCCGCTGGATGTGCTGGTCGTCGCCAGCGCGAACCCCGAGGACTACACGAACCGCGGCCGCATCATCACCCCCTTGAAAGACCGGTTCGGCGCCGAGATCCGCACTCATTACCCCACTCGCCTCGAAGCCGAGATCGCCGTGATCCGTCAGGAGGCCGACCTCGTGGCCGAGGTGCCCGACCATCTCGTCGAGATCCTCGCGCGCTTCACCCGCAACCTGCGCGAGTCGTCATCGGTCGACCAGCGAAGCGGTGTTAGCGCGCGGTTCGCCATCGCCGGCGCTGAGACGATCGCCGCGGCGGCGCTGCATCGCGCGACCTCGCAGGGGGAGGACGAAGCGGTCGCGCGCGTCGTCGACCTCCAGACCGCGGTGGATGTGCTGGGCGGCAAGATCGAGTTCGAGAACGGCGAGGAGGGGCGGGAGCCCGAGATCCTCACCCACCTGCTGCGCACGGCGACGGCGGATGCCGTGCGCGAGCATTTCCGCGGCATCGACTTCGGCCCGCTCGTCGCGGTGATCGAAGACGGCGCCATGGTCGTCACCGGGGAGCAGGTCACCGCGCAGCAGTTGCTCGACGAACTGCCCGTGCTCGGCGAGTCGGAACTGTACGACGACATCTTCGACGCACTCGACGCCGACACCGCCGGCGAGCAGGCCGCCGCCGTCGAGCTGGCGCTCGAGGGACTCTACCTCGCCCGCAAGGTGGGCAAAGACACCGACGGGATCGAAACGGTCTATGGCTAAAAGCCGTTCGCGCTTCCGGCGCTACGACGGCGGAGACCCGCTCGCGGCGCCGGTGGACATCGCCGAGGCGCTGGATGCGATCGGCGAGAGTGTCATGGCCGGCACCTCGCCCGAGCGTGCCATGGGCGAGTTCCTCCGTCGGGGTGGCAAGAACCAGACAGGTCTCGACGACCTCGCACGGCGGGTCGCGCAGCGACGCCGCGAGCTGGTGAAGCGGCACAACCTCGACGGCACCCTGCAGCAGGTCAAAGAGCTGCTCGACCATGCGCTGCTCGAGGAGCGCAAGCAGTTGGTGCGCGACGCGACGATGGACGACGCCGACCGGGCGTTCGCTGAGCTACGGCTCGACAACCTCCCCGATTCGACCGCTGCGGCGGTGAACGAACTCGGCGACTACCGCTGGCAGTCGTCGCAGGCGCGCGCCGACTACGACAAGATCAAAGACCTGCTCGGGCGCGAGCTGCTCGATCAGCGCTTCGCCGGAATGAAACAGGCCCTCGCCGACGCGGACGACGACGACCGGGCGGCGATCAACGAGATGCTGCAAGACCTCAACGGCCTGCTGGAGAAGCATCGTCGCGGGGAGGACACGCAGCAGGATTTCGACGACTTCATGGAGAAGCACGGGGATGCGTTCCCTGAGCATCCGGAGAACATCGACGACCTGATCGACACGCTCGCGCAACGGTCGGCCGCGGCGCAGAGGATGCTCAATTCGATGACCCCCGAGCAGCGCGACGAGCTCATGCAGCTGTCGGCCCAGGCTTTCGGAACGCCGGCGCTGATGGATTCGCTCGCCCAGCTGGATGCGAATCTGCAGGCGTTGCGGCCCGGCGAGAACTGGGGAGGCTCGGAGGACTTCGACGGCGACGACGCACTGGGCCTCGGTGACGGCACCGGCGTGCTCCAAGACCTCGCCGACCTCGACCAGCTCAGCGACCAGCTCTCCCAGTCGTATCGCGGCGCCCGACTCGATGACATCGACCTCGATCGCCTCGAACGTCAGCTCGGGGATGATGCGGCCGTCTCCGCGCGCACGCTCCAAGATCTCGAGAAGACGCTGCGCGACAGCGGCACGCTGCGGCGCGACTCGACCGGTGACCTGCAGCTCACTCCGAAGGCGATGCGGCAGCTCGGCAAGTCGCTGCTGCGCGACATCGCCACGCGCTCCTCCGGGCCCCAGGGCGAGCGCGAGCTGCACCAGGCCGGAGCCGCAGGGGAGAGTTCGGGAGCCACCCGCCCCTGGGCGTTCGGCGACACCGAACCCTGGGACATCCCGCGCACGGTGCTGAACGGCGTGCAGCGGCGGTTCGGCGAGCGTGGCTCCGGCGACCCCGGGTCCGCCGGGCCAGTGCGGCTGATCGCCGTCGACGACATCGAGGTGGCCGAGACGGAGGCGCGCACGCAGGCCGCCGTCGCGCTGCTCGTCGACACATCCTTCTCCATGGCCCTCGATGACCGCTGGGTGCCGATGAAGCGCACCGCGCTCGCGCTCCACACGCTCATCAAGTCGAGGTTCCGCGGTGACGATCTGCAGCTGATCGGGTTCGGCCGCGCCGCCGAGGTCATGCAGATCGAGCAGCTCACCGCCCTCGACGCCGTCTGGGACAAGGGCACGAACCTGCATCACGCGCTGCTGCTCGCGAACCGGCACTTCCGCAAGCACCCGAACGCCCAGCCCGTGCTGCTCATCGTCACCGACGGCGAGCCGACCTCCCATCTCGAGGCCGACGGGGTCATCAGCTTCTCGTATCCGCCGCATCCCAGAACGATCGCGCGCACGCTCGCCGAACTCGACAACTCGGGCCGTCTCGGCGCTCAGACGACCTTCTTCCGGCTCGGGGAAGACCCCGGGCTCGCGCGCTTCATCGACTCGATGGCGCGCCGCGTGTCGGGCCGCGTCGTCGCCCCGGAACCCGACGATCTCGGCGCCGCGGTCGTCGGCTCCTATCTCGGCACGCGAGGGTCGTCCCGTTCCGACGACGTCGGGAGCGGTTACGGCGACTGGTTCGGCGGTCGCGGGTGGTGGGTGTAGGCGGCGCCTCCCGGCGACCCTGGCCCGGATCAGAGCCCTTCGGCCACCGCCGCGGCCGCGTGCAGCCAGGCCCGGCGTGACGCCGGGGCGAGCGCGCTGTATTCGAGCCGCCCGCCGTGCATGGCCGCGTCATACGGAACGGCGACCGCCCGGCGCGCGAGCGGCTCGAACCCGGCCGCCGTCTTGCGCGCCGCATCCAGGCTGCCCGTCTTCTCCGACTGCGACACGACGACGACGGCTCCGGATGCGAGGCTCGCCGACCGCTCGTCCCGCTGAGCCAGGGCTTCGAGCAGCAGCGCCCCGGCCTCGGCGTGCTCGCCGAGCGCCGTGGTGGCGATGACGAGCTGGTCGGTGTGGTCGATCATCCTCAGCCAACGCTCGGCCGACTCGTCGTTGCCGCTGTCGATGAAGATGAGCCGGAAGTACTTGGCCGCGACCGAGTGCAGCTGGTCGAAGTCGTCGGTCGTGATGCGCTGCTGGGTGGCGAGCATCGTCGGGTTGGAGCGCAGAACGTCGTACTTGTCACCGGTCTGGTGGTGCACGAAGTGCGACAGGTCCGACGATTGCGCACCGGGGGAGAGCAGGTGGTCGGTGTTCGGCAGCAGCGTCTGCACCGTGGCGTCGTGCGTGCCCTGCTCCGTGCGCCAGCCCAGCGTTCCGCGGGTCTCGTTGTTGTCCCACGCGAGCACCCCGGAACCACCGTTGCGCGCGAACACGGCCGCGAGCATGGCCGTGGTCGGGGTCTTGTTCGCGCCGCCCTTGCCGTTCACGATCGCGATCGTGCGCGGGCCGGCCCAGTGCTGGCTCACGGCGTGGACCTCCGCGCGCTCGGTGAGCTCTTTGGTCGACGCAGGGATGGGCAGGCCGGTCTTCGCGAGGAAGCCGCGCCAGCCCTTCTTCGCCCGGTCGGGCTGACGCTCCTCGGCGAGGAAGGAGGCCCGGCCGGGAGTCGGTGCGGGCTCGGGCGCGGAGACGGTGTGGAGCGGCGAGGCCTCGGCCGGTGGCGTCATCGGCGGCTGCGCGATCAGCGGAGGGATGAGCAGGCTCGGCGCGGTCTGGGTCGCCGCCTCGGAGGAGACGACGGACACCGGCGACTCGCCCGGCGGCGGCGGGCTCGGGAGCGGCGCGGGAGGTATGCGTTCGACCGTGACGCCGCCGAGCAGCTCCTCGAACGACGTCACCACCGGATCGTCGATGCCGTCGGCGTCCTCGTCGGGGTCCTCGACGGGGTCGGCGTCGTCGGCAGCCTCGGCCCCGTCGCTCTCTTCGCTGTCGATGTGCCAGGCGGAGTCGTGGCGCTCGTCTTCCGACAAGAAGTCGGCGAGATACGAGACCCCGTCCGGTACGTCATCGGTCTGCGGCTCGGGGGCCGCTGGCGCTCGGTGCGGGTGCTCGGGGTGCGGGTGCTCCGCGTGCGACTGCGGGTCGGTCTCCTGGGTCTCAGCGGCGAGCAGCTCCTCCTCACCGATCTCGCCGTCCGGGTGCACGACGAGCATCCACTGGCCTTCATCGTCTTGGGTCGTCATCTGCACGGGTCGTCCGAGCTCGGCCGCGATCGCCGTCACCCGCGTGAGGATCTGCTCGCGCAGGTGCTCCGTGCTCTCGGCGTCGATCGATTCGCTCACGCCGTCGACGCTCAACTCTCCCGTGTTGTCACCACCGAAACGGGCGGTGATCAGGGGAAGGGCGGGGATGTCGAGAGCCACAGCGGTTACAGCGTCCTTTCGGGAGCGCGCAGCGGGGGTGCGACGCGCTTCACACAAATACTTGCATCTGACCGTAGGCCGGGTTCGCCGCTTTGGGTAGACCCGGCCGCCTGGCCTCAGCCTTCGGGGATCGGCTCTTTGGGCAGTTTGCGCACCTTCGCGCGGCGCCGGCGGCGTTCGGGGATCATGGATCGCATCTCTTCGAGCCTGCCGAAGCACAGCAGCCGGTCGCCCGCCTCCAGCTCCACGTCTCCGCGCGGGTTGGGGATGACCTGGGCGCCGCGATGCAGGGTGAGCACGGTGATGTCGCGGTCGCCGAGACCAGAGTCGCGCATCCGCTTGCCCACCAGGTCGGCGTTGCCGTAGACCAGCAGCTCGGCGACCCCGTAGCCCGTCGACACGCTGAGCCGCTGGCGCACGTCGATCTCCGGGAAGGCCACCTGGTTGTCGATGAAGTCGATGATCGCCCCCGCGACGTCGAGGCCGGTCGCGCGCTCGATGCCTTCCAGGCCGGGGGAGGAGTTGACCTCCATCACCAGCGGTCCGTCGTTGCCTTCGAGCATGTCGACGCCCGCAACGCGCAGCCCCATGATCTGGGCCGACCGCACCGCCGCCTGCTCGTACTCCGGCGTCAGCTCCACCCGCTCGACGGTTCCACCGCGGTGCACGTTCGACCGGAACTCGTCTCCGCTCGCGCGCCGCCGCATCGCCGCCACGACGCGGTCGCCGACGACGAGCGCGCGGATGTCGCGCCCGCGGCTCTCTTTGATGAAGCTCTGGATGAGCACGTTCTGCTTGGTCGAGTGCAGCGTCTCGATGATCGCCTCCGCGATCTTCGCATCCGGCGCCAGAATCACGCCGATGCCCTGTGTGCCCTCCAGCAGCTTGATGACGACGGGCGCACCGCCGACCTTCTCGATCGCCAGGCGAACGTCGGCGCGGCTGTGCACGAACGCCGTAGCGGGCATCCCGATGTTGTGGCGCGAGAGGATCTGCGTGGCCCTCAGTTTGTCGCGCGAGTTGGTGATGCCGTTCGCGGTGTTCGGTGTGTACACGTCCATCTGCTCGAACTGGCGCACCACAGCCGTGCCGAAGTAGGTGATCGAGTTGCCGATGCGCGGCAGGATCGCGTCGTAGTCGGAGAGAAGCTTGCCTCGGTACTGCAGGTCGGGCTCGTCGCCGGAGAGGTCGATCGCGAACCTCAGGGTGTCCAATACCTTCACGCGATGCCCGCGCTGCAGGGCGGCGGCCCGCAGTCGCTGCGTCGAATACGCCTGCGGGGCGCGCGAAAGAATGGCGAGTTTCATGGATGGGTCCCTACGGGGGTCGTCGGGTTTGAGAGGATGGTCGGGTGAGAGACGACGTCCATTCAAGCACCATCGTGGGCTGGCGCGAATGGGTCGGTCTGCCCGGTGCCGGCATCCCCTGGATCAAAGCCAAGCTCGACACCGGCGCCCGTAGCTCGGCTCTGCACGCATACGAGATCGACGAGCTGCCCGGCGACCGGGTGCGGTTCCGCGTGCGGCCCTGGCAGCGTGCGGAGGAGGATGTGGTGGTCGAGTGCCCCGTGCACGACCGCCGGGTGGTCCGCAGCTCGTCGGGGCACACCGAGCAGCGCATCGTGGTGCTGCTGCCGGTGCAGCTCTCGGGCGAGACCGTGACGGCCGAGGTCACGCTCAGCAACCGCGACCAGATGGGTTTCCGGATGCTCATCGGCCGCGAGGCGCTGCGCCAGGGGTTCATCGTCGACCCGAGTGCTTCGTTTCTCGGCGGCCGGGCGCCGCGCGAGGTGCGGCGGAAGAACCGTGGACGGGCGTGAGATGACAGACGATCGTGTGGACGAGGCGACCGAGACGTTCGTCGCCTACCGCAACCTGCTGTTCACGGTCGCGTACGAGATGCTCGGTTCGGCCGCCGACGCCGAGGATGTTCTGCAGGAGACCTGGCTGCGCTGGGTCGGCGTCGACCTCGATCAGGTGCGCGACAAGCGCGCGTATCTCGTGCGCATCACGACACGTCAGGCGCTCGACCGGTTGCGCGCCCTGAGCCGTCGCAAGGAGTCGTATGTCGGGCCGTGGCTGCCCGAACCGCTGCTCACCTCGCAAGATGTGGCCGACGACGTCGAACTCGCCGAGAGCGTCTCGATGGCGCTGATGCTCGTGCTCGAGACACTGTCGCCCACGGAGCGGGCCGTCTTCGTGCTGCGCGAGGTGTTCGATGTCGGCTACGACGAGATCGCGGATGCGGTCGGCAAGTCGCAGGCGGCGGTGCGGCAGATCGCGCACCGGGCGAAGGAGCACGTCGAGGCGCGCCGGCCGCGCGAGACGGTCACAGCGAGCCAGACCCGCGCAGTGCTGGAGTCCTTCCAGCGCGCGATCGCGACCGGCGACATCCAGACCCTCCTCGACGTGCTCGCGCCCGATGTCGTTCTCCTCAGTGACGGCGGCGGCTTCAAGCAGGCCGCTCTCCGACCGATCCTCGGCGCCGACAAGGTGGCCAGGTTCATGGTGGGCGCCCTCACCAAGGCGAACGCCTCCGTGACGTCGGCCCCCACCGCCGTGAACGGCAGCCCCGCGCTGTTCCTGCGTCTCGACGGAGAGCCCGACGGCGTGCTCGCGGTCACGATCGAGGGGGCCGCGGTCACCGGCGTCTACTACGTGCGCAACCCCGAGAAGCTCACCCGCATGGAGTCGGAGACACCGCTGACGCTCGGCGGCTGACGGTCCGGCGGCCGAGCCGGCATCTTCCGCTCGACGCAGCGGCGACGCTACTCTGTGCCTCAGGGGTCCTCCGGCCCTGGATGGATGGCGACGATGACGGATGCTATCGGCAACACTGCGCTCTCTCTCGACGGGCGTCTGTTCCAGTTCGCCGCGGCGCCGGGGGCAGTCATCGAGACCGGCGGGGTCGTCGCCTTGCGCTCTCCTGACGGCGTGACGCAACTCGGCCAGGTCGACGAGGTGCGCGCCGCCATCGGCGGGCCGCTCTCCGGCTCCGGTCGCATCCTCGGCGTGATCTCGAGCGACGGGCGATTCGACGGCCGGCGCTCGTTCCCGTTCAGCGCGGCCGAGATGATGGATGCCGACCGTGCATCGATCGACGCCGTGCAGAAGACCGTCGGTGCGACCCTGGAGATCGGCACGACCCTCGGCGATCCGGAGGTTGCGGTTCGCCTGCTGCCGCACCGCTTCAACCGGCACACGTTCTGGTGCGGTCAGAGCGGTTCCGGCAAGACGTACGCGCTCGGAGTGGTGCTCGAGCAACTGCTGCTCCACACGGCGCTGCCGATGGTGGTCTTCGATCCGAACGGCGACTTCGTGCGCCTGCGCGAGCCGGCGGAGAGCCCGGCCGGCGCGGCGGTGGAACCGGCCGTGGGCGAGATCGCACGGCGCGACATCCGCGTGCTGCGTCCGTCGTCTCCCGACCCGGATTCACTGCGCGTGCGGTTCGTCGACCTCCCCATCGCCGCGCAGGGGGCGGTGCTGCACCTCGATCCGCTCGACGACCGAGGGGAGTTCAACGAGCTGATGCACCTGTCCGAGACGCTGGGCTCGCTGCAGGCCGAGCACATCGTGCCGCGCCTGATCGAACGGGGAACGCCATCCGCTCTCGCCCTCGCCTCGAGGGTGGAGAACCTGCGCGTCATCGACTGGAGCGTGTGGGCGGCGGATTACCAGGCGGTCACCGACATCGTCGAGACACGGCCCGACGCGACGGTGCTCGACCTCGGAGGCTTCACTTTTCCCGACGAAGCCCTCGTGGTCGCGATGGCGGTGCTCGACGATCTGTGGGCGAAACGCGAACAGCGGCGCCCGCTGCTCATCGTGATCGACGAGGCGCACAATCTGTGCTCGCCCGACGGCACGGGTCCGCTGCACGTGGCCGTGCGCGAGCGGATCATCCAGATCGCCGCCGAGGGTCGCAAGTTCGGGCTGTGGTTGCTGCTGTCGACCCAGCGCCCGTCGCGAATCCACCCGAGCATCATTTCGCAGTGCGACAATCTCGCCCTGATGAAGATGACCGCTCCGGGCGATCTGGAGGAGCTGTCGACGATCTTCGGCTTCGTACCGAGTGCGATGTTCGCGCGCTCGCCCGGCTTTCGGCAAGGAGAGGCGCTGTTCGCCGGCGGCTTCGTTCCGGCGCCGACGATGGTGCGGATGGGTCGCCGTCTCACCCGGGAGGGCGGCGCGGATGTCGGGGTTCCGCTTCGCGCGTCGCGCGACTCGATCGGGGTGTCCTCGTGAAGAAGTGGTCGGTGGTGATCATCCTCGGTTGCGCCCAGTTCGTCATGGTGCTCGACGGAACCGTGATGAACGTGTCGATCTCCACAGTCGTCGCCGACCTGAAGACGACCGTCGCCGCGATGCAGGCTGCGATCACCTTCTACACCCTCACCATGGCGGCGGTCATGCTTCTCGGGGCCAAGCTCGGGGATGTCTGGGGCCGGCGCCGCGCCTTCGTGATCGGAGCCTGCGTGTACGCCGCCGGCTCGCTCATCACCGCCCTGAGCCCGACGGTGCAGTTTCTCTTTCTCGGCTGGTCGATCGTCGAAGGCCTCGGTGCAGTGCTCGTCATCCCGGCCATCGCGGCGCTCGTCGCCGACAACTACAAGGGCAAAGACAGGATCACCGCCTACGCGATCATCGGCGCGGTGTCCGGTGCCGCGGTGGCCGCCGGCCCCCTGATCGGCGGGTTCGTGACGACCTACTTCAGCTGGCGCTACGTGTTCGTCGCCGAAGTCGTCATCATGGCCGTCGTCGTGATCTTCACGCGCGTGGTGAAAGACGACACCGAGCGGCAGGCGGTGCGCATCGACCTGGTGAGCGTGCTGCTGTCTGCCGTCGGGCTGGTGCTCGTGGTGTTCGGGATGCTGCAGAGCAAGACCTGGGGCTGGGTCACCCCTCTCGTCTCGCCCGAGATCGGCGGGGTGCCGATCGCGCCGCTCGGCATCTCCCTGACGGCCTGGCTCATGGTGGTCGGTGCCGTGCTCATCTACTTCTTCGTCCGGCGCCAGCGGAGTCTCGTGGCTCGGGGAGCCTCACCGCTCGTTCACGTCGAGATGTTCTCGATCACACGGCTGCGAAGCGGGTTGGCCGTGCTCGGCGCGCAGTACGCGGTGACGGCCGGGCTGTTCTTCATGGTTCCGGTCTACCTGCAGATGACGCTCGGCTTCGACGCGCTGCAGACCGGTATCAAGATCTTTCCGCTGTCGATCGCGATCATCCTCTTCTCCATCGTCGGCACCCGGCTCTCCCGGCGGTGGTCGCCGCGGCGGATCGTCTGGGTCGGTCAGCTCGTGCTCGTTCTCAGCGCGCTCCTGTTGCTCGGTTCGGTGACGACCGACCTGCGCGGCGGGCTGTTCGCAGCCGGGATGTTCCTGGCCGGTGCCGCTCTCGGTCTGCTCGCCTCGCAGCTCGGCAACGTGAACATGTCGAGCGTCAGCGAGAAGGAGACCAGCGAGGTGGGCGGGCTGCAGGGGGTGTTCCAGAACCTCGGTTCTTCGCTCGGCACCGCCCTGATCGGCTCGATCCTGATCGGTGCACTGTCGACCTCGTTCGCCTCCGGCGTCGCGAGCAGCGAGCTCTCCGCTCAGACGATCTCGATCGTGGACGAGCGCACCCAGGGCGGTCTCGCCATCGTGCCGGCGGCGAGCGTCGACAAGATCGCAGAGGATGCCGGGCTCTCCGATGAGGATGCGAAGACTCTGACCACCATCTACCGCGACGCTCAGCTCTCGTCGCTGCGCGTCTCCTTCTTCGGGCTCATCGCCATCAGCCTGCTGTCGCTCGCGTTCGCCCGTGGTCTTCCCCACGAGGTGGGAGGGCGACCCCGGTCGAAGGCGGCGGCTCGATGAGCGCGCCCGACCGCGCCGCCTCCGCGAGCCCACCGGAACCTCGGGAGACGCTCATCACCGCGGAATCCGTCTACGGAACCATCCTCGTCAGCGGCATCATCGTCGTTTCGGGCGCCGACGACGCCAGCTCCTGGGCCACGTTCGTCACGGTGCTGGGAACCGTGATCGTGTTCTGGTGCGCCCACGTCTACGCCGGAACGGTCGCCGGTCACGGCGTCGTGCAAGGAGACACCACGACCCTCGGAACGGCCTTGCGGCGTTCGTTGCGACGGTCGCTCGGCTTTCTGACGTCGGCGCTGCTGCCGTCGGTCGTTCTGCTGGCCGGCGCCCTGCATGCGATCCCGGATGACGTCGCCATCTACACCGCGCTCTGGCTGGGGGTCGTCATCCTCGGCGTCATCGGCTACAGCGCGTTCACCATTCGAGGTAGCAGCTGGCCGGTGCGCATCCTCGGTTGCCTCGGCACCGCCGCCTTCGGGGTCGCGATGATCCTTCTGAAGGCCGTGATCCACTGACCCGGTAGACGGGCTCGCTGCCGCCGATCAGCCGCCGATCAGCCGCAAGTCAGCCGCAGAGGTCGACGCCCGCCGACGTCAGGATCACCGAGCGGTTCTGCTCGGCCAGCGCATCCGAGTACCCGCCCGACGCATCGGTCTCGCTCTTCCAACCGCACCACTCGTAGCCCACCCCGGCCGTGGTCATGAGCGACGCCGGCACGCCGAGTGCGACGAGCGCCGACTTCACGGCCTCGGCGCGGCGCAGCGACAGAGCGGTGTCGGCGGTGTTGTTCGTCGCCTGGTCTTTCGACGCCGTGCCGGTGATCGTGACGGCCTGGCCGTTCTGCTCGATCGACGGCACGAGCTGTTGCAGAACGGCGGAGGCGGCGCCCGCATCCGAGAACGTCGCGGCGTCTTTCGTGAACAGCAGTTCGCTGTTGCGGATGACGATGGGATGCGTCCAATCGGTCTTCGTCTGCACCGCGGCGACGGGAACAGCGGTCACGGTCGGCAGCCCGGCGGCAGCCGAGCCCGATGCGGGTTCGGGCAGCAGAGACAGCGTTCCGCCCGCGGCCTTGATGATCGCCGTCCAGATCGCGGCCAGGTTGCTGCGCGCCGGGATGGTGAGCGGGCTCTGCGACCCCGCGACGTCGCCCATCCCCGCCCAGTAGACCGTCACACCCTTCAGATCGGTGGGGAGCAGACCCCTGGTCTGGAGGTCGCCTGCCACCTGCGCCGGGTCGGCGGACAGCACGTCGCTGGTCGCGAAGTCGAGCGGGTCGGTCGTCTGCAGGCCGCTGCCCATCACGAGAACGCCCATCGGGTTGGCGCCGAGGTTGCGGGCGGCCTGCTCGATGGAGCCGAGGAAGTCGACCTCGGGAGCCGACGCCTTGAGGGCGTTGATGTACGACGTGATCTGGGTGAGCTTGGTGCGCTGGTCGTTCTGGCAGACGACGGCATCCTGCGCCGTCGACCCGATCACCGTGGTGCCCATCACCTGCGGGGTTCCCGACGGAACGACGACGGTCACGCTGCCGTTGCTCTTGCCGACGGCCGCCAGCTGGGTGACCGCCGACGTCGGGAGCGCGGCGGTCGGCGCGTTGGCGGTGCTTCCCGCCACGACGCCGAGGTTGCGCCTGGCCGACTGGTCGCACGCTTGACCGGATGCGGTGGCCGGCGCGCACGCCGTGAGGCCGGCCGCCAGGGCGATGACGGCGGCGACTGCGAGACCGGCCCGGCCGACGGAGCGGCGGGCGAAGAGACGAGGGCGGGGGGTGCGGATCACGGGGGTCCTTTCGGGGCGGCTCAGTCGGTGAGCTGCGCGGGCGGTATGGCGGGCGAGATCTCGGACGGCTCGGCGACGTGACGGGCCTTCAGCTCCCGGATGATCTGGCTCGTGCTCTCCGGGTCGCGCTCGCGCTGGGCGAGCTTCGTCGCCAGCTGGGCGCGCAGGAGGTCGACGCGCGACGCGAACGTGATGCGGGCGCCGGTGTAGCGCACCGCGTCTTCATGGTCGAGGCGCATGGCCTGCATGGTCTCTTCGCGAGCCGCAACGGCCTCGCCGAGCAGGCGGTCGTGGTGCACGCGCAGCTTCTCGACATGGGTGTGCGCCTTCTCCGCGGCGGTGAGCAGTGGCCGGGTGGTCAGCCACGCGGCGATGAAGCTGATGGCACCGGAGGTGGCCAGAACGCCGAGCATCAGGAAGGCCATGATCGTGTCGGGCGCCGACCAGGAGAATCCGGTCGTCGCCGGTGCCGTCGTCGCTCCGGTGAGACCGGTGAGACCTCCGGCGTTCTGCGCGTCGATGCCCGCCTTGATGCGGGCGATCGTGATCGCCGCGAGCAGTGCGGCCCAGACGAGCGCGAGCGCCACCGCGACGATCGACCAGCGCCGGGTCATGACCCCCGCCTGGATGCGGCGCATCACGATCGCGACGACGTGCGGCAGGGTCACCACGGCGAGCGAGATGCCGAGGGTGATCACATACATCTGCAGTCCGATGGAGCCGTACTGACTGTCGTTGCGCAGCAGCAGGGTGAGTGCCTGCGACAGCAGTACGTAGTCGACGGTGATCATGCCGAGCAGCAGCACGTAGACGATCACGTGGGCGAAGGGCGAGATGTGCCCGACGCCCGACCGGATGCGCGGGGGCCTCAACACGATGTCTCTTGCCATGTCAGTTCTCCTGTTCGGCGCTCACGCGTAGTTGTGCAGGTCGGGGTCGTGGCCGACGAGCTTGGCGTCGAGCCGCTCGGCGGCCACCTCGGCGCGGCGGATGTCGGTCTCAGCACGAATGATCGCGGTGCGGATGAGCTCCTCCCGCTTCTGCGCCGTCGCCACCCGCGCCGCACTGGTCGCGACGTTGCGCGTGCGCTGCCGGTCGATGTCGGCCACCCCCGCGCGTTCGAATGCACCGAGCTCGTGCTCGAACACTTCGAGCGTCTCGACGTCGACCGCGTCACGCATCCGGCGCAGCTGCCAGAGCAGCCGGCGGCGCAGTCGCCGTGTCTTCGGAACGGCGTAGTCGGCCAGCGGCTTGTCACGCTTGGACATCGGTTCTCCCCTGCCAGAGTTCGATCAGCTTGGTGTTCTCTTTGGTGGTCAGCCAGTCGGGGCGGCCGAGTGCCGGAATGCTGCGCATCCCATCGGCCACCGTGCCGGCGGACGCTCGCCGCAGCGCGCCCCAGTAGATGGCGATGCGCTCGTCCGAGAAGTCGTAGTAGCGCCCCGCGCGCAGCTTCGCGGCTGTGAAGCGCGAGTGGATCAGTGCCGACAGCTCGTCGGCGCGGCGGTGGCCGCGTTTGATCCGCCGCTCGACGCGACGAAGCTCCTCGATCGCCGGACCACTGCCACGGGCGATCGCTTCGCGGTCGGCGAGCGACAGCCCGGCCGTCTTCTCTTCGTAGACGGCCAGATCGGCCTCGAGCGACTTCGTGAGCACGCGGTACTCGGTCAGCTCGTTCTGCACGTTCGAGAAGAAGCGCTGCTCCTCGCGGCGGGCGTACGCGTTGGCGTGCGCCTGGATCGCCTGCACCGTCGGCGTGGTCGTCTCGGCGATCGCGCGATCGTTATCCGACCGTGACTGCGCTGCGATCGCTGCCGAGTCCTGCAGTGCGAGCCGCTCGAGGCGGTGCCGGGCGAGGAGGCCGACGCGGAAGGGGCTGCGCGTTGCGCGTGGCGCGCGGTGTGGCCGTGGTGCCAAGAGAATCCCCTCCATCGTTCTGCCCGCATGGTCAGGCATCGGAGCGTACGCACGCGTCCTGGCAAACTTCTAGGCGAATGTCGAATGAATCCCGATAGCGGGGTGTGAGGTACCGGCCTCGTTGTCGGCCCCGCGAGGTCGTCTGCCCACGGCAGATCTGCCCTGGGCAGAGTCTGCTGCGCGAGAGCTCAGGGCGGGGGAGGCTCGTCCCATGGCAGACGACAAGAAACCACAGTTCGACGATCGCATGCGGCAGCAGTTGCTGTTCCGCCGCGTCGTCGTGCTCGACGGACCACTCGACGACGACAACGGATCGCTGCTCATCGCGCAGCTCCTCACCCTCGCGGCGGAGGATCCGCGCGCGGGCATCTCGCTCTGGATTCACTCGCCGGGCGGGTCCGTTCCGTCGATGCTGGCGATCCGGGATGTGATGCGGCTCGTGCCTTGCGACGTCAGCACGCTCGCGCTCGGGCTGGCCTGCAGCGCCGGCCAGTTCCTGCTCTCGGCCGGCGCGAAAGGCAAGCGGTTCGCGCTGCCGCACGCGCGCATCCTGATGCACCAGGGGTCGGCCGGAATCGGCGGCTCGGCCGTCGAGGTCGAGGTGCAGGCCAACGATCTGCGATTGACGCGGGATGTCGTGCTCGGTCTCATCTCCGACGACACCGGCCAGAGCGTCGAGCGCGTGTTCGAGGACTCGCTGCACGACCGGTGGTACACCGCCGAGCAGGCGCTGGACTACGGCTTCGTCGACGGCATCGTCGACTCGTTCGAGCAGGTGATGCCGTGAGCGGCTACACGATCCCCAACGTGATCGCGCAGCATCCGCGCGGCGAACGGATCATGGATGTGTACTCGCACCTCCTCAGCGAGCGCATCGTGTACCTCGGCACGGGCATCGATGACGGCGTCGCGAACGCTCTCATCGCCCAACTGATCCACCTCGATTCCGACGGTTCGGGCCGGGAGATCAACTTCTACATCAACTGCGAGGGCGGGGACATGACCTCAATGCTCGCGATCTACGACACGATGCAGTACATCCAGTCGCCGGTCGCGACGACGTGCGTCGGGCAGGCGATCGCCGCGGGTGCCGTGCTGCTGGCCGCCGGCGCCACCGGGCGACGGGCCGTGCTTCCGCACACCCGCGTCGTGCTGCATCAGCCGGCGGCTCGTGGTCAGGGAACGATTCCCGACCTCATCCTGCAGGCGGACGAGGTGGTTCGCATCCGTGGCGAGCTGGAGTCGATTCTGAGCGAGCACACCGGTCAGTCGATCGAGACCCTCCGGCACGACACCGACCGCGACAGGGTCTTCACCGCTCAGAGCGCGCGCGACTACGGACTCGTCGACCACGTGCTCCAACCGCGAGTCGGCGGGTGAGCGCGCGGGCGGGTCGGCAGCCGCCGTTCAGGCGTGATACCAGGCGAGCACGCGGAGTGCGCGGAGCGTGATCCAGCGGCTCGGCTCGCCCTCGGGCTCCATCTCGAACCACTGCTTGCCCTCGTGGGTGTGCTCCAGCGCCCAGCGGCCGTCCGCATCCCGTTTGCCTTCGATCAGGGCGATCGCCTCGGCGAACCGGTCGTCGGGCTCGGCGCCGGCCGCGCGGAAGTACTCGAGCCCGCGGAGCACGTCGTAGGAGTAGTACACGGGGAATGACAGCTTCGTCCAGTCTTCGTCGACGATCTCACCCGTCGAGAGCCGGCGCAGCAACCCGCGATCGAGGAGGTACTGCTCGCCGGTTCGCCGCGCCTCCGTCGTCTCCGCGGTGGCGCCAACGGCCGTCTCGTATTCGAGCAGGCCCTCGAGCACACAGATCGTGCTGTTGAAAGAGGAGCGCTCGCTCGGCGGCACGTAGCAGTTCCAGCCGCCGTCGGCCAGACGCTCGCCCACCAGGCGATCGCGCAACACCGTGCTCGGATGCCCGAAATACGCACCCGCCGCGAAGACGCGTCCGTTGATGCAGGCCTCGACCTCGCCGTCGAAGTAAAGGTTGCTGCCGAACTCCTCCTGCCAGTGCACGTTGCGGGCCACCAGGTCGATCGCTCGCCGGGTCTCCGGGCTCTGCGGATCGATGCCGAGGTCGTGGAGGAGTTGCACCGTGTTGAGCGTCGACGTCCACGGCGGAAAGAACACGTCGCCGTCCCACGTGCCCTCCGGGTCCTGTTCGGCGAGAAGAGCGGCGCCCCAGCCCTCGGTGGCCACGCGGGCGCGTTCGGCGGCGACCACGTCGGGGGAGGCATCCGTCAGATCGCGGAGCACCTGCCAGCGGATCGCCGGATCGGAGTCGAGCAGCCACTCGGTGACATCCATGCGCGCCACCGTACTGCGGTGGCGCGGGCCCCACAAGACCGTCCGCTCACGCGGCGAGGACAGTCGTCGTCAGCTGAACGCCTGCGTGCCGAGCACGCCGAGCAGGGCCAGCTTCTCCGCCCCCTCCGACCGCGGCGGCGCCGTCAGCACGAGAAGGCACTGCGACTGGTCTTCGGTGAACAGCACCTGGCAATCGAGCTCGATCGGGCCGAGCTCCGGATGCACGAGCGTCTTGTGGTCTTCGAACCGTTTCGCGACCTCGTGGCGTTCCCACAGCTCGGCGAACTCCGGGCTGGCCTTGAGGAGCGCGCGCACGAGTTCGCCCGCTCGCGACTCGGCGCCCATCGTGCTGTAAGCGACTCGCAGCGACGAGACCTGCGCGCGGCTCTGGCGGTCGCGGTCGTCTTCGGGGTAGCGGCTGCGCTCGGTCTCCGGATGCACGAACCAGCGATACGCCTCGAACCGGTCGAGCCCGGTGAAGCCCGAGCGGTCGCCGAGCAGCGCGGCCGAGAGCCGGTTCTGCACCAGGGTCTCGCCCAGATTCGAGATCACCAGGGCGGGGGAGTCGTCGAGGTGGTCGAGCACCCGCTGGAGAGGGGCCGACACGTGTCCCGAGCCGCTGAACCGGTCGGGAACGTTGTGGCCGGCCATCCGGTAGAGGTAATCGCGTTCGTCGGCGGTCAGGCGAAGCGCTCGGGCCAGGGAGGCGAGCATCTGCTCGCTCGGCTGCGGCCCTCGCTGCTGTTCGAGACGCGTGTAGTAGTCGGCAGACATCGCGGCGAGCTGCGCGACCTCCTCGCGGCGGAGCCCCGGAGCGCGGCGGCGCGCACCCGACGGGAGCCCCACATCCGACGGTTGCAGCGCTCCGCGACGGGTGCGGAGGAAGTCGGCGAGCGCTGGGCGGTCCATATCTCCATCATGAGGGGTCGAGCTGCCGGTAACCAGGGATCGGCGATCCCCCGATGAACGCTCCTCTCCCGCTTCGCGCTCGGTTCGCCGAAAGTGGAGGCATGAACATCACAGGAAACACCATCTTCATCCCCGGCGCGACCAGCGGCATCGGCCTCGCGCTGGCCCTCGCCCTGCAGGCGAAAGGCAACACCGTCATCGTCGGCGGGCGCCGCACCGATCTGCTCGAGACGATCGCTCGCGAACATCCCGGCATCGGCACCGTCCGCATCGACACGACGGATGCCGCCAGCATCGCCGCCGCGTCGGCCGAGGTCATCGCCGCGCATCCGGAGCTCAACGTGCTGGTCGCGATGGCCGGCATCATGCGAGTCGAGGACTGGCACACGCCGGCGGGCTTCGTCGACACGGCCGAGGCCGTCATCACGACCAACGTGCTCGGGCCCATCCGGTTGATCGGCGCTCTCGTCGAGCACCTGCAGAGCCGCCCCGACGCGACCATCGTCACCGTGTCGTCCGGGCTCGCCTTCGCACCCCTCAAGGCGACTCCGAGCTACAACGCTGCCAAGGCGGCGATCCACATGTTGAGCGAGAGCATCCGGTTGCAGCTGGCCGACACCACGGTGAAGGTCGTGGAACTCGTGCCGCCGTCGGTGCAGACCGACCTCATGCCCGGGCAGAGCGAGAACGACCACGCCATGCCGTTGGACGAGTTCATCGCCGAGGTGGTGTCGCTCTTCGAGAGCAGCCCCGAGGCGAACGAGATCCTGGTCGAGCGGGTGAAGTTCCTGAGGTTCGGCGAGGCGCGTGGCGACTACCAGCAGGTCGTCGCGACGCTCAACGCCAGCGACCCGCACGGCAAGTGACCGTCAGCCGGTCGTGACCGTGAGGTCGAGCCACCCGGCCAGCTGTTCGATCTCGGCGTTCACGTCCGCCGTCATCGTCTTGGTGAACGGCACATCCTCGTGGATCGCGGTCAACACGAGCGCAGCCGCCTTGCGGTCGGCGAGCGCGTCCAGTTTGCCGACCAGGCGGTCGTCGTGCAGGATCGGCAGCGCGAAATAGCCCCAGCGCCGTTTGGCGGCCGGCTTGTACATCTCGAGCAGATACTCGAAGTCGAAGACCTCCTGGGAGCGCACCCGGTCGTGGATCAGGCGGTCGAACGGCGACAGCAGGGCTGTGCGTCCCACGAACGGTTCGGCGCTCAGGCGGGCGATCGCGTCCGGCGCCACCCGCCACTCGCGGTCGCTGCCCTCGACCCGCACCCGCTCGCCAGCCTCGCCGACCATCGGCGCTCGGGCGATCCCCAGGGCCGACAGCCGTCGCTCATCCCGGATGCGTCTGGCTTCGTCGAGCGGAAGGGCCACCACGCCCCGGGGGTAGACGCGCTCGGCCAGGTCGAACGTGCGCTGGCGGCCGACCCGGCCCGCCGTCGCGACCTCGCCCTCCGCGACGAGGAACTCCAGCATCCGCGTGACGTTCTGATCGTGGGTCCACCCCGTGGAGACCCAGGGCACCTGAGCGGTGTCGGCGATCTCCCGCGAGAGCAGCGGGCCGTCGGAGTCTCGCAGCCTGGCCAGCACATCGCGCCGGAACCGCTCGTTGGCCGCGAGCCACTCGCGTGCATCCTTGTAGCGCACGCCCTGCGTCATCTCGGCCAGGTGCAACCCGAGGTCGGCCGTCGAGCGCACCATCGCTATGGCCGGGCTGGTCTGTTCATCCTGCGCCTTGTGCTCCCACAGGGTGCGGTCCACCTCGATGGCGGTCTTCAGCGCTGTCGGCTGAAACGAGGAGCCGAGCCGCGACCATGCGATGAGCTCTGCGCTCGGCGCGATGGCCGCCGTCGGGTCGAGCTGCAGATAGGTCAGCTCCCGCACGAGGTCGAGCAGGTCGGTCGGACGGTCGGCGTCGAGACGCTGGGCCCGGATCGCGATACGCCGAGCGTCCTCCTTGGCGATGGTCACCGCAGTCATGGGTTCACGCTAGCAACGTCTTGCTGCACCCGGGAATAACATCCCCGCCCGTGTGTTGAACTTGAGTGTTCACGACTCAACTTTCAAGAAACAGGAGATTTCGTGCCCGAGAACTTCACTCCCGATGGTGACGGCAGCAACTCTTTCGACGAGTTCCTCGCCCGTTATCTCGCGGGTGAGCGCGCGCGTTCCGCGCGCTCGATCGACATCAGTCGCTTCCTCAGTCGCCGCACCCAGGAGATCCTCGCCGAGGCGGGGCGCTTCGCCCTGGAGCACGGCCACCGCGAGCTCGACTCGCTTCACATCCTTCGCGTGATGGTCGGGCAGGAGCCCGCAGCCGACGCCATGCGCCGTATCGGCGTCGACCCCGGCCGCGTGGCCGTCGCCGCCGAGCAGCGGCTTCCGCAGTCCGGTCTCACCGCGATCGACATCGACTCCGCATCCATCACCCCGTCCGCTCAGCGCGCGCTGTTCCACGCGTACCAGGTCGCGCGAGCATCCGGTTCGACCTACATCGACCCTGAGCACCTCTTCTTCGCGCTCGTCATCGTGCAGGATTCGCCCGCCGGGCAGGTTCTGCAGAACGCCGGCGTCACGGCCGAGGCGCTGACCTCCGCCCTCCGCGAGACGTCCACCGTGGGCGCCGGCGCGGCCGGCGACGGTTCGGCGACCGACGGAGCCGGGGCCGAGGCTTCTGAGACGCCCATGCTCGACCAGTTCGGCACCGACCTCACCGAGCTCGCCCGCACCGGCAAGCTCGACCCCGTGATCGGCCGCCTCGACGAGCTCGAGCAGACCGTCGAGATCCTCTCGCGTCGCACCAAGAACAACCCCGTTCTGGTCGGCGAAGCCGGTGTCGGCAAGACCGCCATCGTCGAGGGTCTCGCGCAGGCCGTGGTCGACGGCGCCGTTCCCGAGCAGCTGCTCGAGAAGCGGGTCGTCTCCCTCGACCTGCCTGCCATGCTCGCCGGAACCCGGTACCGCGGCGACTTCGAGGAGCGGCTCACCACGTTGATGGACGAGATCTCGGCGCACCGGGATTCGCTGATCGTCTTCATCGACGAGCTGCACACCGTTGTCGGCGCCGGAGGGTCCGGCGAGGGTGGCATGGATGCGGGCAACATCCTGAAGCCCCGTCTCGCCCGCGGAGACCTGCACCTCGTCGGTGCGACCACGCTCAAGGAATACCGCCGCATCGAGAAGGATCCCGCCCTCGAGCGCCGGTTCCAGCCCGTGACCGTGGGTGAGCCGAGTGTCGAGGATGCCGTGCTGATCCTCTCCGGACTGCGCAGCGCCTACGAGGAGCACCACGGCGTGCGGTACACGGACGAGGCCATCCGTTCCGCCGTCGAGCTCTCCGCCCGTTACGTCTCCGACCGGTTCCTCCCCGACAAGGCGATCGACCTGATCGACCAGGCCGGTGCCCGTCTGCGTCTCTCGCTCGGCAAGCGGATCGACGCCTCGGAGCTGCTCGCCCGGCTGGCAGACCTCGAAGCTTCGAAGAACGCCGCCGTGAGTGCCGAGCACTACGAGGAGGCTTCTCGGCTGCGTGACGAGATCGAGTCGGTTCAGGGTTCGCTCGACGAACTCGGCTCGCGCCCGCAGCAGGATGCGGTGGTCGGCGAGCCCGAGATCGCCGCGGTTGTCTCCCGTGCCACGGGCATCCCCGTGAGCAAGGTCGGACAGGCCGACCGCGAGCGCCTTGCGCGTCTGGAGTCCGAGCTGCACCAGCGTGTGATCGGTCAGGACGACGCGGTGGTCGCTGTCGCCAAGGCGGTTCGTCGCAACCGCACCGGACTCGGGGACGAGCGCCGCCCCGTCGGCAGCTTCCTGTTCCTCGGGCCGACCGGTGTCGGCAAGACCGAACTCGCGAAGTCTCTCGCGTCGTCGCTCTTCGGCGATGAGAAAGCCATGCTCCGCTTCGACATGAGCGAGTTCGGCGAACGTCACACCGTGGCGCGACTCGTCGGTGCCCCTCCCGGATACGTCGGCTACGACGAAGCCGGCCAGCTCACCGAGCGCGTGCGTCGCAACCCGTACTCCGTGGTGCTGTTCGACGAGATCGAGAAGGCGCATCCGGATGTGTTCAACCTGCTCCTGCAGGTGCTCGACGACGGGCGCCTCACTGACGGGCAGGGCCGCACGGTCGACTTCCGCAACACGGTGGTGATCATGACCTCGAACCTCGGCTCGGAGTTCCTCGCCTCCCGCAGCGGTGCGCTCGGCTTCGTGCCCATGGGCGCCTCCGGCGACGCTTCCGGGTTCGCCTCGGAGAAGGATCTTCGCGACCGTGTCATGGGCAAGCTCCGTGAGGCGATGCGTCCCGAGTTCCTGAACCGCATCGATGAGATCGTGCTGTTCCGCAAGCTGGACACCGCTCAGCTGCGCGGCATCGTCCGCCTCCTGCTGAACGCCACGGCCGCACGGATCGCCACTCGAGAGATCGCTCTCGATGTGACGGACGCGGCGGTCGACTGGATCGCCGAGAACGGCTACGAAGCCGAGTACGGCGCGCGTCCCCTGCGGCGCCACATCCAGCGCGAGGTCGACGACCGCATCGCCGACCTGCTCGTCAGCGGCGACCTCGTCGATGGCGGCACAGTTCACCTGGACGTCCGCGACGGCTCCCTCGCTGTGACGGCCGACGCGCGGATGCCGCTGGCCGCGTAGCTTGCCACGAGCGCTCAGCGCCGACAACGAAGAAACGCTCCCGGGACCTCGGTCCCGGGAGCGTTTCTGGTTTACAGGGTCGCAGTTTCGGCTCGCCGCTAGTGGGCGGCGACCGGCTCCGCCGTCGGCGACGTGGCGGCGGCTGTCGCGGCAGTCTCTCCGGTCGCCGGGGCCGTGGCGCGGCGGCGGTAGAGCAGGGCCGAGAGCACCGCTCCGAAGGCGAAGAAGCCCGCGCCCCACCAGTACGCGGTCGCGTAGCCGTGCACTGCTGCCTGCGCGCCGACGCTCGCCGTCGGCGGGATGTGCGACGCGAGGTAGTCGGTCGCAGCGGTCGCCGCCAGCGTGTTGAGCAGGGCCGTTCCGATCGAGCCGCCGACCTGCTGGCTCGTGTTCACCATCGCCGAGGCGACTCCGGCGAACCGGCCGTCGACGCCGAGGGTCGCGGTCTGGATGGCCGCCGGCATGATCGAGCCCATTCCGAAGCCCATGATCATCAGACCCGGCAGGATGTCCACGGCGTAGTTGGCCGTGACGCCGAGGTGCGTGAGGTAGAGCATGCCGACCATCGCGATGGTCATGCCGATCGGCACCATCACCTTCGGGCCGAACCGCGGCACGAAGATGTTCGTGGACAGCTGCGCGGCCGTGATCAGCATGAGGATCATCGGCAGGAAGGCGAGCCCAGTCTGGATCGGAGTGAAGCCGAGCGATGCTTGCAGGTAGTAGGTGACGAACAGGAAGATGCCGAACATCCCAGCGCCGGCGATCAGGATGGAGCTGTACGAGGCGCCGCGGTTGCGGTCCAGCACGATCGACAGCGGCAGCAGCGGATGGGTTGCGCGGCGCTGCCAGAGCACGAACGCGATGAGCAGAACTCCGGACGCCGCGAGCATGCCCCAGGTCAGCGGCGAGCCCCAGCCGTCGGTCTCGGCGTTCGAGAATCCGTAGACCAGAGCGAACAAGGCGCCCGACACGAAGACCGTTCCCGGCAGGTCGAGCTTCGGGCGTGGGCCCGAGCGCTTCAGCGACGTCACGAAGAACGCCGCGCCCACGACGGCCACGATCGCGATGATCACATTGATGTAGAGGTTCCAGCGCCAGTCGAACTGTTCGGTGAGAACACCGCCCAGCAGGAGTCCCACCGCGCCGCCGGCACCTGCGATGGCGCCGAAGATGCCGAACGCGCGGGCGCGCTCCTTCGGAACGGTGAACGTCGTCGTCAGCACGGCCAGTGCCGTCGGCGCGAGCAGTGCGCCGAACACGCCCTGGAGGGCGCGGGCGCCCACGAGCATCCCGAAGGTCCCCGCCGCGCCGCCCAGCGCCGAAGCGCCGGCGAAGCCGATGAGACCGATGATGAAGGCGCGCTTTCGTCCGATCAGGTCGGAGATGCGGCCGCCCAGAAGCAGCAGGCTGCCGAAGGCGAGGGAGTAGGCCGTGACGATCCACTGGCGGTCGCCGTTGGAGAATCCCAGGTCGGCCTGGGCGGACGGAAGGGCGATGTTGACCACAGTGGAGTCGAGCACCACCATGAGCTGGGCGAGGGCGACGGTGACGAGTGTCCACCAGCGGCGGGAGCTCACGGGTCGAGCTCCCGGGGCGGTCGCGGCACCCGAAACGGTCGAGGAAGTCTGTGACATGCAGGTCAGCATATACGAAACTAACCAGTTTCGGATCTATCAAGTTCTAGAATTAACCTTAGAATAGTCTCAATGACAAGCAACACCACGGAGGACGCCGCAATGACGCAGCTCGAGACCGCCGCACCGGCCGGCGCGGACGCGCCGAAACTCGGCCGCAAACGCGACCACACCCGCGACCCCGAGATTCTTCAGGCCGCCATCGACGTGCTCGCCGAGACCGGATACGACGGCATGACCATCGACATGGTCGCCGCACGGGCCAAAGCCGGTAAGGCCACCGTCTACCGGCGCTGGGCCTCGAAAGCAGACCTCGTCATCGACGCCGTCGCCTGCATGAAGAAGGCGGACGTCGACCCGGATGCCCTGCCGAACACCGGCACTCTGCGTGGGGATCTCGTCGCCATGATCAAACCGCACCGCATCGAAGACGGTGAGCGCAAGCTGCAGATCATGGCCGGGCTGATGTCGATGCTGGCAAAGGAGCCCGGACTCGCCGAAGCGGTGAACGCCGCGATCGTCGAGCCCCGTGCATCCGTGAACCGTCTGTTCATGAAGCGGGCCATCGAGCGCGGTGAGATCACCGCAGACTGCGACATCGACACGCTCGCGCAGATCACGCCGTCGATGGTCGCCTATCGGGTGCTCGTTCTGCGCAAGCCCGTCGACCGGGCGTTTCTCATCTCGCTGATCGACGGGGTGCTGCTACCCGCCGTCGGCCTGCGCGCCGGGTCGCGCTAGCGGTCAGGTCGCGGCCGGCCCCGTCGCACTGCGACGTGCGGACGCTGCTGCCACCTCAGGGAAGGCGAGCAGCACCATGTCGGCCAGCTGGTCGAGCGGGCGGGTGAGCGGGTCGGTCGCCGGCACGCCCAGTTCGAGCTCGTGCTCGTCGATGGCGGCGCCGATCTCGGCATCCGTCATCTCTTCGTGGTTGATCGTCACCCCGATGACCTTCGTGTCGGCGAAAGCCTCGATCAGAGCGATCTCGCTCGCAGCGGTCGGCATCGGCAGCGCCGGATAGTCGCCCAGGGCCTGTCGTTTGGGTGCGTGCTGCACGATCACTCCCTCCGGGCGGCTGCCGCGCAGGATGTACGCGCTCGTCAGATAGGCCGGGTGACTCAGGGCGCCCTGGCCTTCGACGATGATCACGTCAGGGTTCTCGTTCTCGAACGCTGCCACGACCTGCGCCTCGACCTCGCCCGAGCAGAACTGCGGAACCGTCGCATCCAGAGCCACCGCATAGCGCGCGCCCTGGATGAGCGCCGTCTGTCCCGTGCCGACCATGACCGCCTTGACACCGCGCGCCACCAGCGCGTCGACCAGGAGTGTCGCGGTCGTGCGTTTGCCGATGGACCCGTCTGTGCCGAGCACCGCGATGCGCGGGCAGGTCACGTCGAAGATGCGGCCCGAGAAGAGCTTGAGGTCTTTCTTTGCTTTGGGCCGACGGATGTCGGTGATCGTCACGCCCGCGATCAACGCCGCTGCCGCGAACTCCGGATCATCGGCCAGAAACTCGTGCAGGCCGTTGACCAGGTTCATCCCTCGGTCGATTCCGTCGAGCATCACCGAACGCTGGGCGTCGTCGAGCATGCCTGTCGCCGGTGCCATCCCGAAGATGAGGTTCGCTGGTAGCTCACCGGTCTCGTCGATCGCTGCGGCGAGGTCTGCGACGACCGGGATGCCGTTGGGCACGCCGTCGAGGAACATCCCCGAGTCGGCGCCAGCGCACCGGCTGTCGATGACGCTGAGGATCTCGTACTTCTCGGAGTGCCGGATGAGGCCGTTGGCCGTCTTGCCGTCCTGTTCGCCGAAGTTGCCCTCGCAGTAGACGACGGCGGTGGCCCGAAGGGATGCTGTAGGGACTGGTGCGGTGGCCACGGCCGCAGTGGATGCTGCAGTGGGTGACAGGCCGGCTGGTCGGTTGAACGCGGGCATGGTGCTCCTCTGAACGGATCAGAGGAGGCGACACTCTCGAAGAAGTCTTCCCTGACGTCGGCGACGTGCCGACCTGCCCACGCTAGCAGTCATTGCTGAGGATGCTTCGGGATGCTCTCGCGGGAGCCGTTCGGGTGGCGGCCGGCGATCCCTCGCCATGCGGCATACTCGATCGGATCGCCCCTGCGGCTGAGTACGCCGGACTCGCGGCCGGGTTCGCGCCGCCTGGTGGGAGCGACAGGTTCAGGCGCGCTCATTTCGGCATCGGATCGACACAGGTTCGCGCGGCCGTCATGCTGCTGTTTCTTGGAGTCGGATGCGTCCGCCGCGTCGGGGTCGTCGGTGGTGGTCGATGTGGCTGGGTGGGATGAACCAGGGCACGTGGTCACGGACGGTGATGTCCCATCCGTCGTCGTGGACCCGGTGATGGTGGTTGGAGCAGAGCAGAACACCGTTGTTGAGGTCGGTGGCCCCGTGGTGTTTGTCCCACCACCTGATGTGGTGCGCTTCCGTGTAGGAGGGTGGGTGGGGGCACCCGGCCCACGCACACCCACCGTCCCGTTCGGCCAACGCGAGCTTCTGCTTGCTACTGAACAAGCGGCGGCTGCGGCCGAGGTCGAGTACTTCTCCATCCCCGCCGAGAACCACCGGGATGAGGTTCGCGTCGGCGGCTAACCGTCGGGCGGTGGTGGCGGAGATCGGCGTGGAGACACCGTCGATCTCCCCAACACCCGTCCCAGTCTGCAGAGCGGTGAGTCCGATGCGGACCACCATGGTCACCGGTGGTGTGCTCCCGGTGCCGGGGTGGGTGGCGTAGTGCCGGAACACGTCCACCGCCGCATCCGATCGCAACTGCGGCAAGGTGCGGTGTTCCTCCTCGGCCCGGTCGGCCGTGAAGTCGGGTCCGTTGGTGTCCCGGAATCGCACGGCCCGGAGTTCGTGTCCGACCAGCGTGTCGATGGCAGCCACGACGTGGCCGGCGGCTTCGGGGTGCAGGTACCAGTCGATGTGCGTCAGACCATCCGATGTGGTGCTGATCGTCAATGACCGCCGTGACCGTTGCACCTCCTCGCGGGGGAGCACTCCGTCTTGGTCGAGCCGGTCCCGCACCTGCCCCGCCAGCACCCGTAGTTCAGCCACCGTGAGGCCCGGTGCGTGCTGTACCAGTACTCGTTCCCCGAACTGCAACGACGCGACCGTGCAGGCAGGCGCCGCTTTCCCCAACTCGCGGACGATCACCGCCGCCTGATCCACACTCACCCACCCCGCCTCCAACGCATCAGGATCGAGTGCGGAAGCCAACGCCGGGAACCCGGCCGGCAGTATCTCCCCGGTCAACCCCACCCGCGGGGTGACCGCCTGCGCAACCAAGCACACCTGCCGGGCCGCCGGCACGGCGACCTGCCACCGTTCGGCGACCAGGGTCACCGCATGGCGGTGCCCACCCCGCAGCACCAGGCCCTCCTCGTCCAACTGGTTCCACCGCCGCAGCACCTGCCCCACCGCACCGAGTTTCACCGCATCCAACCGCGCCTGCAGCACCCCGAGTTCATCCACGAACTCCAACAGTGCTCGCGGGGACAACGACGCCGCATCCGGCAACGCGTCAAACGCATCCCGCCAAACGGAGTCTCGTGCTGTGGTCATGACTCAACCCAACCACCACCCACCGACACTCGAATAGGGCCGTGACCAGGGATTTAACCTGTGGATAACCCGACCGTCACCCCCACCTGTGGAGGAGGCCGCGACGCGCTCTCAGCGTCCGAGTTGCTCCAGGGGGTTGTCGGCGAGCTTTCGCACGACGCCGCCCTTGACGATCCGCTCCGACGACGTGCCCGGTTTGCGTCGCGCCTGGTCGGTGACGTGGGCACCGAACTCTTCCGCGAGTCGGAGGCGGGGATGGGCGGCGAGCACAGCGCGCTGGAAGTCGGTGGGCAAGGCATCCGCCCGGGCACCGGAGATGTCTAGGGCTGTAGCGGTTTCGAGCAGGTAGCCTTCGACGTCTTGGGCGGGATCGACGGAGAGCCACATGTGGCGTTCGATGATCTCGTGCACACGTGTTCGTCGCGCTGCGTCCCACCCGGCGCCGGCGGTGAGCGCGATGGCGACGTGGCCGCCGCCGTTCTCGAAGGCGAGCGTGTGGTTGTCGAACTCTTCGACCAGTCCGATGTCGTGCAGGAGCGCGGCGACGTACAGCAGTTCGGCGTCGAACTCGCGCGACTCCTCGGTGGCGAAGCCGACCGACCAGAGCCAGGCGCGCTGACAGTGGTTGAGCAGCGACTCCGAGTAGTACTCGGTGGCGATCTCGAGTGCGGCGCGAGCGGCCGCGGTGTCGGGAGTGGGGATGTCGGTGGGAAGCACGCCTCTATTCTGCTCCCGGGATGCCGTGGGCAGCGCTGCCGGCGGCACCCGGATGCACGACCGTGATCCCGGTGACGCTCGCCTGGTCGAGCCGAGGCAGCAGTGACGCTCCCGCTTCCAGCGTCACGGCGCCGCCGAGCAGATCTTGGGGCCGCAGCTCGCCGCGGGCAACGAGGTCGAGCATCCCCGGGTAGTCCGCCGCCGACATGCCGTGGCTGCCGAGGATGTCGAGTTCCCAGGCGAGGATGCGGTCGAGCGGCAGCACGGGAAGCTCGGCGGACGAAAGGAGCCCGATCTGCACGTGGCGTCCGCGGCGGCGCAGCGAGCGCACGGCCGCGCTGCTCGTGCCGGCGGAACCGACCGCGTCGATGCTGACGTGCGCGCCGCCGCCGGTGAGGTCGGCGATGTCATCGGGGGTGGTGTCGCCGGCGAGCATGGCCTGTTCGGCGCCGAGAGTGAGCGCGAGGTCGAGGGCCGCGGGGTTGCGGTCGACGGCGATCACGCGCGCCCCGAGGGCGGCGGCGATCATGACAGCGCTGAGCCCGACACCGCCGGCGCCGTAGACGGCGACCCACTCGCCGGCACGAACGTCGGCCCGCGCACGAACGGCTCGGTAGGCGGTGGCGAACCGGCAGCCGAGACTGGCGGCGGCATCGTCGGTGAGGCTGTCGGGCACGGCGACGACGTTCAGGTCGGCCGCGCGGATGACGACCAGCTCGGCGTGCGAGCCCCAGTGGGTGAACCCGGGCTGGGTCTGGTTCGGGCACACCTGGGATTGGCCGGCGAGACACCAGGCGCAGGTGCCGCAACCGTTCACGAAAGGTGCGGTGACCCGTTGCCCGACACTCCACGAGCTGACGCCGTCGCCGACGCTCTCGATGGTGCCGGCGAACTCGTGGCCGGGAACGTGGGGGAGGTGCACGCTGTCGTCGTGGCCGGCCCAGGCATGCCAATCGCTGCGGCACAGCCCGGAAGCACCGACCCGGATCACGACGCCGCCGTCGGGCGCGACAGGGTCGGGCACATCCCGAACGTCGACCTCGCCGCCGAAGCGCTCGTAGACCATAGCTTTCATAGATCGCCTCTCAACGGGAACGACGGAACGGACACGATCCGGGCCCAACGGATGCGCGCGCCCCTCACTTTCGCCCGGCCGGGCACCCGCGCACGGCCTGGCACCCGCGCACGGCCCGTCACCCTCGCACGGCCCGTCACCCTCGCACCGCCCGGCAGGCGAGGTGCAGCGCGAGCCGCACCTCGGGGTCGCCGAGGTCGAGCCCGAGGAGCTCTTGCGTGCGGGCGATGCGGGCGGAGACGGTGTTGCGGTGGAGGCCGAGCGCGTCGGCGGTGGCGGCTATCCCGGATTCGTGGTCGAGATAGGCGGTGAGGGTGGGAAGCAGCTCCGGCGCGGCCGAGACCAGGGGGGCCAGCAGTGACTGCGCGGCGGGCACGAACGTGTCGCTCTCCGTCCACGAGAGCAGCAGCTGTTCGAGACCGAGGGCGTCGATGCGCACGAACCAGCCGGTCGCCGAGCGGTCCACGGCGATGCGGGCGGCATCCCTGGCGCCGGCGATCGTGGTGACGAGCCCGGCCGAGCCGTTCTCGGGGGAGCCGATGCCGGTGGCCACATTGAAGCCGCGCCGGGTGGCGGTGTGCACGGCCCGCAGGGCGGCGACGTGCGCCTCGACCTCGCTCGGCGATTGGGGAGAGGTGAAGCTGAGCCAGCCGATCAGGCCGCTCCCGGTCATGACCGCGTGCGAGTCCATCGGAAGGGAGCCGAGCTCGCGTGTGACGAACCGCAGCAGCTGGAAGGTGTCGACGCGGGTGCGGCCGACGATGCGGAATCCCAGGTGATGTCCGCTGGTGCGCCATCCTCGATCCACCATGCGCTGCTCGAGTTCGGCGTCGCGGCCGTCCCTGTGCTCCAGAAAGTCGCGCATGAGCGCGGAGGCGACGGCGGCGTCGTTGACGTCGGCGACCTCGTCGATGAGGATGCGCGCGGCGACGGCGGGCATGGCGACCTCCGCGGCGACGGCGAGGGCGCTCAGCTGGAGGGCGCTCAACCCGGCGCCGAAGAACGCCAGCCGCAGCCCCGCGCGGCTGGGGCTGTCGACGTGCACGGAGGCGGCGGAGCCGTCGGCGACCGTGACCGTGTCGAGCCAGGGGCCGAAGTCGATGGCGGCGTGCACGGCATCCGGGAGCCCGCCACCGGCCTGCAGGAGCACACCTTCGGCGTCGATGAGGGCGATGCCGTGACCGACGCTCGACGAGAGGTGCCGCAGGAGGTCGGCGAGGTTGTCGGCGTGGTACTCGATCGACTGCGCGACCCGCCGCACGTAGCCGAGCGTGAGGGCGTCGCGCCCTTCGAGCAGCTGCCAGCACGCCTTGGCGAGCACCATCGGATCGTCGGTGTTCAGCAGCATGAGCCCGATGCGGTCGGCGAGGATGCGGCTTCCGGCGCCGAAGTGGTCGGCTCCCGGCATGGCGAGCGCGCGGTACCCGCGATCGCGCACGCGACGGATCAGCGCATCCTGCTGCCACGAGGTCGGCGGGGGTTCGACGGTGAGGATGCCGAGGGCGGAGTCTGTCGTGGCGTCGCCCTGTGCCGTCAGCCGCGCCTCGACGGAGTCGACGACGACGTCGCTCCAGGGGGAGTCGTCGGTTCCGGCCACGGGGCGGAGTCCGCCGTTCGCGGGATGCGCAAGCAGGGAGGCGAGATCGAGCTGCTGACTCATGCGGCCGGCACCAGCCCGTCGAGCCCGAACGCAGCCGGAGCGACGTGTCGGAGCCGCTCGGGCGTCGACATCCACCAGGCAGGTGCAGGCAACGCGATCACGGCGACGTGCCGCGAGAACGTCACACCGTCGACGAGGAGCACGTCGCGCGAGATCGAGTCGATGGTCACGATGATCTCGGGTGTCGCTGCTTCGACGACGCCGTTGCGCATGAAGGCGAGAAACTCGGAGCGCCCGATGATGCGGAAGATCTCGCCGCGATCGTCACTGATCTCGATGGTCGACGCGTGCGGATCGGTCGGGGATGCCTCGACGCCGGTCACCCGTCCGGTGCCGAGCATCCGGCCGCCCAGTCGCACCGCGAGCTCGGAGAGTGGCGCCGTCGCAGCCGCTTCGAAGGCCGCCCCGAGCTCGAGCGCGCGGCTGTGGTTGCCGAGGATGGCGTGCTCCCGCAGTTCGCCGACGGTGAAGCCGGCGATCACGAGCGGCCCGACACCGCCGGCCTGAACGACGGCGCTCCGCACCACATGCTCTACATCGGCGGCGCGGTCGGTCGCGACCAGCACGATGCCGTCGGCGCCGGAGCTGCACACGGTGACCGTTCCGGGAACCCGGTCGGCGAACAGCGACACCTGGTCGACGCGGGGGAGCGCGCGACCCATGAAGTCGGCGTCGACGATCCGGCGATCAGCGGCCAACAGCAGGGGGGTGAGTCCGTTCATCCCGGCTGCCTCGAGCGAGCAGACCGCCTCGGCGCGCACGCCCGTCCACCGTTCCGCGGCCGCGATGAGCGAGACGAAGGGGTCTAGGTCGGGGATGCGTTCGGTGAGCAGGTAGGTGGAGCCGACGTACGCGGCGGCGAGACAGGGAGTGTCGGGGTCGAGGTCGTCGGGGGCGTACAGGTCGATCGGCCAGAGCGGCGCATCGGCGATCATCAGTTCGAGCAGGTCGGTGCTGCCGCCACCCCCGGAGCCGAGCAGAGAGAACCCCCGGGCGAGCTCAGTGAGCTGCGCCTGCTCGAGGGTTCTCACCATGCGTCAAGCGTAGACATGAATCACACGGCTGCTGCCACTGCAGCGGCGGCATCCGCGAGCGTCTCGACCGGAACGAACGTCTCGCTGAGTCCGAACGCCGACGGCCCGAAAGCGCGGAGGGCGTCGGGCGTGCGCATCAGGTCGGGGGTCGAGATGCCGAGCACCTTCACGCGCTGGCCGTAGCGCAGGCCCTCGGTCGTGATCGGCTCGCCGGTCTCGATGTCGACGACGCAGATGAGGTCGGGCACGATCGCCACGACCTCGCCGCCGCGGCGCGCGACGAGATTCTCGTTCTGGAACGCGATCTCGAGCGAGTCGGTGCTGTCGGCCTCCAACGACGCGATGGTCGCCCGGCCCTTGGCGAATCCTTCGGTCGTGCGGCGCTCGACGTCGGAGACCTTGCCGGAGAACAGCTCGCGCACCTCGGAGTACAGGGTCGTGGAGAGCGTGCGCTCGATCGCCTCGAACGGCGAGCGGTGCTGCTCCCGGGCCTCGCGGATGGCCCTGCCGAGCGAGAGCGCCATCGAGAGGGTGCGCGGTACGGCGGTGCGCTTCACGTCGGCGCCGGTCATGGCGTACTCGGCGATGTGCCCGACGCCGCCGAGGCGGATGGTGACGCCTCGCGCGAGCCATTCCATCTGGCGGTCGTCGTCACCCGTGTCGATGATGACGCGTTCGCCGCGCTCGCCGGCGAGGGCGAGAGGCGAACCGTGCACGCCGTAGACGGCGAACGTCTCCATTGAGAGCTCGGGAAAGGCGCGCCCCATTCCGTCGGCGTCGACGACCGGGAGACCGGTCTCGGCGGCGACGACCAGCGGGATCATCGAGTTGATGCCCCCGCACTCGATGGGCATCGTCGCGTCCGCGGTTCGGCCGAGGTGCTCTTCGAGGGTTCTCAGGGCGAGCGTCGGCTCGGTGCCGGCCGGGATCTTCTCGATCATCACTGTGGGGGCGCCCATCTGGGCGGTGGGGATGACGAACAGGTCGTCGTCGAGCTCGTCGGGGTCGAGCACGGTGATGGCGCCGTCGCCGAGCACTCGTTCCACGAGCATCGTGCCGATGTAGGGATCGCCACCGCCGCCGGTGCCGAGCAGCGTTGCGCCGCGGGCGAGATCGGGCAGGTCGGCAGCGGTCAGAGTCCAGCTCATGCGAGCACCGCCGCTGTCTCGTGCGCCGCCGTTTCGCCCGCCACGCTGTCCAGCGTGCCGTCGAAGCGGTGCGAGGGGATGTCGTAGCCGAAGTACCCGGGGCCGACCATCGCGAGCGCGTCCGCACTGTGCCAGCGGGGGTCGCTCGGTGCGGCGATCACGCGCACCCTCTGCCCGTAGCGCAGACCCTCGGTGGTGATCGGCTCGCCGGAGTCGTGGTCGAGCACGATGATGAGGTCGGGTGTGGTCACGAGCACATCGCCGTCGCACTCGGCCATGAGGTGCTCGTTCTGGAACGACAGGGTGAGCGTCGACGAGACGTTCTCGATGCGCGCACGTCCGCGCGCGAATCCGGAGGTGGTGCCGCGCTCGACGTCGACGACCTTGCCGGCGAAGAACTCGCGCCCGCCGAGCAGCTCGACGGTGCGGACGACCGCGTCGGACTTCTCGGCGCGGGCTTGCTCGATGCCCGAGCCGATGCGCAGGCAGGTGCTCAGCGAGTCGGGCACGAGGGCCTCGCGTGCCGTGCCGCCCGACATCGCGAAGCCGGAGATCATGATCGAGCAGCCCATCTCGACGGCGGCGACCCGGGCGATGCGCTCGGTCCACGTGTTGTCGACGGTCTGCAGCACGCCGACGTTGCCCTTCTCGTCGGCGAAGGCCAGCGGCGATGCGGTCACGCCGTAGAGCGTGGGGAGCACCATCTGCAGTTCGGGGAACGCCCGGCCCATGCCGTCGGCGTCGACGAGGGGGAGCCCGAGTGCGGCGGCAGCGGCGACCGGGATGGTCGAGTTCACGCCGCCGACCTCGGCGCACGCGACGTGCGTGACCGGGCGGCCGAGGTAGGTTCCGAGTGCCTGCACGGGGGCGATGACCTCGTCGAGGCTCGGCAGCTTCTCGACCATCACGGTCGGGGCGCCCATCATTGCGACCGTCAGCACCACTGCATCCTCGGGCAGCTCGGCGAGCGAGACGACCGTCACGGGCCCGTGCGTGGCCAGCGCCTGCTGGGCGAGCAACCCGCCGATGTACGGGTCGCCGCCTCCTCCGGTGCCGAGCACGGCCGCGCCGCGGGCGAGGTTCGGGATGAGGTCGGGCGTCAGTGTCCAGCTCACGCCCGCACCCCCATGTCGAGGTCGCCGACGGCTTTCACCCTGATGCGGGTGGCGTTGCCGGGCAGGTAGGGGATCGGAACCTCGTCGAAGTCGACGATCGAGACGGACTGCGGCGCAGCGCCGGCGGCGATGGCCTTGTCCACGGCCTCGGCCCGCACAGCGGCGATGGCCTCGTCGCGACGGCCGGGCTCGATGGCGTAAACCTTGTCGATCTCGCCGCCGACCTGGGCGATGGATGCGCCGATCGCGTTGGCGACGGCGTAGTTCTCCGGCCTGTGCACGGCGCCGAACATCGGCAGCTCGTCGGGCAGCAGGATGGAGCCGCCGCCGACGGCGACGACGGGGATGGGATCGGGCGAGGTGCGCATCCGGTCGACCGCTTCGGCCACGCGCTCGGCGATGCGGTCGAGCACGCGCGCGACGAAGACGGGGTCGAGGTGCTTCACGAGCGACGGATCGCCGACCTCCGCGCGCCCGGCGGCGACGGCGATGTCGGTGGCGGTGAGGGTCGACCCGCCGAACACGAGCGCTTCGGTGGTGAGCCGGTAGCCGACGGATTCGGGGCCGACCTCTGCGGTCTCCAGGTCGACGATGCTGCCGCCGCCGATGCCGAGTGAGAGCACGTCGGGCATCCGGAAGTTGGTGCGCACACCGGCCACCTTCACCTCGTTTGCGGTCTCGCGGGGGAAGCCGTTGACGAGCAGGCCGATGTCGGCCGTCGTGCCGCCGACATCCACGACCGCGCACGTCTCGAGTCCGCTGGTGAGCGCCGCGCCACGCATCGAGTTGGTCGGCCCTGAGGCGAACGTCGCGACCGGATAGAGGCGTACGTAGTCTTCGTCCATCAGCGTGCCGTCGTTCTGGCTGAGGAAGATCGGTGCGTCGATGCCCTGCGCCCGCACGGCGGAGGTGAGGCCGTCGACGATCTCGGACGCGAGTTCGCGCAGGGCCGCGTTGATGATCGTCGCGTTCTCGCGCTCGAGAAGACCGATGCGGCCGATCTCGTGCGAGAGGGAGATCGCGACATCGTCGCCGAGCACCTCGGACACGATCGCTGCGGCCTGCGTCTCCAGGTCGTGGTTGACGGGGCTGAACACCGACGAGATGGCGACGGAGCGGATACCGTTCGCAGCCATGTCGGCCGCCAGGCCACGCAGCTCCTCCGGGTCGAGCGGCGAGATGGGCCGGCCGTCGAACTCGTAGCCGCCGTGGGCGAGGTAGCTGCGCGCCTCGATGGCCTCCTTGAGCGGTTCGGGCCAGTCGACGAGCGGCGGCAAGGCCTTCGTGGCGGGAAGGCCCAGGCGGAGCGCCGCCGTGGGCGCCAGACGCTTCGCCTGTACGAGGGCGTTGATGAAGTGCGTCGTGCCGATCATGACGGCGCTGATGTCGGCGCCGGCGAAGTGATGCCCTTCACGCAGAGCCTCGATCGCCTGCACGATGCCGCTGGTGACATCCGGGCTCGTCGAGTTCTTGACGCCGGCGAGGGTGACCTTGCCGTCCATGAGCACTGCGTCGGTGTTGGTTCCGCCGACGTCGATGCCGATATGCATTGTTCCCGCTTTCGTTGATGGTGCTGTGCCGCTGACGTGCTGTGGTGCTGAGGTGCTGAGGTGCCGCGCTAGCTCGAGGTGACCGCGGAGGTCTCGGTCGTCTCCACCCGGTCGGCCTGAATCGTGCGGGCCTTGCCGACTCCGCGCACCCAGCCCAGCTTGCCCGCGATCACGTAGAGCACGATCGAGAGCACCAGCGACAGGAGCGCGGGGATGCCCCAGGTGATGAAGTAGCCGGCCACCGACGAGACCGCCCAGATGATGAGAGTGGCCGGAACCACCCGGGGTGCCGTCTCGGGCAGCGTGCCGGCTGCGCGGGTGGCGTCGAGGTCGCCGCGCCAGCGCTTCACGATGAAGTACTCGGCGACGATGATGCCGGCGATCGGCGGGAAGGCCACGCCGAGGATGGTGAGGAACCCGGTGAACTGCGCGAGGATCCCGGCGGCGGCGAGGATGGACCCGACGACACCCAGCACGATCGTGGTGGTGACCCGGTTCAGGTTCTTCGCGAACGCCGTCGAGATGAAGTTCACCAGGCCGAGCGTGGAGGAGTACAGGTTCCAGTCGTTGATCTTGAGCGTTCCCGTGATCACGATGATGAGCCCGACGAAACCGATCGACGAGGTGACGATCGCCACGATGTCGCCGGTCGCGGCGGCGTGGGCGAGCAGAACACCGGCCAGGCCGATCACGAACTCGCCGAGCGAGACGCCGACGACGGTCTGCTTGACCACATCCGCTTTCGACCGGTTGAAGCGGGTCATGTCGGCGGTGATGATCGCACCGACGATGAGGCCGCCGGCGACGATTCCCGTTCCGGCCCAGACGCTCATGGTGGGGCCGGGCGCGGGGGAGGTCAGCAGGTCGCCGATCGAGTGCTTCGTGAGCTCGCTGATCACAGACCAGCCGACGAGGATGAGGAACAGCGGAACGGTGATGTTCGCCAGCCACTGCATCCCGACGAATCCGAAGCTCACGATCGCCGTGACGGCGAGGCCGAAGATCAGGCTCCACACCCAGATCGGCATGACGCCGGGCATCAGTGCATCGAGCGACTGGGCCGAGATGGCGCTCTGGATGCCGAACCAGCCGATCAGGCTGATGCCGATCGCGAGACCGACGAGCGACGCGCCGACCTCGCCGAAGCCAGTCCATCGGGCCAGGAGCGCGGTGTTGAGACCCTCCTTCTGGCCGATGATGCCGACGATGCACATGATGACCTCGAGGATGATCGAGCCGAGCAGCAGCGCGAGCGCCGCTTCGCCGAAGGTCATCCTGTAGCCGAGCGTGGCGCCGAGCAAGAACTGGGACAGGGCCGAGACCTGTCCGAACCGCTGAACGGCGATGCCGAACCAGGGTTTGCGCGCGTCGGGGGTGACGCGACTGAGAGCGAAATCGTCGGCGTGTGCAGTGCGTGCCATGGTCGTGCCTCCGGGGGAAGAGGGATGGGGTGACGTCAGGCTAATCGGCCGTTCGTGCGCACTCCATGTGCAGACTGCACGAATCGAGGCGACGGGTGTGCGAGATGCACAGTCCTGCGGACCTGATCAGCGGACGCCGATCCGGCCGCGCTGCCAGAGCTGAGCGGCGGCCACACGAGGATTCGACCTCTCGTCCGTGTCGACCCCGAGCGCGAGGTAGAGCCGCGCCAGCATCGTCTCGGCCGCCCGCACTGTCGTGCCCCTGCTCTCGGCGATCGCTTTCGTCGAAGCCCCGCCGGCGAGCATCCTGAGCACCTCGGCCTGGGCGCGGGTGAGGATGATCGTCTCCGGCTTGCTCTCGGCAGCGGCTTCCGGCTCGGACTGGCCGGAGATCGCGTCGGTGATCGCGGAGGCGAGGCCGGCGATGCCCTGAAGGCGGGACTTCACGAGGTAGATGGAGCCGGCGGGGAGTGGGTCGGAGGCCTCGATCGCCAGCTCGGGCGACTGGTGCGAGGTGAGCACGACCAGCCCGACCCAGGGATAGGCGGCATGGATGCGCCGCAGCAGCTCGGCGCCGGACTCGCCGCTGGCGAAGATCAGGTCGCTGATCACGGCGTGCGGATCGACGCGCGCTGCGAGCTCCCACGCCTGCTGCGCCGACGTGGCGGTCAAGACGTCGAACCCTTGCGCTCGGAGGCCCTCCGAGACGAGCGAGGCGGTGAACTCGTCGTCGTCGGCGACGATCACTCTCAGGCCCTTGCGCTTCGCAGCGTTCGGGCCCGTTCGATCCGTGTGTTGCACTTGTCACTTCCCAAACGACAGATCGACTGGCTGTACCAGGTATCCGGTTCGGGTCACGAAGATCTGGTGGGCACGCGCCGCGGCGGTGCTCTGCACAAGTATCCGAGCGGGCGCACTGTCGGCACCAATTCGCTTTCCGGCCGCGGATTCGTTAAGCGAATACTGCGAGGGAGCGAGTGCCGTGCCGCCGAGGTATCCGCGTGAAGAGAATCCACGTCCGGCGGTCAGTGTAGACCCGGCGCTCCGAGCTCGATAAGTGCCTGCACCGCCGGAAGATCGGGCGCCGACCACTCGAGACCCGACAGGTGCGGAACGCTCAGCCACTCCAGGCGATCGTGATCTGTGCTCCGTGCCGGCGGCGCACCGGCGAGCGCGGCGAGGTAGCAGCTGAGGTCGATGGGCCGCCCGCCGACGACGGTTGTCGAACGGTCGAGGAGCCGGCCGACGGTGATCTCGACCGACAGCTCCTCACGGATCTCGCGCACGAGCGAGTCGGGCGCGGACTCTCCCGGCTCGACCTTGCCGCCCGGGAACTCCCAGCTCCCGGCAGGCGCCTTGTGCGGCGCGCGTCGGCAGGCCAGAACCCGGCCGTCGGCGACGATGACGGCGGCGACCACGCCGAGCGGCCGGGGAGCGGGCTCGTCGTCGGCGTTCGCGTGCATCCCCTCATCATGCCGCGCGAACGCCGAGGGGTCCCGACACGCCGTCTGAGCGG
>NZ_JBHVYL010000023.1:0-60441 GCF_042880955.1 Leifsonia sp. NPDC058292
GGTCGAGTGTGCCCGGCGCACCGGTCCATCTCGACCGGAACGGCCACACTCGCGCAGAACGGCCACGCTCGTGGGGGTGTGCGTTACGCGGTGAAGCGCGGGAAGGCGCTGCGGCCGGCGTAGACCGCTGCCTCGCCGAGCTCCTCCTCGATGCGGAGCAGCTGGTTGTACTTGGCGACGCGCTCGGAGCGGGCCGGTGCGCCGGTCTTGATCTGGCCGGCGTCGGTGGCGACGGCGAGGTCGGCGATGGTGGTGTCCTCGGTCTCGCCGGAGCGGTGCGAGAGCACGGCGGTCATGCCGTTGCGCTGGGCCAGGGAGACCGCATCCAGGGTCTCGGTCAGGGTGCCGATCTGGTTCACCTTGACGAGGATGCTGTTCGCGGCCTTGGCCTCGATGCCCTGTGCCAGACGCTTCGGGTTGGTGACGAACAGGTCGTCGCCGACGAGCTGCAGCTGGGAGCCGATCTCGGAGTTGAGGTGCGCCCAGCCCTCCCAGTCGTCTTCGGCCAGCGGGTCTTCGATGGAGACGAGCGGGTAGTTGGCGGCCAGCTCGGCGTAGTACGCCGACATCTGGGCGGCGGTGCGCTCCTGGCCCTCGAACGTGTAGACGCCGTTGGCGAAGAACTCGGTGGAGGCGACGTCGAGGCCGAGCGCGATGTCGGTGCCGACGGTGAATCCGGCGTTCTGGATGGCTTCCGAGATGAGGTCGAGCGCCGCACGGTTGTGCTCGAGCTCGGGGGCGAAACCGCCCTCGTCACCGAGACCGGTGCTCAGGCCGCGCTGCTTGAGCAGCGACTTGAGGGAGTGGTACGTCTCGACACCCCAGCGCAGGGCTTCGGAGAAGCTCTCGGCGCCGACCGGCAGCACCATGAACTCCTGGATGTCGACGCCGGTGTCGGCGTGCGCGCCACCGTTGATGATGTTCATCATCGGAACGGGCAGCACGTGGGCGTTCGGTCCACCGAGGTAGCGGAACAGCGGCAGGTCGGCCGAGTCGGCCGCGGCCTTCGCGACGGCGAGGCTGACGCCGAGGATGGCGTTGGCGCCGAGGCGCTTCTTGTTGTCGGTGCCGTCGAGCTCGATCATGGCCGAGTCCACGAGACGCTGGTCGGCGGCGTCGAAGCCTTCGATCGCGGGGCCGATCTCGTCGAGAACCGCGTCGACCGCCTTGAGCACACCCTTGCCCTGGTAGCGGTTCTTGTCGCCGTCACGAAGCTCGTAGGCCTCGAATGCGCCGGTGGACGCACCCGACGGAACGGCGGCACGGCTGACCGTGCCGTCCTCGAGAAGCACCTCGACCTCGACGGTCGGGTTTCCGCGCGAGTCCAAAATCTCGCGAGCGCCTACAGCTTCGATCTGAGCCACAACTGTCTCCTTGTTTCACATGTGTGGGGGGTGGAAAATCTGCGGTAATCCGTTCGCCAGTCTAGTGACAGGCGCAAACGCCGGATGTCCGGTGGCCGAACGCCCGGTGCGCTAGTGCAGCGTCTCGTCTGCGGGCGTGACCGTCCACGACTCGAAGCGCACCGTGAGGCCGGGGCGGCTCGGAGCACAGAGGAACGGGCCGGCTTCGACGAGCGCCCCGGGGTCGAGCGGGGCGAGCCGGATGAGCGCGAACGGCTCGTCGTCGACGCGCGCGCGGATCGCGACGGCATCCCCCGAACGGCTGGCCCGCACGGTGATGCGGCGCCCTGCCCAGTGCGGAACCGGCGCGACAGACCAGTCGGAGACGCCGCGGGTGACGACGGCGCCCAGTTGGAGCAGGCCGTCGGAGAATTCGACGCCCGACTTGATCCAGTTCTCATCGTCGGTGCGGATGAAGACGCCGGCCTGGTCGAAGTCGCCGCTGAAGTCGCCCGTGAAGGCGACCTCGACGGCCGTTCCGACGTCGAACGGAGCCACGAGCGCGTGCTCGGTGTCGTGGATGAAACCGTACGACGTGATGCGCCAGGCGTCGGTGCCCTCGGCCGCCGTCACGACCAGCGCGTCGCCGTCGGGGTGCGCTTCGACCGGCTCGTGGGTCCAGTGGCCGGAGGCCCAGTCGACGCGGGTCATGCGAACTCCTTGATCTCGAGGGATGCGGCGTCGGTCGTGTCGGGGTTCACGAACGCGAACCCGCCGAAGCCAGCCGCCTCCGCGCGGTCGAGCACGGCCTTCAGGTTCTTGGCCCGCTTCTCCAGACGCACCCGGCGACCGGATGCGATCAGCTCGGTCTTCACCGAGAGAAGCCGGTCGAGCGGCACGGCCGGGTCGTAGACGAGCACGATCGAGTCGGCCACCGCGGAATCGGGCGCCTCGATCAGGTCGACGACGCGCTCGAAGCCGATCGAGAACCCGGCCGCGGGCACCTCGGTGCCGAGGAAGCGGCCGATCATCCCGTCGTACCGGCCGCCGCCGCCCACCGAGCTTCCCGATCCGGGGTGCGAGATCTCGAAGATCGTCCCCGTGTAGTAGCCCATGCCGCGGACGAGCGTCGGGTCGAATCGCAGCGTGACGCCTGTCGGAAGCGTGTGGAGGGCGTGGGCGAGCGACTCCAAGGCGGCGACCGCATCCGTGTCGACGCCGTCGGGCAGGATGCCCAGAATCGCCTCGACCGTCAGCTCGACCCCGCCGTCGGCGAGGTGGGGCTCCAGATTCTCGAGGATGCCGCCGAGCACGGCAGCGGAGTCGGCTCCCTCGGCGCTCAGCTCGGCGACCACCCCGGCGGCGCCGATCTTGTCGAGCTTGTCGATCGAGATCAGCACCTGGGGCCAGCGGGTCTCGGCGAATCCGCAGAACTCGAGCAGCCCGTTCAGGATGCGGCGATCGTTGATGCGGATCGTGCAGTCCGTGAGCCCGAGCGCATCCAGGGCCGCGGCGGTGGCGGTGATCAACTCGACTTCGGCGAGCTGGCCCTGCTCGCCGATGATGTCGATGTCGCACTGCACGAACTGGCGGTAGCGGCCCTTCTGAGGGCGCTCCGCGCGCCAGACCGGGGCGATCTGGATCGACCGGAACACCGGGGGCAGTTCGGCGCGGTGCGTCGCGTAGAAGCGGGCGAGGGGCACGGTGAGGTCGAACCGGAGGCCGAGATCGGTGAGGCTCAGCATGTCGCCGGATTCGATCGCCGACTCGAGATCCGCGGTGTCGAGTCCCCGTTTCAGCACGCTGAACGCCAGCTTCTCGTTGTCGCCGCCGAGCCCCGAGTGCAGGCGCGCCACATCCTCGACCACCGGCGTCTCGATCTCGTCGAAACCGTGGGCCGAGAAGCTGCGACGGATCACGCCGAGGGCGTGCTCGCGACGCGCTTTGTCGGCCGGAAGAAAATCGCGCATGCCTCGGGGCGGGGTGATCGGGGAAGCCATGACCACGATTCTTCCATGCGGGGTGACGGCGGGCGGCGCATCCCGCTAGCGTTGCAGCGATGACAGCCGAACCGTTCCGCATCGACGTTCCCGATTCCGTGCTCGACGATCTCCGCGAGCGCCTCGCCCGCACCCGCTACGCACCCTCGCTCGGTGACGGCACCCGATCCGGTGGCATGGATGCTGCCGAGCTGCGCGGCCTGGTCGAAGCGTGGGCGAACGACTACGACTGGCGGGCCGAGGAGGCACGCCTCAACTCCTACGACCAGTACCTGGCGGAGGTGAACGGGCACCGCCTCCACTACGTGCGCATCCCGGCGGCCGGATCGGCCGACACCCGCATCCCGCTGCTGCTGCTGCACGGCTGGCCGAGCGCGTACACCGAGTACCTTCCCCTCGGCGAGCGCCTGGCGAACCCGGCCGCCTTCGGATCGGACGCCCGCGTGGCCTTCGATGTCGTCATCCCCTCGCTTCCCGGGTTCGTGTTCTCCGACCTGCCCGATCGTTCGCTCACCCGCCAGGCGATCGCCGATGACCTGCACGAGCTGATGACCGGCGTGCTCGGCTACGACAGGTACGCGGCCTTCGGAGGGGACATCGGCGGCGGGGCCGCGACCTGGCTCGGCGTCGACCACGCTGACCGCCTCATCGGCGTGCAGCTGCTGCACGCCCCGTTCCCCTCCGACACGTCCGACCTCAGCGACGAGGAGCAGACGTTCCTGGATGCGGTCGACGAGTACGACGAAGACGACGGCGGCTACAGCGAGATCATGGGCACGCGGCCCGACACGATCGCGGCGGCCCTCAACGACTCACCGGTCGGCCTGCTCGCCTGGATCGTCGACAAGTGGCAGGACTGGGTCGACGGCGACCTCGAGCGGGTGATCGACCGGGACACCCTGCTCACACTGGTGACGCTCTACTGGGTCACCGACTCCATCGGCTCGTCGTTCCGGCAGTACTTCGACTACCCGCAGAACACGCCACGACCGCCGATCGCGGCGCCCGTCGGCGTGTACCTGAGCCGCGAGCCGGTGATGGACGGGTTCCCACGGTCACTCGCCGAGCGCGCAGCGGCAGACCTGCGCGAGTTCGAGGTGGCGCCGGCCGGTGGCCATTTCGCCGGGCTGGAGCGTCCGGAGCAGACGGCGGATGCCATCCGTCGCTACTTCGGTTCTTTGCTCGGATGAGCGCAGCCGGACCGCGAAAGCCCTAGCCCGGGCGTGCGGCCCGGTCGTACTATGTGGGTGTTGCCACCCTGATGGTGCGGCGTGAACCGCGCTTCGGTGGTGTCCCAGAGGACCTGGCATGAGCCCCACCGTCCCGACCACGGTCACGGTGTTCGCTGCCAGACACAGGCTGACGGCACGGTCGCCAGACGCCAGGAGTAGCGGTATCGCTCTCACCCGAATGGTCGAGGACGTGCTCGCCTGGCGGCTGTGCCGGCGGCCGCCAGCGCTGCGACGGACGCGCGTGCGGCTGTGCCACGCTGGGAGCATGATCGTCGAACATGTCGTGCTGCCCGTCATCCCCGGTCGCGAGGAGGAGTTCGAGGCCGACTTCGCCCGTGCGCGCCTCATCATCTCGGCCATGCCGGGCTTCAACGGTCTGACCCTCTCGCGGCAGCTCGAACAGCCGAACCTGTATCTGCTGCTGGTCGAATGGGCGACGCTCGAAGACCACACCGTCGGATTCCGGAAGTCGGCCGAGTATCAGGACTGGCGCGCCATCCTGCACCCGTACTACGACCCGTTCCCCGAGGTCACGCACTTCGAGCCTGTCGCCTGACCGCGGTCTGGCAGAGGCGGCTCAGTCGGGTGCGACGATCCCGATGATGCCGGCGTCGGCCGAGCCGGACTCGTGCTCGCGGATCTCGCCCTGCAGGTCGCGGAGGGTCGACCGCAGCGCGCGCTCCGCATCCAGACCGTTCGCCTTCGCGGACGCGACGATCGCCAGCAGCAGCGGGCCCAACTCGTCCTCCGACTGCACGGCCACTCCCCCGGCGTCCTCCAACGAGAGCAGGCCGACCTTCTGTGCACGACCGAGCAGTTTGTCGGCGAGGGACAGCGAGGGCATGGCCTGCGGGATGCCGTCGAGCACACTCGTGCGGCCCGGCTTCTCCACCTTCTTGAGGTCGTCCCAGAACTCGACGACGTCGTCGGCGGTCTCGGCCTTGCGGTCGCCGAAGACGTGCGGATGCCTCCCGACCATCTTCGCGGTCATCTGGGCGGCCACATCCTGGATGTCGAAGTCCTCGCCCGGGGTGCCCGCCGCGATGTCGGCGTGGAACAGCACCTGGTAGAGCACGTCGCCGAGCTCCTCGATCATGTCCTCGCGGTTGCCCGTCTCGATCGCCTCGACCAGTTCGTAGGTCTCCTCGATGAGGTATTGCACCAGCGACTCGTGCGTCTGGTCGGCATCCCACGGGCACCCGCCGGGCGCGCGCAACCGCGCCATCACGGCCACGAGCTCGTCGAGCTTCGTCGGCTGCGGGCCTCCGGCCGGCTCTGCTGCTCCGGATGAGAAACTCACGTCGGTCATCGATACTCTCCTCGGTCGTGTCCATCCTCTCACCGCACCCGGAGCACTACCCTTTCGTTATGGTCACCCGAATCGCCCGGCTCACGATCTCTGTCAACGATCTCGCCCTCGCACTCCCGCTCTACCGCGACGTGATCGGCCTGACCGAGCTGTACGCGGTCGAAGGCCTCGCCATGCTCACGACCGACCCCGGCGCGCCCGCCGGCGGCGCGACCGAGGTGCTGCTGCACCAGCGCACGCCGACGCCCGGGGATGCGGGGGTCGCCGCCAGTTTCGCGGTGGCCGACGTGGACGCCGCAACGGCCGCTGCGGTCGAGGCGGGCGCCGCCGTCGTCGACGAACCCGCCGACCAGGAGTGGGGCGAACGGCAGTCGGTGCTGCGCGACCGCGACGGCCACATCCTCTGCCTCGTCGCGCCGCTCCGGTAAGATCGGGCACTGGTGTGCCGGGAAGTCTGGTCGGCGGGTGACGTGAGGACGTCGCTCCTCCGTTCGACCCACCCCGCGCGCGGCGCGAGAAGGGCAAGACCCTCATGAGCATCATCCGCTCCGAACGCACCGCCGCCGGGCTTCTGCTCGGCGCTGCCGTTCTCGGCCTACTCCTGGCCAACACCCCGATCGGCCCCAGCCTGCTCGACCTGCAGCACGCCCACCTCGCACTCGGGCCCCTCGACCTCAGCGTCGGCCATTGGATCAGCGACGGTCTGCTCGCGATCTTCTTCTTCATCGTCGCTGTCGAGCTGAAACACGAGCTGGTCGTCGGCGAGCTGAACAGCGTCAAGAAGGCCATCCATCCGGCGATCGCCGCGGTCGGCGGCGTCATCGTGCCGATAGCGATCTACCTGGCGTTCACGGCCGGCGGTGACCTCGCCGACGGCTGGCCGATCCCGACGGCGACAGACATCGCCTTCGCGCTCGGTGTTCTCGCCGTCTTCGGGCGTGGGCTGCCGAACCGGCTGCGCGTGTTCCTGCTCGCGCTCGCGGTGCTCGACGACCTGATCGCCATCCTGATCATCGCCGTGTTCTTCACGACCGACCCCAACCTCACCGAGCTCGCGCTCGCCGCCGTCACGGTCGCCGCGTTCGGCATCCTGAGCCGCTTCCTCAAGGGCCGGATGCGCTGGCCGATCGGCGTGCTCATGCTGCTGATCGCCTGCCTCACCTGGTGGCTGGTCTACGACTCCGGAGTGCACGCCACGATCGCCGGTGTGGCGCTGGGGCTGGTCATGGCGCGGAAGCCCGCGGGCAAGGCCACCCACGCGCTCGAACCGTGGTCGAACGGGCTGATCCTGCCGCTGTTCGCGTTCTCGGCCGCGCTGGTCGTGATTCCGGCGGTGTCGCCGGCCGAGCTGTCGCCTGCGTTCTGGGGCATCCTGGTCGCCCTCCCGGTCGGCAAACTCATCGGCATCACGCTCGGCGGCTGGCTCGGGTCGTACACGCGGCCGAGAACCGAGCGAGGGCGCATCTCCGTGCCGGCCCTCCTGACCATCGGGGCGCTCGGCGGCATCGGCTTCACCGTGTCGCTGCTGATGAACGAACTGGCGTTCGCGGGCCAGGACACCGTGCGGGCTGAGGGAACGCTCGCCGTGCTGCTTGGCTCGGCGGTGTCGATCGTGGCCGCCGGATTCGCGGTGACCGGGCTCGCGCGGCGCTACCGGCGGCTGCATCCCAACTCCAGAACGCCGGAGAAAACGGGCGACACACCGGTGGTGCGTCCGTAACGACGGACATGCGGGCGCGCGTGGGCGAGATCTCCGGCGCCGGTGAGCGGCGCCGGGCGCCGGCTAGGCGGTCGCCTCCGGTTCGAGTTCTGCGGGCTCGGGGGCGGGGAAGATCGCGCCGAGAAGGGATGCGACCCAGGCGATGAGGTCGGAGTCGTCGGGAGCCTCGCCGTTCACGCGCGGGAGCGGAACGGTGACGACCTTCGGTGCGGCGTGGTACTTCGAGCCGGGATACATGCGCTGCAGCCGCACCTGCACCGAGTCGGCGAGGATCGCCGGCGCCAGCCGCAGGTTCGAGCCCATCGCGACGACCTCGCCGAGCCCGGCGCGCTGCGCGGCGAGCCGCAACCGGGAGACCGCGATGAGGTTCAGAACGGGAACGGGAGGCTCGCCGTAGCGGTCGGTGAGCTCTTCGAGCACGGCGTCGATCTGACCGGACTTGGCGTTCGGCGAGCTCGCCGTCGACAGCTTCTGGTAGGCCTCCAGGCGAAGGCGTTCACTGTCGACGTACTCCTCCGGGATGTGCGCATCCACCGGCAGCTCCAGCCGCAGCTCGGTCTGCCCCTCGGCGACCTCGCCGCGGAACGTGCTCACCGCTTCGCCGATCATCCGCAGGTACAGGTCGAACCCGACACCAGCGATGTGACCGGACTGCTCCCCGCCGAGCAGGTTGCCCGCCCCGCGGATCTCCAGGTCTTTCAGCGCCACCTGCATCCCGCTGCCGAGATCGTTGTTCGCCGCGATCGTGGAGAGTCTGTCGTGCGCGGTCTCGCTGAGCGGCTTGTTCTCGTCCCAGAGGAAGTACGCGTACGCCCGCTCGCGGCCCCGACCGACGCGACCGCGCAGCTGGTGCAGCTGGCTGAGCCCGTACTTGTCGGCGCGATCGATGATGATGGTGTTCGCGTTGGCGATGTCGAGGCCGGTCTCGATGATGGTCGTCGAGACGAGCACATCGAACTTGCGCTCCCAGAAGTCGACGACGACCTGTTCGAGGGCACGCTCGTTCATCTTGCCGTGGGCGACCGCGATGCGTGCCTCGGGCACGAGCTCGGCGAGCTTGGCCGCGGCGCTCGTGATGCTGCCGACGCGGTTGTGCACGAAGAAGACCTGGCCTTCGCGGAGAAGCTCCCGTCGGATCGCGGCGCCCACCTGCTTGTCGGAGTACGGCCCCACGAAGGTGAGGATGGGGTGGCGCTCCTCCGGCGGCGTCGCCAGTGTCGACATCTCGCGGATGCCCGTCACCGCCATCTCGAGCGTTCGCGGGATGGGCGTCGCGCTCATCGCGAGGATGTCGACGTTCGTCTTCAGCTTCTTCAGCGCGTCTTTGTGCTCCACACCGAACCGCTGCTCCTCGTCGATGACGACGAGCCCGAGGTCTTTCACCACCACGCCGTCGGCGAGCAGGCGGTGCGTGCCGATGACCACATCCACCGTGCCGTCCGCCAGGCCACGGATGGTCTCGCGTGCCTCCTTGTCGCTCTGGAACCGGCTGAGCGCCCGCAGGTGGATGGGGAACCCGGCGAAGCGCTCCTGGAACGTCTCGAAGTGCTGCTTGACGAGCAGCGTCGTCGGCACGAGCATGACCACCTGCTTGCCGTCTTGCACCGCCTTGAACGCGGCGCGCACGGCGATCTCGGTCTTGCCGAAGCCGACGTCGCCGGAGATCAGCCTGTCCATCGGGATGGGCCGCTCCATGTCTGCCTTCACCTCGTCGATGGTCTGCAGCTGGTCGGGCGTCTCCGCGAACGGGAAGGCCTCCTCCAGCTCGCGCTGCCACGGGGTGTCGGGACCGAACGCGTGGCCCTTGCTCGCCATCCGGGCCGAGTACAGCTTGACGAGCTCGACGGCGATGTCGCGCACCGCCTTGCGGGCGCGCCCCTTGGCCGCCGACCAGTCGCTGCCGCCCATCTTGCTGAGCTGCGGCGCCTCCCCGCCCACGTAGCGCGTGAGCAGGTCGAGCTGGTCGGTGGGCACGAAGAGCTTGTCGCCCGGGTAGCCGCGCTTCGACGGGGCGTACTCCAGCACGAGATACTCGCGCTTGGACTTCACCGCGTTGCGGCCGCCGCTGGAGACCTCGCGCTGAGTCAGCTCGACGAACTTGCCGATGCCGTGCGTCTGGTGCACCACGAAGTCGCCCGACTTGAGCTGCATCGGGTCGACGACGTTCTTACGGCGGGTGGCGAGCTTCTTCACCTGGCGTGAGTCGTAGCCGACGGTGCGTCCGTAGAACTCGCTCTCGCTCAGCAGAGCGAACTTCGATTCGGGGAGCTCGAAACCGTGCTCGACCGTCGCCTTCAGCAGATACGCGATGCCCGGCTCGGGGTCGAGAGGGAACTCGTCCACGTGGCGTGCGGGCAGCTCGGCCTCGGCGAGAACGTCCGCCGCGCGCTCCACGAGCCCCGCGCCTTGCGCGACGATGGCGACAGTCCAGCCGTCTCGCAGACGTTCGGCGACGTAGTCGATCGCCCCGGAGGCGTTGCCCTGAAAGCTCGGCACGGCCTCCGCCGCGATGCGCACCTGGAGGTGCTCCTCGAGTTCGCGCTCCTCGGGCAGGATGTCGTCGGCCTGGAAGCCGCTCATCGTCCACCACGGGTGGTCGGGCGCCTTCTGGCCGGGCGCGCTGAACGTCACCGAGTCGCGCAGCTTCTGCAGGGTGAGGAAGTCGCCCGCGGCGAGATCGATCGGGGCGGCGGCTCCCACCGTCGCCGCGCTCCAGGCAGCGGTGAGGAACTCGCGGTTGGTCTCCGCCAGGCTCACGGCGCGGCTCGCCACGCGCTCGGGAGACATGACGGCCACCGCAGCTCCGTCGGGGAGATAGTGGGTGAGCGGCACCAGACGGTCGACGAGCGCGGGTGCCAAGGACTCCATCCCTTCGACCGGGATGCCCTCGCCGATCTTCGCGAGCATGCCCGACAGACTCGGGAACTCGTGCTCCATCTCTCGCGCGCGCTGTCGCACCGAGTCGCTCAGCAGCAGCTCGCGGCTCGGCGGCAGTGTGACGACCGGGATCGGCTCGGGCAGCGAACGCTGGTCGGCCACCGAGAACGCACGGATCTGCTCCACCTCGTCGCCGAAGAAGTCGACGCGATACGGGTGCTCGGCCGTGGGCGGGAAGACGTCGAGGATGCCGCCGCGCACGGCGAACTCTCCGCGGCGGGTGACCATGTCGACCCGGCTGTACGCGAGGGCGACGAGCTCGACGGCCAGCCGGCCGAGATCGAAGCCGCGGCCGCCCGTGGCCAGTTCGACTGCCGAGTAGTCGATGAGGTTGTCCGCGAGCGGCTGCAGGGCCGCGCGAACCGAGGCGACGACGATGATCGGCTTGGCGCGATCCCCCTCCTGCCAGCTCTCGAGACGACGCAGAGCGAGCAGCCGCTTGCCGACGATCTCGGCGCTGGGGCTCAGTCGTTCGTGCGGAAGAGTCTCCCAGGCGGGGAACTCGATCACCTCGGCGTCGGGCACCACGCAGCCGAGAGCCGAGCGGATCGACTCGGATTCGCGTCCCGTCGCCGTGATCACCAGCAGCGCCTGCGACGCCTCGGCCTCCGCACGTTTGCGCAGCAGGCCGGCGATCAGCGGAGCACGCAGCCCGTCGGTCAGCGAGAAATCGGCGTCGCGCGCAGCCCACGCGAGGGCGTCATCGAACGTGGAGGCGCGCGAAAGCGCCGTGATCAAGCCCTGGAGTATCACTCGGCCCATGTTACGGGAGCCTGCCGACAAGACGTTCAGATCATTTGACCTTGACCAGGTTGTAGATCACGAGATGTCTGCCGTCGCGCGTCGTGAGCAGCAGCGTCGCGTTGATGTTCTCCTTCGCGTTGGCCAGCGAGTACGTCGTCGACGCGTCCGTCTTGTTCGAACCGAGCTCCCGGAATCCGGCGTCCTTCAGCTTCACCACGGCCGCCTTCTGCGCGGCGGCGTCGGGCACAGTGAGGGTGAACGACCAGCTCTTCCCCGAGCCGACGACCGCGTTGCTCACCGTTCCCTGCTCGACCTGCACGATTCCGGGAAGTCCGTCCGGCAACCCCCGGTCCTCGGCGGTGCAGCCTGCCAGCAGTGCTCCTGCGCACAGGGCTGCGACGACGGCAGCAGTGGAACGGAAGTGTCGGAAGATGGTCATGGGCGTCCTTTCGGTCACGGCAGTCACGGCGGTCACGGGTCGGCATCACAGGCGAGCGTACGGACGCCGACGGCGCACCACGAACAGGAACGCACCGCCGATTCCCACTGCGGACAGTCCGATCAGCAGCAACGGCAGCACGGTGTGCAGGCCCGTGTCGGAGAGACCGGCGGGCACCACGACGGTGAAGGTCTGGCTCACGCTCCCGCTGAAGTCCCCGGTGAGCGTCACCGTGTGCGGGCCGGCCTCGATGTTCGAGGCCAGGGTGAACACGAACTCGACGTCGCCGTTGGCGTCCGCCGTGCGCGTGCCGAGATTCACGGGAGTCGACTGCAGCAAGCCGGAGACCGACTCGCCCGGCTGGAAGTTGTGGCCGACGGCTCGCTGTTGCTGGCCCGGCTCGCGTGTGCTGTCGGCCAGTTCCATCCAGATCTTCCCGATCCGCAGCACCGACTCCCCCGACACGTTGCCGGCGGGGTCCGTCGCAGTGACCGTGACAGTGTCGCCGGGGGTCAGCGGCGGCTGGAAGACCACCTCGAAGCGGCAGTCCGGACCCGCTACGGCCGTGCCGATGACGGCTCCGGATTCGTCTGTCACCTCGATCGTGGCGCCCGGCTCGGCGCATCCGGTCACGGAACCGCCGTCGCTCGGGTCGAGCACCGGGGGCTGGGGCGCCGTCACGTCGAGGAACACCACCTGCGCCGTCGCTGGGATCGCCGTTCCGTTGACGGTGGCGGAGACGGTCGCCGTTCCGTCTTCGGTCGACCTCAGGGTCGCGGTGTACCTGCCGTCTCCAAGAGAGGTGACGGGACCGACGGTGCCGAGCGTGCTGCTGATCGTCACCGGCACCGCGCCGGTCACCGGGTTGCCGAACCCGTCGAACACCGACAGCGTGATGGTGCTCGTGTCGCTGCCGTTCGCCTGCACCGGCGAGGTGGCGACGAGGGTGGAGGATCCCGGATCCACTCCTCCGGCGGTGAAGGTCGCGCTGCCGTTACCGCGCAGGGTCACTGCAGCGCCACCGAGCGTCACCGTGATCGGCTTGGCGCCTGCGACGGTCGATGTCACCTGCGCCTGGTACGTGCCGGCTGTCGCCGACTCCGTGAACGCGGTGATGGCGCCGCCGCCCAGATCGGCCGAGGTGGCGCCTGCCAGGTCTGCGGCCAGCCCGCCTACCGGGTTTCCGAACGAATCCGCGAGGGTGACGGTGATGGTGTGCGGCGTCGACCCGACCGGAACGCTGCCGGTGCTCACCTCGTAGCCGGATGCCGCGTCGCCGAGGTCGGCGCCACCGGCCGCGAAGCTGGCGGACGCATTGCCGGACGCGGTCAGCCGGTCGCCGCCGAACGAGACGGCGATCGTCTTCACGCCTGCGATCGTCGATGTGATCGTCGCGATGTATGTGCCGGGCACGCCGGTCTCGGTGAATGCAGTGATCCCGCCCGCGCCCAGGCTCTCCGCGGAGACGCCGGACAGCCCGGCCTGCTGGCCTGTGACGGGGTTTCCGTTGCTGTCCGCCAGGGTCACCGTGATCGTGTGCGTTCCGCCGTCGACCGAGGAGTCGCCGGTCGTCACGCTGAACCCGCTGCCCGGATCGGTCACATCCACCCCGCCGGCGACGAACGACGCGACGCCGTTGCCGTCGAGCCTCACCGCGTCGCCGCCGAACGTGACCTCGATCGCCTTGTTCCCGCTGGCACTGGACGTCACGTGCGCCTCGTACACCCCCGGCGTCGCCGACTCGTCGAAGGCGGTGATGGTTCCGGTGCCGAGGCTGTCTGCGGTCGAGGCCGTGAGCTGCCCGGCTTCTCCTGAGACAGGGTTGCCGAATGCGTCGGCCAGGGTCACTGTGACGAGGTGCGAGCCGCCATCGACCGTCACCGAGCCGGTGGAGACGGAGTACGACGTTGCGGCATCGCCGAGGTCGACATCCGCGGCCACGAACGAAGCCGCGGCGTTCCCGGATGCCGCGACCGGCGCCCCGCCGACCGTCACCGTCACCGGCTTCGAGCCGCTCACGGTGGAGGTGATCGTCGCGGTGTACGTGCCAGGCGTGGCGCTCTCGACGAAGCCGCTGATGACCCCGCTGCCGAGGTCGGCGGTCGTCGCGGCGGCGAGCGCCGCGGCGTTCCCTGAGACCGGGTTGCCGAACGAGTCGGCCAGTGTGACGGTGACCGTGTGCGATCCGGTGCCGACCGGTACGTCTCCTGTCGAGATCGAGTACGCGGTGCCGGCCTCCCCCGGGTCGGTCGCTCCCGCGACGAAGCTCGCGGTGCCGTTGCCGTCGAGCTGCACGTCGGAGCCGCCGAAAGTCACGGTGACGGCTTTGGCCCCTGCGCTCGTGGAGCTGACGGTCGCCGTGTACGTTCCGGGCGTCGCCGTCTCGGCGAACGACCCGACGGCGCCGGAGCCGAGGTCGTCCACCGTGGATCCCGCGAGGCCGGACGCCTGGCCCGAGACGGGATTCCCGTCAGCGTCGGCCAGAGTCACCGTCACTGTGTGCGTGCCCGTGCCGACAGGGACATCCCCGGAGCTGACCCTGTATGCCGTTCCCACGTTCCCGACGTCGACGCCCCCGGCGATGAAGCTCGCGACGGTGTTTCCGGTCGCCTGCACCGCATCCCCTCCGGCTGTGACCGCGATCGTCTTCGGACCGGCGACGGACGACGTGACGGTTGCGGTGTACGTGCCGGGGACCGCGCTCTCGACCGGCGCGGAGACTCCACCAGAGCCCAGGGCGTCTGCCGTCGACGCCAGCAGCGCTGCGGCCTGACCGCTCACGGGATTGCCGAACTGGTCGGCGAGGGTGATCGTGACCAGGTGCGAGCCGGTGGAGACCGGGACATCGCCGCTGGAGACCGAGAAGTGCGTGCCCGCGTCGCCCGGATCGATGGCTCCCGCCACGAAGGCGGCCGTGTCGTTGCCCGACGAGGCGAGCGCCGTTCCCGCCAACGTCACCCCGATCGCCTTGCCGCCGGCGACTGTCGAGGTCACCGTCGCCGTGTAGGTTCCGGCGGTCGCGGTCTCGGTGAAGCCACTGATGCTTCCGGCGCCGAGGCTGTCGGCCGTGGTCGCGAGCAGGCTCGCGGCCTGGCCAGGGACAGGGTTGCCGAACGAGTCGGTGAGAGTCGCTGTCACGGCGTGCGAGCCGGAGCCGACAGTCTGGTCGCCGATCGACACGGTGAACACGCTCCCGGGGGCCGCCGGATCGGGGGCGCCGGCGACGAAGGATGCGGTGCCGTTGCCGTCCAGGGTGAGCGACGATCCCGCGAAGGTGACCGTCACGGCTTTCGCTCCCGCGACCGTGGAGTCGACCGTCGCCGTGTAGGTGCCCGGTGTCGCCGATTCCGTGAACGCGGAGAAGGAACCGCTCCCGATCGGGTCGGCGCTGCTCGCCGCGAGTCCGGCGCCCTCCCCGGGAACCGGGTTCCCGTTCGCGTCCGCCAGCGTCGCGGTGATCGTGTGCTCGCCGGTGCCGACCGGCTGGTCTCCGGTGGAGACGCTGTACGCGCTCCCCGCGTCGCCCGGGTCGACGCCGCCGGCGACGAACACCGCGACGCCGTTGCCGTCGAGGGTCACCTCCGCGCCACCGAAGGTGACCGTGATGCTCTTGCCGCCAGAGATGCTGGAGGTGACCGTCGCCGCGTAGGTTCCCGGCGACGATGTCTCCGCCACCGCCGTGATCGCACCCGTGCCGAGTGCGTCGGCGGTGGTGGCGGTCAACTGGGCGGCCTGACCGGGCACGGGATTGCCGAACCGGTCGGCGAGGGTGATCGTCACGGTGTGCGAACCGCCGCTGACCGAGGCGTCCCCCGATGACACGGAGTATGCGCTGCCCGGCTGTCCGAGGTCGACCCCCGCCGCGACGAAGGTCGCCGTCGCATTGCCTGCCGCGGAAACGGAATTGCCGTCGAGGGTCACGGTCACGAGCTTGACGCCGGAGACGCTCGAGGTGATGGTGGCCGTGTAGGTGCCGGGAGTCGCCGACTCGACGAAACCGGTGACGATGCCGGTGCCCAGCTCGTCGCTGGTGGCAGCCGCCAGCAGAGCGGCCGAGCCACCGACGGGGTTGCCGAAGGCGTCGGCCAGAGTGACCGTGATCGAGTGCGAACCGCCGTCGACGGAGGCGTCGCCGGCCGAAACCGTGAATCCGCTCCCGGGGTTGCCGAGGTCGGCTCCGCCCGCGACGAAGCTCGCCGTTCCGTTTCCGCTGAGCGTGACATCAGCACCACTGAGTGTCACGGTGATCGCTTTGCCGCCGGCGATGCTCGAGGAGACGGTGGCGACATAGGTGCCCGGCGTTCCTGACTCGCTGAACCCGGACACCGCGCCGGTGCCGAGGTCGCCGGCCGCGGTCGCCGCCATGTCGGCTGCTTGGTCGGGCACGGGATTGCCGAACCGGTCGGCCAGCGTCACCGTGACCGAGTGCAGACCGGTGCCCACGGGCTGGTCGCCGGTGCTCACGGTGTATGAGCTGGCCGGGTCGCCGAGATCGACGCCGCCGGCGGCGAACGCCGCCACCACGTTCCCGCTCGGTGTGATCGCGGAACCGCCGACGCTCACTGCGATGGTCTTCGCTCCGGATGTGGTGGAGGTGACGCTCGCCGTATAGGTTCCGGGCGTCCCGCTCTCGGTGAACGCGGAGAGGGAACCTGTGCCGAGCGGATCGGCCGTGCTTGCGGAGAGATCGGATGCTCGCCCCGCCACGGGGTTGCCTGAGGAGTCGGCCAAGGTGACGGTCACGGTGTGGGTTCCCGTGCCGACCGGCTGATCCCCGGTGCTCACCGCGAATCCCGTGCCCGCGTCGCCGGTATCGACGTCGCCGGCGATGAACGTCGCTGTCGTGTTGCCGTCCGCGGTCACCGTCGAGCCCCCGAAGGTGACCGCGATCGTCTTCGCGCCGGCGATGCTGGAGGTGACGGCCGCCGTATACGTGCCCGGAGTCGCACTCTCGGTGAAGGCTGCGATGGCTCCAGTGCCGAGATCGTCGCCGGTGGTGGCGGCCAGCGAGCCGGCCTGGCCGGTGACCGGATTGCCGAACTGGTCGGCCAGAGTCGCTGTCACCATGTGGTTGCCGGAGACGACCACGGCCTCGCCGATGGAGACGGAGAAAGCGCTTCCAGCGTCGCCCAGGTCGACCTGACCGGCGACGAACGTCGCCGTCCCATTGCCTTCCAGGCTGACCGCGAGCCCGGTTCCTTCGCCGTAGTCGACCGTGATGGCCTTGTCACCGGCGATCGTGGACGTGACGGTCGCGGTGTAGGTGCCGATCGCCGTCTCTGTGAACGGGCTGATCGCACCGGACCCCAGGTCGTCGGCGGTGGTGGCGGTGAGCAGAGTCTCCTGTTCGGTGACCGGGTTGCCCGCCGCATCCGTCAGGGTCACCGTCACGGTGTGGCTGCCCGCGCTCACCGGCTGGTCGCCGGTGGAGACGGTGTAGTGCGTCCCGGATGCGCCCAGGTCGACATCGCCTGCTGTGAAGCCTGCGACGGTGTTGCCGATGGCCGTGAGCGCCGTGCCGGCGTACGAGGCCGTGATGTTCTTGTCGCCCGACACACTGGAGGTGATCGTAGCCGAATACGTTCCGAGGGTGGATGTCTCCACGAAACCGGTGATCGAGCCCGTGCCGAGGTCGTCGCCCGTGGCGGCCGCCAGGTCGGCGGCCAACCCGGAGACGGGGTTGCCGAAGGAGTCGGCCAAGTAGACGAGTACCTGATGGCTGCCGCCGTCGACGCTTTGCGCGCCGGTGCTGACCGAGTATCCGGTGGAGGCGTCGGTCAGGTCGATGTCGCCGGCGACGAAAGCGGCGACATCGTTGCCGTTCGCGGTCACGGCAGAACCGGCGAAGTCCACGGTCATCGTCTTGGCGCCGGCCGAGGTGGAGCTGACGGTGGCGGTATAGGTGCCGGGTGTGGAGGTCTCGGTGAAACCGGACACGGTTCCCGATCCGAGATCCTGGATGCTCGCGGCGCTGAGTCCGACGGCTTGGCCGGGCACCCAGTTGCCGGTCGCGTCGGCGAGCGTCACCGTCACGGTGTGCATGCCCGTGCCCACGATCTGGTCGCCGGAGGAGACCGAGAACGCGGTGCCGGCGTTCCCCGCATCCACACCACCTGCGATGAAGGCTGCCGTTCCGTTGCCGCGCAGCGTGAGCGCAGTGGTGGCGAAGTCCACCGTGATCGGCTTGTCGCCGGCGATGCTGGAGGTCACGGTCGCCGTGTAGGTGCCTGCGGTCGCCGTCTCGGCGAACGCGGTGATGGAACCGGTTCCGAGGGCGGCCGATGTCGCTGCCGCGAGCGGCGCACTCTGTCCGCCGACCGCGTTGCCGTACTGGTCGGCGAGCGTCACCGTGACGGTGTGGGCTCCACCCGAGACACTCGCCTCCCCGCCGGACACGGCATAGCCGCTGCCCGTGGCCGTCGGATCGACGACGCCGGCCACGAAGACAGCGGCGCCGTTGCCGTCCAGCACCAGCGACGAGGCGCCGAAAGTCGCCGTGACGGCCTTGCTTCCGGCCAGTGTCGATGTGATCGTCGCCTGGTATGTGCCTGCCGTCCCCGTCTCGGTGAAGGTCGAGACGGTGCCGGCGCCGAGGCCGCTCGCGCTCGCTGCGAGCCCGGCCGACTCTCCGGAGACCGGATTGCCGTCGGCGTCGGAGAGTGTCACCGTGACAGTGTGCGAGCCCGTGCCTACCGGCTGGTCACCGACCGACACGCTGTACCTGGTTCCGGCGTTGCCCACATCCACACCGCCCGCGATGAAGGTCGCGACGCCGTTTCCGTCCAGGGTCACCGCGACTCCCCCCAGCGTCACGGCGATCGACTTGCCTCCCGCGACCGAGGATGTGATCGTTGCGACATAGGTTCCGGGCGGACCTTCGACGAACGGGCCGATCGAGCCCGATCCGAGCGGGTCGGCGGTCGTGGCCGCGAGCGAGGAGGCCTGTGCGGCGACCGGGTTGCCGAAGGCGTCGGTCAGCGTGACCGTCACCGCATGGGAACCGCCTGAGACCGATGCGCCGCCGCCGGAGACCGAGTACGCGCTTCCAGCGGCCGCGAGATCGACACCGGCGGCGGCGAACGTCGCGACACCGTTGCCGTCGAGGGCGACGGGACTGCCGCCGAGCGCCACCACCATCGTCTTCGGTCCGGAAACAGTGGAGGTCACCGTGGCCTGGTACGTGCCCGGCTGCGTCTCGGCGAAGGCGGAGACGGATCCCGAGCCGAGACCATCCGTCGTGCTTGCTTCCAGATCGCCGGCGCGCCCCGAGACCGGGTTGTCGAACTGGTCGACCAGACGCGTCGTCACGATGTGCTGCCCGGTGCCGACCGGTCGGCTGCCGGGCGAGACGAAGAAACCGCTGGCGCCGTTGACGAGATCGACCTCTGCCGGCACGAAGTTCGCGGTGTCGTTGCCGTCGAGGAGCACCGTCAGACGGTCCGCGCCGAAGACCGTCGTGATCGCCTTGCCTCCGGCAACAGTGGAGGTGATGGTCGCCGTGTACGTTCCCGGTGTCGCGGATTCGGTGTAGCCGCTGATCGCGCCGGTGCCGAGATCGGCTGTGGTCGTCGACTCGATGCCGTCGGCCTGGCCGGAGACGGGATTGCCGTTCGCGTCACTGAGCGTGACGGTGATGGTGTGTGTTCCCGTCCCGACCACCTGGTCGCCGGTGCTGACCGTGTAGCGCGTACCGATGTTGTCCACCTCGACGCTGCCCGGCTGGAAGTTCGCGACGTCGTTGCCGTCGAGCGTCACCGGATCGCCCGCGAAGGTGACCGCGATGGTCTTGCCGCCGGAGACGGTGGAGGTGACGGTGGCCAGATAGGTGCCGCCGGTGCCGGTCTCCGTGAACGAGCTGATCGCCCCGCTTCCCAGGTCGTCGCCGGTGGCCGCCGCCAGCTGCGCGGCCTGCCCGGAGACGGGGTTGCCGTACTGGTCGGCGAGGCGCACCGTCACGCCGTGCTGCCCATCGCCGACGGTGACGTCGCCCTCGGAGACGCTGAATCGTGAGTCGGTGTCACCCAGATCGACCTGCGAAGCCACAAAGGTCGCGGATCCGTTGCCGGAGACGGTCACGGCGGCTCCGGCGAGACGGACGTCGATCGGCTTGGTCCCCGCAGAAGTGGACGTCACGGTGGCGGTGTACGTTCCGGGCGTCGCCGTCTCGACGAAGCCGGTGATCGTTCCGCTTCCGAGCGTTCCGGATGTCGTTGCGCTCAGCGCCGCGGCCTGTGCCGATACCGGGTTGCCGTTGGCGTCTGCGAGTGTGACGGTGACGGTGTGCTGCCCGGCCCCTACCGGTTGGTCGCCGGCGGAGACGCTGTATACGCTGTCGCCGTTGCCCAGATCGACCGGGCCCGCCGCGAAGTTGGCCGTCACCGTACCGAGTTCCGTGCTGGCATCCACGGTCACCGTGACCTGCTGACCCCCGGCTTCGGTCGAGCGGACGAGAGCCTGGTACGTGCCCGGGGTCGTCGTCTCGCTGAAAGTCGTGACGGTCACCGCGGCATCCGCGTTGTCGGTCACCGCTGACTGGAGTCTGGCTGCAGCGCCGACGACAGGGTTGCCCTCGGCGTCCGCAAGGACGGCCGTGATGCGGTGGAACGCGATCCCGTCGGCCGGTCGGTCGCTGCTGTCGTCGATGGAGACCGATGACAACCCTGGCCCGACTGCGGGAGGACCGGCGACGAAGGACGCGCTCGCGTTTCCGCCGGTGAGCACGGACAGCGGCTCGCTCGCCGCGCCGTCGGCCACCGAGACGGTGACGGCCTTCACTCCGGCGACCGTCGACGTGATCGCCGCCGTGTATTCACCGGGGTTCGCTGTGGGCACGAACAAGCCGATCGTCACGCCGTCGGCCGGCGACGCAGCGGCCGACAGGTCGCCCTCCCACCCGGTCGCCGGCCCGCCGTTCACGTCTTGCAATGTCACAGTGATGGTGTGGGCGGCGCTGCCATCGGCCGTCACGTCACCGGTGGAGACCGTGAAGCCGGTGCCCGGAGCGGCCGGATCGACCGCCACTCTGAGGAAGGTCACACTCTGCGGCGATCCGGGTATCACCTCGGTGTCGTTCACTCGCGCGGAGACCGGGTGAGAACCCACCACGACGCTGACCAGGCCGAGGCTCGCCAGGCCCGCGCCGTCGGTGAGGATGCGCGCGATCACTCCCGCGCCGCCGGGCAGGTCGTCCGCTGTGCCCGGCGCGCCGTCCGGCCCCACCCAGGTGGTCCCCTCCGGCACGTCGAGGTCGACCGCGGCGTTCGAGACCGCCTGGTCGGCGGCGTTGTGCACCGTCGCCGTCACGGTGTTCATCCCGGCGCCGTCGGCGAGCGCGTCGTCGGCGGTCACGGCAAGCGAAGAGGAGGCCGCAACAGGCTGATCGTCGTCGCTCACGCTGACGGACACGGGGTTCAGGAGCAGCCCGTCGAACTCGGGGTCGTCGGACGAGACGGCGAGTGTGAGGGTGGCCTGGCGCGTGCCGTCCACGACGTGATTGTCGATGGCCTGCACCGGAACGTCCACCGAACGGTCGATGGTGTCCATCGTGGGCTGGGTGTCGCTGATGTTCGTGTGCGTCGGGAGTGCACGCGCGATGCTGTCAGCCGTCGGGGGCGGCGTCGGAGTCGGCAGAGCCGGGTCCGGCACGAGGTCGCTCCATTGTTGAGTGAGGACGACGGGTGAGGACGGCGCTTTGGTCACCCGGCCGTCGGCGTCCACGGTGATGTTGGAGACCGTGAACGTGCTGGTGTCCGACCCCGGCTCGGCGAGCGCCAGTTGGAGCGGATCGGGCGCGGTGACGGCGAGCGGGGAGTTGTACAGCACCGAGTCGTCGACATCCGCGCCGGCGACGCCGGTCGTCTGAGCCGCGTCCGTGTAGCCGGCGAAGTCGATGGGAGCCACGGTGCTGTTCGATGGTGCGATGCTCGGGTTTCCGGCGACGTCGGAGATGGCTCCCGCGCCGATAGAGGGCACGATGGTCCCTGTTCCGTTGGCCTTGGCCACCAGATCCCAGGTCGTGTCGGTCAGCTTCGTCAGCGAGACCACCTGCTGGCCGGGGGCCGTGCCGCTGAAGACGATGTCGCCTGCGTCGAGCCCGTCCGCTCCGAGCGGCTCCGAGGTGCGCAGCTGGAAGCTGACGTCGCGGAACGAGGTCGGGTCGTCCTGCGTGGCGGAGACCACACCGTTGTCGTTGAACCAACCGCCCTGCTTCACCCACGATTGCGGCGCACAGGTGTCCGTCCCGGTCGCGGCGACGGTTCGAGAGTATTGCGAGGTACGTCCGGTGGCCGCTTCTGTGGTCTGGAGCCGCACGACCTGTCCGTCCCCGGCGCCCGTGTACGGGAGGCTGAAGGTGGCGGGCAGGGCGGATTGGGTGGTGACGATACGCCCCAGGTACTGCTCGAGCCCGGCACCGTCGCCGCCGAGAGCCGCCGTTCGGCCGAGATAGGCGTCGACCAGCACCGCGTCGGTCGGGATCGCAGTTCCCCCCGTTGTGGATGGCGGGGACACCTCAATGTCGATGCGACAGCTCTGAGGCGGGTCGTCGACGACGGTGGCCAGGAGCGGATAGGCCGTGCGGATGGTGGCGTTGCCGGAGTTGTAGATGTTGTTGGTCGTGCCCACGACGTTCTCGTTGGCCGCTGTGGTCGTGGACGCGACGCCTGTCATCGTGTTGCGGAAGATCGGCAGCGTCGACGTCGAGGTCGTTGACGCCTGATTGGCGACGTTCACCCGGTTGCCGCCACCGACGAACCGGTTGTCGAACACCTGGACCCCGTTGGTCGAACCGGAGCTGCGAACCCAGGCGTAGTCGACGGTGCTCCCGCGGGTTCCCGTCACGTGTATGAACGTGTTGTCCCTGACGACAGCGTTGGTCTGTCCGATCCCGGCGAGCGCGATCGGGTTCACGGCCTGGTTGACCGTCGCCGTGAAGGTGTTGCCCCGGACCTCGAGATCGTTCCAGGTGCCCCCAGACAGCGAGATGACGTCGCTGTTGCCGCCATCGGCTCCCCACGCGCGCACCGAGTTGTTGGTGATCGAGATGTCGGTGCCCGAGACCGCCGAACTCCAGTTGCGCACGAAGTAGTTGTAGACCGGGTCGTATCCGCCGCCGTTGACGGGTTGGTCCCAGGAACTCCGGTCGATCGTCAGGCCGTCGATGACGAGTGAGCTGTTGCTCGCCGGTGCGAGAAGCACGGCGTCCCAGTATGCGCGCTGAAAACGGACATTGGTGATGGAGGTGTTGGCCGCGCCTTCCACGACCACGACGCCGCGCTCGATCGCGTAGTCGAGGCTGGTCGCGGGCGTCGAGGCCGGGTTGGCGACCAGCCCGTTGACGAGCGAGAAGTTCACGGCGGTCGCGCCGACGTAGATGCCGCCTTCAGCACTGGTCAGCGTGGTGAAATTGCGCATCGACTGGTTCTGCCCAGTGAACAGCAGCACGTTCGGACTGCTGTCGGCGATCAGCGACCAGCCCAGACGACCTTGGAAGTCGAGAGTGACGTTGTCGTGCTGCACCCAGTACCGCGATTGCGTGTCGGCGTCGATCGTGCTGGCGATACCGGCGTTCGCGGTCATGTTCGTCGACATGTTCGCGACCTGCGGGGTCGGGTTGTTGGTGGTGTTCCAGTTGAGTTGGATCAGTGCGGACGAGGCGAAAGTTCCGTCGACCAGACGAATCGAGGGGGCGACGGCGATGAGCACCGCTTCCCCTGCTGGACGCGCGTTCGCCTCCTGGATGGCGGCGTACAGCGTGCAGGACGGGGCCGCCGGCGTGCCGATCGTGAACCGCGTGCCGCACTGCCCATCCCCCGGCGAGGCATCCGCGACATCGCGCGCGTCGTCCACGAAGAAGGTGTGTGTGTACCCGTTGTCCAGAACGTCGGCCGAAGCCCGAGGGCCGACCAGAGCGCCGAGTCCGGAGAAAGCAAGCAGTGTCGCGAGCACCCAGGAGAGCTGGGCGCGACCCCATCGCCGCCGGTTCCGTGCCCGGGGCGGGGGCTGGGACGGGTTGCCGGGAACGGTGGCGGACGCGGCTGTGAGCATGTCGAAGCCTGGATTCTCGACCACGCCGAGCTGTGCCAGTCGGGGAACAGCCGAGCGAGGGCGATCGGTACTCTACATTGCGGTACGGTCTGTCGACGAGGCGACAGGGTGGTCCGCGAGCGTCCGGGTTCCACGCGACCACGTGACAGGGAGCACTTCTTCAAACGCTCCCCACAGACATTCGAGATACTAACGACAGGCTATGCCGGTGTCTAGGTCCTGATAGTCATCAGAGCGGCGAGAGGTCAGATCCAGCCCTCCAGCGCCCGCATGAAGCCCTCGTGATCGTCTCTGTTGATGACGTGCCCCGAACCCGCAACCACTCGCACCTCGAAGCCTGCCCCGCGCAGACGTTCGGCCACTCGGGGTTTGACCAGGCGGGAGTCGTCGGCGAGCATCACGAGCGACGGCGCCATCATCAGCTCGGGCGCCCTCATCACGCTGGGAGCGAGCACAGCCGGGATGGCCGCGCGGTCGAAGACCCGGAACGACTCGACCTCGATCGCGACGTCGGCCGGGTCCCAGCGCGGATTGCGGCGGGCGATCCGCGAGGCGGATTGGCGCGCGAGCGTTCTCAGGAACGCGGGCGCGAGCATCCGCTGGAACCAGTCGGTCGCCGGGCACGAGAACGCCGGATCGACATAGACCACGCGCTCGGGTCGGAGCCGCTCGACCGCGAGACTCACGGTCAGCCCGCCGAGCGAATGCCCCATGACGAGTTCCGGATTCGCCGGCACCGTCTCGACGATGTCTTCGGCCATGAGCTCGGCCGAGTACTCCTCCGCGCGGGGGCTGCGGCCGTGGCCGCGCAGATCGACCGCGATGACGTGGTAGCCGTGATCGGCCAGCACCGGGCCGACGCGTCGCCAGTTGCGGGAGTCGGACATGACGCCGTGCACGAGCACTGCGTGGCGGTCGCCCTCGCCCCACTCACGCGTGAAAAGCTCCATACCCGAAAAGTACCCCGGCGACCTGTGCTCGCACAGGGTGTCTGCTGCTCTGTTCTCGAGCGCTCAGCGTGCTGTGTGAAACCGGAGCTGTGCGGCGGTGAGGCCGTCGTTCGCGATCTGCTCGACCGCATCCGCTGCGTCGGAGACGAGGATGGGGAGCGTTTTGCGTTCTTCGGCGCTGAAGCCTTTGAGAACATGGTCGGCTGCTGCCTGCGAGCCGGGCGGACGGCCAACGCCAACGCGCACGCGGGTGAAGTCACCCGTGCTTATCGCCGACATGATGTCGCGCACGCCGTTGTGGCCGCCGTGGCCACCCCCGAATTTGAGCTTCAGGGTGTCGAACGGGATGTCGAGCTCGTCTTGCACGACGATCAGACGCGAAGCGTCGAGAGAGTAGAACCTCAGCAGCTGGGCGACCGGTCCACCGGAGACGTTCATGAACGTGTTCGGCTTGGCCAGCACGAACCGCTCGCCGCCGGGAGTGAGCCGCCCCTCGGCCACGGTCGCGTTCGTCTTGTGGGTCTTGAAGGTCAGACGGCCGCGAGAGGCGAGCTCATCCAGCACCATCTGTCCCACATTGTGACGCGTGGCGGCGTAGCCGGGCCCGGGGTTACCGAGCCCGACTACGAGCCAGGGATGCTCCGTCTGTCGAGCAGAGTCCATCGAGTCGTTACTCGGCAGCCTCGGCCTCGGCGCCTTCGGCGGCCTCGGTCTCAGCGGACTCCTCGTCTTCGCCGCGTGCGGCAGCCGGGATCATGACGTTGAGGATGAGCAGGTCCTCGTCTTCTGCCAGGGCGGCGCCCTTGGGCAGTGTGAAGTCCTTGGCGTGGAACTGGCGGCCCTCTTCGGCGCCCTCGACATCGAGCACGATGTTCTCGGGGATGTGGGTGGCCTCGACCTCGAGACGGAGGGTGTTGACCTCGAGCACCGCGATGGTGCCCGGGTAGGTGTCGCCCTGAACGTGAACCGGAACCTCGACGGAGACCTTCTCGCCGCTCTTGATGACGATGAGGTCGAGGTGCTCGATGATCTGCAGCACCGGGTCCTTCTGAACATCCTTGACCAGGGTCAGCTGGCTCTTGCCCGCGATGTCGAGCTCGAGCACGGCGTTCGCCTTGCGCAGGATGAGGCCGACCTGGTGAGCGGGAAGGGTCACGTGCACCGGGTCGGTGCCGTGGCCGTAGATGACCGCGGGGATCTTGCCGGCGGCGCGGATCTTGCGCGCAGCGCCCTTGCCGAAGCTGTCGCGGGTCTCCGCGACGACCTTGTTGGAATCGTCAGCCATGGGTGTCTCCTCGCCGGCTATGCCGGCTGTCGGGCGAGCAGTGCTCGCAGTGTCTGTTTGTTGTGTCGACTCGAACGCATCGTTCTGATGAATGACGTGTGAGGAAAGACTGCGAAGCCCCGCATCACCGCGTCGATAACGGATGCTCGCGCATCCCTCGCCGAAGTTCAGTGAGCCAGTCTACCGGATGCTCGCCGGTCTTGTTCACCGACGCTTCCGTGCCTCTGGACAGCGGATGTCGCTTACATCTAGGCTCATGGCATCTAGTATTTGGAGTGCCATGAAGAGGGTCGACACGCGGGCTGTTCGAGAGTCGGCGGCCGGGCTCGACGGCGCCGCGTCGAGTATCCGCTCGAACGGCACCGCGATCTCCGACTGTGGGAGCGCCACGATGGCGGAGGCGGCGAGCGCCGCCGCGTCGTGGTGGGCACGCGAACTCGACTGGGTCGTCACCACCGTGCACGCGGCCGCCGGAAACGCGCGCATGGCCGCGACATCCTGGGAACAGTTCGAGCACGCTCTTGCATACTCGGCCGGCACTCTCGCCTCGCCGCGCACGGGTGCTGTGGCGTCATGAGCCAATGGACGCAGACGCATCCCGGCGCCGGCGACGCGGAGTCGATCAGACGCGTGGCTTTGACCTACCGGCAGGGCGCCGAGCAGTTGCGGATGCTGACCAACACGCTGCACCGAGCGCCCGACCGGCTCGCCGGCGTGTGGAACGGCAGTGACAGCGCAGCCTGGGCATCGAGCTGCAAAGCCGACGCCGCCATGGTCGCTCGCAGCGCGAACTCGGCCGACGAAGTCGCCTCCGTGTGGCTCGCCTACGCCGACGCACTGGGGTCGATCGCCGACCGGGAGCGCCGTCTCCTCGCCGACCCAGCGAGCGCCGCCGACGAACCGTACCGCCGTCAACGTCTCGCCGACCTGGCCGACGAACGCCGCAGCCTCGACGCTCACACGGCTGCCAAGGTCTACGCGGCGATCGCCACGGGGCGGGCCGCGCCGTTCGGCGTGGCGGGGCTGGCGCCTTCCGACTGGTCGATGTCGGGATTCACGGCGCACGCCGCGTCCCTCGGCGACAAGGATGCGAGCCTGCTGATCGCCCAGCTCGCCTCACTGAAGCCGGACCAGCTGGCAGAGATGTGGTCACGTCTCTCCGAGGCGACCAAGCGCCACCTCATCCGCGTCTCTCCCGAGGTCGTCGGAAACCTCGAGGGCATCCCGTACACCGACCGCGACACGGCGAACGTCTCACGGCTGGAGGCGCTCCGCTCCGAGACGCTCGCCGCGGTCAACTCCAGCCCACTCGACGTGTTCCTGCGCGAGCGGCTATCAGCGCTCGATCTCCTACTTAAGGAATTTGGGGAAGAAAAAGGGCGCGAAAAGCACCCGCCTCAGTTTTTGATCAGCTTGGACTCGACTCCGCATGGGCAGCCGCTCGCAGCTATATCCCTGGGCGATCTAGACAAAGCGACGAACGCCACTTGGTTTGTCCCAGGCATGAACTCAAGTCTTGCGCAGGGTGAGGACTACCTTCGGCTGACATCAAATCTTCAAGAAAGCGACCCAGACAAAGCCCTTGTACTTTTCTTGGACTATCGCAGCCCGGGAGCTCTCGAAGTGCCGGCAGAAGAGCGCGCGCAGGTGGGGGCCGATCGACTTGGCGGCATGCTGGATGGATACAACGCAACCCGCACGCACAGCAATCTCGACAGCCGATTGAACGTCATCGGCCATTCTTACGGAACTGTCGTCGTCTCCCTCGCGCTTCGCGACGCAGACCGACACGTGGACGCGGTCGTGTTTGTAGCATCGGCCGGCATCCCGCGCAGCATCACCGTCTCATCGATGCACGTCGATCCCTCTCGGGTGTACGCAACGCGTGCTCCAGCGGACTGGGTTGCTCCCGTCGGGCAGTGGGTGAGCCGCCGAAAAGACCCGACGGATCGGGCCTGGGGGGCACGGATATTCGGTTCCGACGGAGAAGCTCTTCCAGATGGCCGCAAACTCGACGCGGTTGATGGCCACGACGCCATCGGGGGAAGTGAAGATGACGACAAGTACAAGTATTTCGGCCCGAACACGGAGAGCATCGCGAACATCCTTGGGATCATGGCCGGCGACTATCAGCGGGTCACCCAATGATCCGACTCCAAGGCTCCGACGCCGATTCTCGCCGGGTACGGTCGGCGCTCTTCGGCGTCATCAACACAGTCCTGATTCTCGCGACCGTATCCGGGTGCAGCGAACTCCCCTCCGCCACTTCTCCGAAGGACACCACCATGCAACACATGACACCGGCAGAAGCGCGCGCCGACTACAAGAAGCAAGTCGACGCGATACAAGAGCTGCTCGGCGGGGAATGGGACAACTACGACAGCCCCATCGCCGAAGGCTGCGCAGCGGCCTCCGAAAGCGGCTTCTACTACCGTGGCGCACGGTTTCGACGCGAGCCCATCGCCGACTACGACGCAGCAGGTGCAGCCGCGGTCGCTTATTGGGAGGTGCGGGGCTACGAGGTCCGATCAGTCGCCTACCGACCCACCCACCGCCTCGTCACCGGCATCGCACCCAACGGCACCACCATCTACCTGACCCTCGAAGACAACCGAAACAGAATCGGCGCCGAAGGCCCCTGCAACGAAGGGAACTGGGATGACGTCAGCATGGACGACCTCCGCCGCGTCAAGGAGCAGCGGCGCAATACCAGTCCCCCGAACCGACGCCGGGCGAATAGATGCGCGCAAATTCCCTCTGTGATCGACGCACGAAACTTGCACGAGGGCCGACCGGGTTGCACCTGAGTCCGGTCGACGGACATGACACCATCGAAGGCAGCGAAAAGGACGACGCGCGAAAGTACTTCGGACTGAACACCGAGAGTCTTTTCAACCTGCGGTTGATCATCCAGGGCGACTACGCGGAGGTCCTCCCGTGAGCTGGGCATGCCACCGGTCGGACCGGCCGATTATCAGCCGCAGCGTCGCCTTCATTCTCGTTTTGACCTTGCTGTCGGGGTGCAGTGATGTTGCCTCCGTCATCTCACCGAAGGACACCACAACCATGCAGCACAGACACCCGCAGGAGCCCGAACTGACCTAAAAGAACAACTGGACGCCATCCAGGGTGCGCTCGGTGGCACGTGGACGAATCACGATAGTCCCATTGCGGAAGGCTGCGACGTGCCGGCCGAGAGTGGCTTCTACTATCGATACGGGCGCACCCGCGTGGAGCCCATCGTCGACTACAGCGCAGCAAGCAATACCGCCGTCGACCACTGGACAGCACAAGGGTACGAGATCGAAACCGCCACCTACCGCCCCGACCTTTGCTCGTCACCGGCACCGCACCAAACGGCACCACGATCTACCTCAGCCTCGACGGCGACCGAGACGAGATCATCGGCGAAGGCCCCTGCAACGAAGGCAACTGGGCTGAAGTCAGGGGCGAGGACGCCCGCCGCGTCCAGGAGCAGCGACGCAACACCCCGACCCCGGAGCCACGCCCGGCGGGTGACGGCCCGGCTAAAGACCGAGACCGTCAATGGCGGCCTCGGCGATCTCGTGGGGCGTGCCGGCGATCGAGACCCGGATGCCCGGCTCATCGGCAGCGAGCGGCTCCAGCAGGGCGAGTTGCGAGTCGAGAAGCGTGGGAGGCATGAAGTGGCCGCGACGCGATCCGATGCGTTCGCCGACGAGGTCGAGACTGCCGTCGAGTTCGACGAAGACTGCATCCGGAGCCTCCGCCAGAATCGCCCCGCGGTAGGCGCGACGAAGTGCGGAACAGGCCACGACCATCCCGGTGCCGGCGGCGTCGGCCAGCGTGCGGCCGACGGCGGCCAGCCACGGCCAGCGGTCGGAGTCGTCGAGCGGGATGCCGGAGGCCATCTTCGCCACGTTGGCGGGCGGATGCAAGGCGTCGCCGTCGACGAACGGCACACCGAGGCGGTCGGCCAGCACGGCGCCGACCGTGGATTTGCCCGAACCCGAGACGCCCATCACCACCACGAGTGGATGCTCGTTCACCCAGCCGCCTTCCTCCGCGACCACACAGGCCGCACCTCGTTCGTCACCAGTCGTGCATCGATCCGTCGAGCAGACGGTTCACTGGCAAGTATGCCGCCTGGTAGGGAAAGGACTGTGCCACCAGCTCGTCGTAGTCGACGCCGAGCCCGGGGGCTTCGCTGGGGATGAGCATCCCGTCTTCGAACGCGTAGCTGGTGCGGAACACTTCGTGGGTGTCAGCGCTGTGGCGCATGTACTCCTGGATGCCGAAGTTGGGGATGGCGATGCCGAGATGGATGGCCGCGGCGAGACCGACCGGAGAGACGTCCGTCGGCCCGTGCACACCCGACTTGATCTGGTAGACCGCCGCGTAGTCGAAGATGCGGCGCAGGCCGGTGATGCCGCCCGCGTGCGTGACAGGGCTGCGCACGTAGTCGATGAGCTGCTCCTCGAACAGCTCGCGGTAATCCCAGATGGTGTTGAACACCTCGCCGATGGCTAGCGGGGTGGTGGTGTGCTCGCGCACTCGACGCAACGCCGCCTGGTTCTCGGCGGGGGTCACATCCTCGAGCCAGAACAGGTCGTACGGTTCGAGCGACTTGCCGAGCTTGGCGGCCTGGATGGGCGTGAGCCGGTGATGCGCGTCGTGGAGCAGCGGCAGCTCGGGGCCGAACTCGTTGCGGACAGCCTCGAACACGGCGGGAGCGTGACGCAGGTAGGCGCGGGTGTCCCACTCCTCCTCCACCGGAACGGCGCTGCGGCGGGCCGGCTCGTGGTCGTAGCGGGAGGTGGTTCCGCCGGCGCCCGCGGCCGCGTTGGCCGAGGAGGCGACGCCGTAGACCGATCCGAGCCCGGGGATGCCGGTCTGCACCCGGATGGCCTTGAACCCCTGCTCCTGGTGGTCACGGATGGAGTCGAACAGTTCGGGCAGCTCGGCCCCGGAGGCGTGACCGTAGACGAGGCAGCCGCGGCGGCTGCGGCCGCCCAGAAGCTGGTAGAGGGGCAGGCCGGCCACCTTCGCCTTGATGTCCCAGAGCGCGGTGTCGACCGCCGCGATCGACGCCATGGTCACCGGCCCGCGTCGCCAGTACGCGCCGCGATAGAGGTACTGCCAGGTGTCTTCGATCTGGTGCGCGTCGCGGCCGATCAGCAGCGGCACGATGTGCTCGCTGAGGTAGGCGGCCACGGCGAGCTCCCGCCCGTTGAGCGTGGCGTCACCGAGGCCGACGAAACCGTCGTCGGTGGTGATGCGCAGCGTGACGAAGTTGCGCCCCGGGCTGGAGACGAGAACGTCGGCAGAGGTGATTCGCATGTCAGTTGGCTCCTCGTGATGGTTCTCCGGCCGCCACGCGCTCATCGGCGTGCGGCTCGGTGGTGGCGCGCAGCGCGCCGAGTTGGTGGTCGATGGGCCGAACGACAGCGTCGTCGTCGGCCAGGTCGGGGGCGAGCGTGCGCAGAGTCTCGACGACGAGCGCGGCCGTGCCCGTGCCAGTGTCGTGCGAAGGTGTGCCATCGTCGCCGTCGAGGGCGCGCAGCCGCTCGGCGAGCTCGACGGCGCCCGCGTCGCGGAACGAGCCGCTCAACACGTGCAGGATCCACGCGGCGATGGCCGTGGCCTCGCCTGCTCCGATCGCGCGCCCGGCGGCGAGCCGCGAACGAACGGGGTCGAGGATGCGCGGCCCCAGCTTCTGCGAGCCGTCCGCCGCGATCTGCGTGAGCCGGTGCTCGATGCGCGCGTTCGTGAAGCGCTCCCTCAGGGCGACGAGTGCGGCATCCACTTGGGAATCGTCGAACGGCAGTTCCGTTCGTGCCTCCGCCCAGAGCTTTTCGAGTGCGGCGACGCAGACCGGGTCGGACATCGTCTCGGCGATCGTCGTTCGACCGCGCAGCAACCCCAAATAGGCGAGGAGCGAATGCCCGGCGTTGAGCAGCCAGAGCTTGCGACGCTCGAACGGTTCGACATCGTCGACGAACCGGGCGCCTCCCGCCTCCCAGGCCGGACGCCCGGCAGGGAAGGCACCGCTGAGCACCCATTCGGTGAACGGTTCCGTCACGACGGGCGCCGCGTCGTCGGCACCCGTGAGAGTTCGCGCCACCGCTATGTCCGCAGCGGTCGTCGCCGGGGTGATGCGGTCGACCATCGTCGACACGAAAGACACCTCAGTCTCGATCCAGCCGGCCAGGTCGGGGTCGACGGCGACGGCGAGCTCGATGACGGCGTCGTGCGTGACCCGCCCGTTGTCGGGCAGGTTGTCGCAGCTCACGACGGCGAGGCCTCCGGCGGCAGCAGTTCGGCGGGCGCGGAGCCCGTCGACCAGGCGACCGGGCGCCGTGAGTGCCGGCTCCCCCGCACGCAGCGCGTCGCGATCGGCGGCGAGGTCGGCGGCCGGCGGGCGGTATCCCGCCTCGGTGACGGTCAGTGTCAGCACGCCGACCTGGGGGTCTGCGACCGCGGAGCGCCACCGATCCGCGTCTGCGCCGTCGGTGACCGAGCTCAGGCTTTCGATCGTCTCGGCGCTGTCGCCGCCCTGCCCTCGCACGATCACAGTGTAGACAGCGTCTTGTGCAGCCAGCACCCGTGCCGCCTCGGGGCTTCGGCCGGTGAACGCGGCGATCCCCCAGGCGTCGTCTCCCGTCGCCGTCTCGTTCGCGCGCTGGGTGTACCACGCTTGATGCGCGCGGTGAAAGGCCCCGAGCCCGAGATGAACGATGCGAACCGGATGCCGCACCGTGCGCCGAGGAGGTGTCACCGTGCCGCCGCCGAGAGATCACGGGTGCGAGCCTCGACCTGGCGCAGGTAGGCCAGGTTGTCGGTCGTGCGCTCGCGAAGAGGCAGTTCCGTCGAGAAGTCCTCCGAGGTGACCCAGCCGTCGTAGCCGAACTCGTGCAGCGCGGTGAAGTACGCGCTCACATCCGCTTGGCCGGCGCGGAGTGTCGCCCACTCTGCACGCCAGGGCACCGTTCCGTCCGACTCGGGATCGCCCGGCACCCAGCGCACGTTCTTGACGTGGACGTGGGCGAGGTACGGGCCGAGCAGCTGGAACGCCGACAGCGGATGCTCCTGGCCCTCGATCACGAGGTTGCCGAGATCGTGGATGACACCGACGTGCTCCGGGTCGAGCCCGTCGACGAGACGGAACGCGGCGGATGCCGACGGCGTGATGGTCTCGTGGTGCAGTTCGATGAGCGCCTTCACGCCGAGCTCGGCCGCCTTCGCGGCCGCCCGAGCCACGTCGCGGCGAGCCGCGGCGAACACCTCGCGGTAGTCGGCGCCGGTGTCTGTACGCGGCATGGTGACGCGCACCTGCCGTGCGCCGAGTTCGGCTGTGGCGGCGAGCATCCTGTCGACGTTCGCGTGGTCGTCGCACCGCGCATACCCGCCGATGCCTGAGAACTCGAGGCCGGCGTCCCGCGTGATGCGAGCGATGTCGGCGAGCGAGTTCTCGAGACCGTCCAGCGGCCAGGTGGCGCGGTTGCCCGCCCAGAACCCGGGCGGAGTCGCCTGCGCCTGGTCGGTGACGCGCCACTCGACGCCGTCCCAGCCCTGCGCGGCCAGCTCGCCGGCGGCCTCCTCCGGGGTCCATTCGGGGGTGGATGCGGTGAAAACGGAGAACTTCACTGTCTTGTGCCTTCCTGGCCGTGGGCACCGGCCGTGGTCGCTGAACCCGTCGTGACGGTCACCCCGTCGAGGTCGCCGGAGACGACCTCCTCGAACCCGATCGGGCGCCCGAGGGTCGCCGACAGGTAGATCGCGCGCACCACGGCGAGCGAGAGGAAGGCGTCTTCGACCCGCACGCCCGGGGCACGGCCCGTGGCGATCGCCTTGGCGATGTCCTCGTACTGACGCAGGTGGCCGGCGATGAACTGGTCGGCACCGCGATCGCCGCCGCGCAGCTCACCGGCCGGAACCAGCTCAGCGGCACGGTTGACGACGGATGCCCCGCGCGGGTCGAAAGCCCCGGGCTCGGCCGCACCGAAGTACTCGAGCTGGTCGTCGTCGATGATGGCCGAGCCGCGGTCGCCGTGCACGTGCAGGCGCACGGACAGTCCGGGGTACGCGGCGGTCGTCGCGTGGATGACACCGAGCGCGCCCGACTCGAAGCGCACGGTCGCGACGGCGATGTCCTCGACCTCGACCCGATCGTGCGCGAGCAGTGCGGTCTGCGCGAAGATCTCGACCGGGCGACCGAGAAACCAGACAAGCAGATCGACGGTGTGAACGCCCTGGTTCATCACCGCGCCGCCGCCGTCGAGCTCCCAGGTGCCCCGCCACTGCCCGGAGTCGTAGTAGTCCTGGCTGCGCCACCAGGCGACCGAGGCGATCCCGCTGGTGATCCGTCCGAACCGCCCGCCGTGCGCCGCCTCGGCGACGACCACGGACGACGGATCGAAACGGTGCTGGCTGATGACCGACACCACCAGCCCGCGCTTCTCCGCTTCGCGGGACAGGTCGAGGATGCGTCGCGCGCGATCCATCGACACGTCGAGCGGCTTCTCGATCACCACGTGCTTGTCGGCGGCGAGCGCCTCCTCGGCGAGCTGCACGTGGAGCCCGCTGGGCGTGCAGATGACGACGACGTCGATCGGAGCGCCCGCGAGAGCCTCGGGGAGGCTCTCGAATTCGGCGGGACGCTCGGTGCCGAGTTCGGAGACCATCTGATCGCCGAGCGCGCTCGCGGCCGCCGGAACGGCATCCACGAGCGCGGTGATGCGCAGCGCGCTGAGCCGTGCGATGGCTCTGGCGTGGTTCAGGCCGATGATGCCGCACCCGACGATGGCGACGGACAGCGGGGCGGCCGTCGAGGGTGTGCTGAGTGCGTCGCTCATACGAGGTCGACTCCGATCCGGTCGGTGAGCAGGCGGAACGCTCGCCCGGCGCGGCCGAAGGCCTCCGGTCCGGAGAATCCGCCGAGGGCGTTGACGTCGGTCAAGTGGGGTTCGAGCGAGGCGAAGCCGGTGTAGCCGTCGTCGCGCAGCGCGGTGAGGGTCTCGGCGAGCTGACCGTCGCCCTCGCCGGCGGGAGTGACCTCGGCGGTCGCGGAGAGCGCATCCTTCACCTGAAGGTATTCGAGGTGTGGTCGGAGCATGGCGTAGCCGTCGTCGAACGGATGCGCGACGCCGACCTGCACGAAGTTGGCGCTGTCCCAGGCGAGCCGCAGGTTGTCGCTCCCCACGCTCTCGACCACGTCGAGGCAGCGTTCGGGGGTGTCGCCGTAGATGTCCTTCTCGTTCTCGTGCAGTAGCACGACGTCCGCCGCCTCCGCCGCGTCGGCGAGAGCCCGCATCCGCACGAGCACGTCGTCGCGGATGCTCTCCACGGCCACGCCGTCACCGCGGAAGAACGAGAACAGCCGGATGTACCGCGTACCCAGCCGGTGCGCGGCCCCGATCGCCCGGCCCAGCCGCTCGACCTCGTGCTCGACCGGCAGCGAGACGTCGACCTTGCCGATCGGCGAAGCGATGGCCGAGACGCCCATCCCCCGCTCGGTGAACACTCCGGACAGCCGATCGAGCTCCTCCGCCGACAGGTCGACGATGTTGGTGCCCCAGGCACTTCGCACCTCGATGTGCCGGGCGCCGAGCGCCTGCAGCACGGCGGTCTGCACCGTCGGGTCTTCGTCGATCTCGTCTCCGAACCCCGACAGGGTCCATGTCACGCCACTCACTTGACTCCTCCAGATGTCAGGCCACCGATCAGGTAGCGCTGGAATACGAGGTACAGCACGACCACGGGAACGGCACAGATGAGGGACGCCGCCATCATCTGCCCGTAGAGCGGGATCGCGCCGCCTTCTTGGGTCGCCCCGAACACCTGCAGGGCGACAGCCGCCGTGCGGGTCTCGGGGTTGGTCAGCACCGAGGCGAACAGCACGTCGTTCCAGCCGAGCAGAAAGGCGAAGATGCCGGAGACGACGATGCCGGGCCAGCTCAGTGGTACGACGATGCGGGTGAGGATGCGCCACGACGACGCCCCGTCGATGCGCGCCGCCTCTTCGAGCGCCTTCGGCAGGCCGCGCAGGTAGGTCACCATGACCCAGGTCGAGAACGGCAGCGCGAAGGTGAGGTAGGTGATGAACACTGCCGCGCGCGTTCCGATGATCTGGATTCCGAGGATGCTCGCCGCGGACGAGAACAGCACGAACACGGGCAGCAGCATCAGCGTGCCCGGGATGGACTGCAGACCGAGCAGCCCGCGCAGAAACGTCAGCCGGCCGCGGAACTCGTAGCGCACGAGCACGTAGGCGGTCGCCACGGCGAGGAAGGCGCACACGACGGCGACCGCGAGGCACACGATCACCGAGTTCATCAGCCCGTTGCCCAGATCGACGGTCGACCACACCTTGAGGTAGTTGTCGAAGTGCAGCTCGGTCGGCAGGAAGGCGCCGCTGGCGACAGCCACATCCGAGTTGACCGAGGAGAACAGCATGTAGAGCACTGGACCGAGCACGATCACGAGCAGCACGGTGATCACGATCACGAGCAGCGGGCGCGGCAGCAGCCTCGTGATGTCGCCCTGCCTGGTTCCGTTGGCCTTGCGTTTGGCGGTCGCCGTGGCGATCGCGGCGGTGGTGGCAGCGGTGGTCATCGTTTCTCCCCTTCGTCGCCGGAGTCGAGTTTCACGGCCCGCAGATAGACGAACAGCGGGATCGCGATGAGGATGAGCGAGCAGATCGCCATGGCTGCGCTCAGCCCGAAGCGGAAGCTCTGGAAGCTCGTGACGTAGGTCAGCACCGGCAGCACGTCGACGTCTTGCGGTGCGGGCACGCCGAACAGCACGAAGGGCAGCGTGAACGCGTTGATGTTGTGCAGGAAGGCGATGATCAGCGCCAGGAAGATCGGTCCGCGCAGGTACGGCAGGATGACGTAACGCAGCTTGATCCACCAGGTGGCGCCGTCGATGGCCGCCGCCTCGTGCACCTCGTGGTCGACCGACTGCAGCCCTGCGAGCACGAGCAGGTAGAAGAACGGCCACGATGTCCAGATCTGCACGATGATGAGCGACCAGTAGCTGAGCGGTCCGTTCAGGAAGAGTCCCGGATGCGCGCCCACCGACCCGAGGGCGGAGTCGACCACGCCGCCCGGCTGCAGCATCGTGCGCCACAGCGTCCCGACCACGAAGGCGGGAAGCACGTAAGGGATGAGGAACAGCGAGCGAACGAGGGCCCGTCCGCGGAACTTGTTCTGAGTGGCGAGGGCAGCGGCGACACCGATCGGCATGGTGACCACGGCGGCGATCACCGCGAACGAGACGCTGATGCCGATCGAGCGCAGCAGCGTCGACGAGACGACGGCCTCGACGTAGTTCTGCAGGCCGATGAACGGCGCCTGCAACCAGCTCTGCAGGGTGTACTGGTCGAGGTCGAGGGTGGACATCAGCACCGCGACGATGAGCGGCACCACGATGACCAGGATCATGAGGATGCCGCCGGGGAGCAGCATCCAGAGCGGCCGGTTGCGCAGGTGCATCGGCTTGGAGCGGCCGCGTCCGGTGCGACGCGGGCCGGAGCGGCCGCCCGCGGGGGTGTTCCCCGCGGGCGTTCCGCTCTGGTCGCCGGCTGAGCCCGCCGGGGCGGCCAAGGTCGAGTTCGACATGAGGAGGTCCGGCTACTTCGCCTTGTTGAGTGCGCCCTGGGCGGTGGCCTGGGCAGTCTTCAGCTTGGCCTCGAGGTCGGAGGACGACACGGAACCGCTCGAGAGCGCCGGGATCGACTGCACCACCACGTTCACCAGCGCGAGCTGGGTGTCGCCCCAGGCGCCGGAGAACGGCGTGCCGAACGACTTCTTGCCGGCGTCGAGGATGGGCGCGATGAGCTCGTTGTCCTGCTCGATCTGCTTCGCGGCCTCGGCGTTCGTCGGCAGATCGCCGAACGTCTTGGTGTACTTCACCTGGTTCTCGGTGCTCGTGAGCATCTTGACCAGTGCGAACGCCAGATCCTGGTTCTTGGAGTACTTGGCGACGACCATGTTGTCACCGGAGATGATGCTCGCGGCCGCTTTGCCGTCGCTCGGCAGCTTCGTCGCTCCCGGCGGGATCGTCGGCATCACCGCGTAGCCGTACTTGCCTGCCACCGCCGACTTGTCGAGGGACACCTGCGACGACGACGAGACCATCGGGAGGAAGGCCGCCTTGCCGGAGGCGAACGCGGCGACGGCCTGCGGGTTCTTCCAGCCGATCGCCGCCGGGTCGACGACCTTGTCGTCGCTCAGCCAGCCGAAGTACGTCTCGTACGCCTTCTTCACACTGTCGTCGTCGATGGTCGCCTTCTTCGTCTTGGCGTCGATCAGCGGGTTGCCCTGCTGCATCGACATGGCCCAGACGAACTTCCACGGGTCGAAGCTGTCGGCGTAGGCGACGGCCATGCCGTGCACGTCACCGGTGGTCAGCTTCTTGGCCTGGTCGGTCAGTCCGTCCCAGGTGTCGGCCGGCTTGTCGATGCCGGCCGCGGCCAGGAGCTCCTTGTTGTACGCCAGCACGAACGGGCGGCTGAGGAACGGGATGCCGACCTCGTTCTTCTCGTCCGGTCCGGAGATGCCGAGCGTGGCCGGCACGAAGCGGTCACGGCCGCCGACCTTGTCCCAGTCGGCGTCGGTCAGCTTCACGAAGGCGCCGGTCGAGTACGCCGTCGGGGTGAAGGTGGTGCCGAGGTCGTAGATGTCGGGCCCCTGACCCGAGAGCACCGACGTCTGGATCTTCGTCAGCTCGTCGTTCGCGGAGGCGAACGTCTCGAACTTCACGGTGGCGCCGGTCTGCTTCTGGAACTGGGCCGACACATCCTTGAACCACTGCTGCTGCTCTGTCGGATAGAGGCCATTGGCGGCGATCATGACGTCGAGGGTCTTGCCCTTGCCGTCGAGGTCGCCCGAGGTTGCGCCCCCGGAGCTTCCGCTGCTGGAGCATCCGCTGAGGGCGAGGCCGATGGCCGCCAGGCCGGCGACCGCACCGATCGCGATACGTGATCTCATCTTGACTCTCCTTTGAGACGGGACGTGAGTGTCGACATCCCGAACTTCGGCACCAAGGGGTGCCGGCGAGGATGGCTGGGATGGACTCTATGCAGGTTGGCAACGATGGGGCAAACGTTTGCCAAAAATTGCCACGCTGTGGTGTGATGTCGTCATGCACCCTCTCGCCGGCGCGGGGTCCGAGCGCCCTGCCACCCTTGCGGATGTCGCTGCGGCGACAGGTCTCGCCACCTCGACGGTGTCGCGCGCCCTGTCGAATCCGGGCCGGGTCAACGCCGTCACCAGGGAGCGCATCGAGCAGGCGGCGCGCGAGCTCAACTACGTCGCCAACTCCCACGCGAGGGCGCTGACGAGCGGCAAGACCCGCGCCATCGCCGTGCTGGTGTCGGATGTGACCAACCCGTTCTACTTCGGGATCATCCGCGGAACCCAGCAGCAGCTGAAGGCTGCCGGCTACACGCAGATCCTCGTCGACACCGAGGAGTCCGACGAGCTGGAAGACGGGATGCTGCACAAGCTGCGCCGCTCCTTCGACGGTGCCATCCTCGCGGCGTCGCGCCTGACCGACCGCCGCCTCCAGGCTCTCGCCACCGAAGTGCCGCTCGTCGCCATCAACCGCCAGACCCGCGGGGTTCCGAGCGTCTTCATCGACACCCCCGCCGCGATCGAGCAGGCGATCGGCCATCTCGTCTCGCTCGGCCACACCCAGATCGCCTACGTCTCGGGCCCCGAGACCTCCTGGCCCAATGAGGGCCGCTGGCGAGCGGTGGTTCGAGCAGCGCAGCGCTACGACGTGAACACGGTGCGGCTCGGCCCGTTCGCACCGCGGCAGTACGCGGGTGCCGCGGCAGCCGACGCCGTTCTACACGCCGGGGTCACCGCCTGCGTGGCGTTCAACGACCTGCTGGCGATCGGGATGCTCGCCCGCTTCCGCGAACGTGGAGTGGATGTTCCCGGCGACATCAGCATCGTCGGCTGCGACGACATCTTCGGCGCCGACTTCTGCAACCCGCCCCTGACGACGCTCACCGCGCCGATCGAGCAGGCCGGGCGCACCGCCGTGTCGATGCTGCTCAGCCGGCTCGACGACACGGCGACGGTCGGCGTGCGGCAGACGGTGACCCTCCCCACCCACCTCACTGTCCGCGACTCGACCGGGCCCATCCGCTCCCGCGAATGACCCGACCCCCGTGCCGGCGCCCCGATCGCGCCGGCCACGCCCCGAAAGGACCCGCATGACCGCGCTGGCACCCCATCCCGACCGCCTCTTCCCGGCCGACCCCGGAGAACGCGACCTGGCGCGACGGCTTCACGGCTCGGTCGCGGATGCGCCGATCTTCTCCCCGCACGGGCACATCGACGCGCGCATGCTGCTCGACGACGAGCCGTTCCCCGATCCGGCCGCCCTGCTCATCACGCCCGACCACTACGTCACCCGGATGCTCCACGCCGTCGGGGTGCCGCTCGACGAGCTCGGGCTCTCCCGCGACGGCGCCGCTCCCACCGCATCCGGGCGCTCGATCTGGCGCAAGCTCTGCGAGAACTGGGATGCGTTCCTCGGCACCCCGGTTCGATTCTGGTTCGAGTCGGAGTTCAGCGAGGTGTTCGGCCTCACCGAGCAGCCGTCGGCGCGGAACGCCGACGAGCTGTACGACCAGCTGAGCGAGACGCTCGCCCGGCCCGAGTTCCGCCCGCGCGCTCTGTTCGAGCGGTTCCGCATCGCGGTGCTCGCCACGACGGACGACCCCGCCGACGACCTCGCGGCGCACCTCGCGCTGCGCGACGACCCCTCCTTCGGCGGTCGCGTGCTCCCGACGTTCCGCGCCGACCGGTACATGCACCCCGACGAACCGACGTGGCTCGCAAAGCTCGACTCCCTCGCCGCGCGCTCCGGCGTCGACACGTCGACGTACGACGGCCTGCTCGACGCGCTTCGTTCGCGACGGAAGGCCTTCATCGGCACCGGCGGCACCGCGACGGACACCGGGGTGCTGGATGCGGGCAGCGAGCCCCTCGCGCAGGCCGAGGCCTCGCGCATCCACCGCGCCGCCATCGACGGCGCGATCACCGCCGCCGAGGCCGTCGCCTACCGGCGCAACATGCTCTACCGGCTCGCCGAGATGTCGAGCGAGGACGGCCTGGTGATGCAACTGCATCCAGGCGTCATCCGCAACCACCACCGGCCGACCTTCGACGCCTTCGGACCCGACACCGGGCACGACCTGCCCGCCGTCGGCGGCTTCACCGAGCCGCTCACCCCGATCCTCCGCGACTTCGGAACCAACCCGACCTTCCGGCTGGTGCTGTTCACGGTGGACGAGACCACATTCTCCCGCGAGATCGCACCGCTCGCCGGGTTCTACCCGTCGGTGTACGCGGGAGCGCCCTGGTGGTTCCTCGACACCCCGGCGGCCATCCTCCGCTACCGTCAGGCCGTGACCGACAGCGCCGGCTTCACGAAGACGAGCGGTTTCATCGACGACACCCGGGCATTCTGCTCCATCCCGGCCCGGCACGACATGTCCCGTCGGGTCGACTCCAGCTTTCTCGCATCGCTCGTCGCGACGCACCAACTGACCGAGGAGGATGCATTCGGCATCGCGGCCAGACTCGTCTCCGACATCCCCCGCGGCACCTTCCGGCTCGGCTGACGCGGAGCCGATCGGCGCCCGCCGTCAGGGATCGTAACGGCCGGGCAGCGTGCGGTGGCTAGCCGCTACGCTGGTGAGAAGACTTGTATTCAAAGGAGAGCCGTGCCCGAGAACACCACTGCAACTGCCAACATCGGCGTCGTCGGTCTGGCGGTGATGGGGTCGAATCTGGCCCGCAACCTCGCCTCGCGCGAGGGCAACACCGTCGCCGTCTACAACCGCACATACGCTCGCACGGATGAGCTCATCACCGAGCATCCCGAGGCCGGCTTCGTCTCCTCCGAGTCGATCGACGACTTCGTCGCGTCGCTCGCCAAGCCGCGCACCGCGATCATCATGGTGCAGGCCGGCAAGGGCACGGATGCCGTCATCGACCAGCTCACCGAGCGGTTCGAGCCGGGCGACATCATCGTCGACGGCGGCAACGCCAACTTCCTCGACACGATCGAGCGCGAGAAGCGCGTCTCCCCCACCGGCATCCACTTCGTCGGCACCGGGATCTCGGGCGGCGAGGAGGGCGCATTGAAGGGCCCGTCGATCATGCCGGGCGGGTCGGAGCAGTCGTGGGAGACCCTCGGCCCGATCTTCGAGTCGATCGCCGCGGTCGCCGAAGGCGAGCCCTGCGTGACCCACGTCGGCACCGACGGCGCCGGCCACTTCGTGAAGATGATCCACAACGGCATCGAGTACGCCGACATGCAGCTCATCGCCGAGGCCTACGACCTCCTGCGTACCGTCGGGGGCCACGAGCCCGCCGCCATCGCCGACGTCTTCACCGAGTGGAACAAGGGCTACCTCGAGTCGTACCTGATCGAGATCACCGCCGAGGTGCTGCGCCAGGTGGATGCGGAGACCGGCAAGCCGTTCGTCGACATCGTGCTCGACCAGGCGGGTTCCAAGGGAACCGGCGTCTGGACGGTGCAGAACGCTCTGGATCTCGGCGTGCCCGTCGGCGGCATCGCCGAGGCTGTGTTCGCCCGGGCCGTCTCCTCCAAGCCCGCACAGCGCGAGGCCGTCCAGGCCGTCGTCAAGAGCCGTCCCGACGTGCAGAGCGTCGACGACTCGTTCGCCGACGACGTCTCGAAGGCTCTCTACGCCTCCAAGATCGTCGCATACGCGCAGGGGTTCGACGCGATCATCGCCGGCGCCGAGAAGTACGGCTGGGACATCAAGAAAGACAGGATCGCGAAGATCTGGCGCGGCGGCTGCATCATCCGCGCGCAGTTCCTCAACCGCATCGCCGACGCCTACGACGAGAACCCGAACATCGCGACGCTCCTCGAAGCGCCGTACTTCGCCGACGCCATCGCCGAGGGCGAGGCGGCCTGGCGCCGTGTCGTGGCGACCGCAGCGCTCTCCGGTGTGCCCATCCCCGGGTTCGGCGCGGCGCTCAGCTACTACGACTCACTGGCCGTCAAGCGTCTCCCCGCCGCCCTCGTTCAGGGACAGCGCGACTTCTTCGGTGCGCACACCTACAAGCGCGTCGACAAGGAAGGCACCTTCCACACCCTGTGGTCCGCCGACCGCACCGAGATCGAGACCGAAGGCTCCAGCCACTAGATGAAGGAGCCCGCCTGGCGCCAGGAAGGTGAAGAGCCGGACTACCGGTTCTCGCTCGCGAACGAGCGCACCTTCCTGGCCTGGGTGCGCACCGCGCTCGCTCTGCTCGCCGGCGGCGTGGTGCTCGAGCAGTTCTCCAGCCAGCTCGGGCCCCACGTGGTGGTCGTGATCCTGGCGGTCGCGCTCGGCGTGCTCTCGGCCGTGCTGAGCGTTCTCGCCTACGTGCGCTGGCGTGCCAATGAGATCGCCATGCGCAACGCACGGCGTCTGCCGACGAGCGTGGCTCTCCCGCTGCTCTCGGCCGTGGTGCTCACCGTCGCCGCCGTCATCGCCGTGCTCTTCGTCGTGCACTGAGGGCACCGCCGCCATGACATCCGCCCCTCCTCCAGCCCGCGATCCTGGGCTTCAGGGCGAACGCACGGCCCTCTCCTGGACGAGAACGGCCCTGGTCATCGTCGTGAACGCCCTGCTGGCGTTGCGCAGCGGCTGGGTCTCCGGGCAACTGTTGCTCACAGCGGCAGGGATCGTGCTCGTCGCCGCGGCCATCGGCGCCGTGCTCTACGGCTCCCGGCGGGGGCGGGCGCTGGCCGGCCGCACCCACGAGGTGCCTCCCGCGGCACCGACGACAGCGATCGCGATCGTCGCCGCGACGACGCTGCTCGCCTGCGTCACCGGCATCGCCTCCGTTCTCGTCGCGCACTGACCCGTAAGCAACCTGCGCGTCGAGTCGCGCCGGGTACACCCTCCGATGACCTGGGAACCTGCGTTCGACACGACGGGCGGGTTGCGGATGCGGCGATCGACGCCGAGACTCGAAGCGTGACGTTCGACGACCATCCCGAGCTCGCCGGTTACGAGCCGCTCGAGCGGCCCCTGCGCGGGCGCCGGATGCTCATCGCCACCCGCATCGTCGTGGTCGTGGGCGTCGTGGCGCTCATTCTGCCCGGTGTGCTGATCAGCGTCAGCATCGCCACCACCACCGCGACGAACACGTGCGCGGTCTACGTTCAGCGCTACGAACCCGACGCGACGTCGTCGTCGGCCCGCTTCGAGCTCACCGGCCCGCTCGGGCCCGGATGGCAGTGCTACGCACTCAACACCGAGGGCGACCCCTCGTTCGTCGCCCCGCTCGGCCTCATCCCGTCGACTCCCCACCGCTTTCCGGCGGACAGCCCGCTCGACAGCTGACCCGGCACTCGGGCCGTCGGTCAGCGGTTAAGCGGCCCCGTCGAACATCGATGTGACGGAGCCGTCGGTGAACACCTGCTGGATCGCGTTCGCGAGCAGCGGCGCGATCGGCAAGATCGTGAGCTTCTCGAACCGCTTGTGCTCAGGAAGCGGCAGGGTGTCCGTCACGACGACGGAGTCGATGAAGTCGCTCTGCAGCAATTCGACGGCCGGGTCGCTGAACACGGCGTGCGTCGCCGCGACGACGACGCCGATCGCGCCGTTCGCCTTGAGCGCCTCCGCCGCGTGCACGATCGTGCGGCCCGTGTCGATGAGATCGTCGACGAGCAGGCAGACGCGGCCACGCACATCCCCGACGATCTCGTGCACCGACACCTGGTTGGGGATGAGCGGGTCGCGGCGTTTGTGGATGATCGCCAGGGGGACGCCGAGCTTGTCGCTCCAGTTGTCGGCCACGCGCACCCGGCCCATGTCGGGCGAGACCACGGTGAGCGTGGATGCGTCGAGCTCTTTGCGCATGTGCTCGAGAAGCACCGGCATGGCGAACAGGTGGTCGACGGGGCCATCGAAGAAGCCCTGGATCTGCGCGGCGTGCAGGTCGACCGACATGATGCGGTCGGCGCCGGCGGCCTTGAAGAGGTCAGCGACCAGCCGGGCCGAGATCGGCTCGCGGCCGCGGCCCTTCTTGTCCTGTCTCGCGTACGGGTAGAACGGGGCGACGACCGTGATGCGCTTGGCGGATGCCCGCTTGAGCGCGTCGACCATGATGAGCTGCTCCATGAGCCACTCGTTGATCGGTGAGGTGTGCGACTGGATGACGAACGCATCCGAACCGCGAACGCTCTCGTCGAACCGGGCGTAGATCTCCCCGTTTGCGAAGGTGCGCGAGTCGGTGGGAACCAGTTCGCTGCCGAGAACTTCGGCGATCTGCTCGGCGAGAGCGGGATGCGCACGCCCCGAAATCAGAACCAGGCGTTTCTGTCCGGTGGTCGTAATCCCTGACACTTACTCTCCGCTCTTTTCCGCAGCTTTGGCGGCGTCGGTGCCGGGCCGTTTCTCTGCGACCCAACCTTCGATGTTGCGTTGCGGAGCCACCGTAAGGGCAAGAGCACCGGCCGGCACGTCTTTTCTGACGATGGTTCCGGCACCCGTGTACGCTCCGTCACCCATCCTAACCGGGGCGACGAACACTGTGTTCGTGCTCGCGCGCACATGCGACCCGATCTCGGTGCGGTGCTTGTTCACGCCGTCGTAGTTGGCCGTGATCACACCGGCGCCGAGGTTGGATTTCTCGCCGACCTCGGCGTCGCCGACGTAGTTGAAGTGGGCGAGCTTCGTTCCGGCGCCGATCCTCGCGTTCTTCGTCTCGACGAACGTGCCGATCTTGCCGTCCGCGCCGAGCACGGTTCCCGGCCGGAGGTAGGCGAACGGCCCGACTGTCGCGCCGGCGCCGATCACCGAGAGCGTCGCATCCGTTCGCTTCACCGTCGCGCCTTCGCCGACCTCGCAGTCGAGCAGGGTCGTATCGGGGCCGATGACGGCGCCCGTCTCGACAGCCGTCGCTCCGCGGATCTGGGTGCCCGGCAGCAGCGTCACATCCGGTGCGAGCTTGGCCTTGACATCGATCCAGGTCGTCGCCGGGTCTTGCACGGTCACGCCGGCGAGCTGCCAGGTGCGAACGAGCAGCGCGTTCAGCTTCGCGGCCGCCTCGCTCAACTGGGCACGGTCGTTGATGCCCTCGACCAGCCACGATTCGCTCACCGGCAGAGCGTCGACGTCGAAGCCCGCCTGCCGCAGCAGGCCGATCACGTCGGTCAGATACTTCTCGCCCTGCGCGTTGTCCGTGGTCAGCGCCGCGAGCTGGTCGCGTAGCTGCGCGAGCCCGAAGAGGTAGATGCCGGCGTTGATCTCGCCGATGGCGCGCTCCCCCTCCGACGCGTCTTTGTGCTCCACGATGCGATCGAGGTGACCGGCGGGGGTGCGCACGATCCGCCCGTAACCGGTGGCGTCGGCGGGGAACGACGAGAGGATGGTCGCCGCGGCCGATCCCGACCGGTGCTGGGCGATGAGGCCGCGCAACGTCTCGGCGTCGAGCAGCGGAACGTCGCCGTTGACGACGAGCACGTCGCCCTCGAAGTCGGCCGGGAGCGCCTGCACGGCGAGTTCGACGGCGCGCCCGGTTCCGGCGATCTCATCCTGGTCGACGATGACGCTCTCCGGCATGTCGACGGAGATGACCTCGACCAGGCGGTCGCGCTCGTGCCGCACGACCGAGACGACATGGGCCGCGTCGAGCTGCTTGGCCGTGGCGAGCACGTGCCCGATGATCGGCATGCCGCCCAACGGATGCAGGAGCTTGGGTGTCGCGGACTTCATCCGCGTGCCCTGTCCCGCGGCGAGCACCACGATGGCGAGGTTCTGGTCGGTCATGCGTCTCCCCGGGTTCGGCGGTCGAGTTTCGCTCCGCCTCCAGGATTCGAACCTAGACCTAACAGCTCCAAAGGCTGTCGTGCTGCCATTACACCAAGGCGGACCACGCGCGCGATCGCTCGAACACGCACAAGACAGTTTGCCAGACCATCCGCCCGGCCTCCGACGAAATAGCATGGTGGGATGCCAGACGAACGGATGCCACGCGCGCGCGACGAGGCCGACCGCGCACGCGACGAGGTCGACCGCATCGTCCACGCCTGGCTGCGGGAACGCCCCGACCTCGACTTCTCGCCGTTGCAGGTGCTCTCCCGCGTCGCCCGGCTCGCCCGCCATCTCGATCGCGCGCGGCGCACGGCGTTCGAACGCTCCGACCTCGAGTCCTGGGAGTTCGACGTGCTCGCCGCGCTGCGCCGGGCCGGGTCGCCCTACCAGCTGAGCCCCAAGGCCCTGCTGCAGCAGACGCTGGTCTCCAGCGGCACCATGACGAACCGCATCGACCGGCTCGTCTCGCGCGGTCTCGTCGAGCGCCGCACCGATCCGAACGACGGCCGCGGCATCCTGGTGCAGATGACCGGGCAGGGCCTCACGCGGGTGGACGCGGCTATCACCCGCCTCGTCGACGCGGAGTCGGAGCTCCTCGCCTCGCTCTCGGCAGCCGACCAGGAGCGCCTGTCGGCGCTGCTGCGCAAGCTGAGCCTGGATTTCGACGTCGAATCGTGACGTCCGCCGACATCGCAGAAACGCGCGCAGCCCACAGGCTCGGCACTGCGGTCTCCCAGGTCTCTGTTATCAGACTCCCATAAAATCGCACCGATGAAACTCTCCCGCCTGAAACGCCTACCGTCCCGCGTCAAGCGCGCTGCCCGGTACGAGATCCACGCGCACTGGCGGCGACAGCCGATCGTCACCGGCTCGGTCTTCTACGAGTCGTTCTCCGGCAACGGGATGCTCGACAACCCCGAGGCGCTGTTCCGGGAGCTTCTGGCGTCTCCTGACTTCGCCCACCTCACCCACATCTGGGCGCTCACCGACCTGCAGCAGTACAGGGCCGCGGTCGACGAGTTCGCCGACGACCCGCGGGTGACCTTCGTGCGGTACGGCTCCCCCCGGTACTACAAGGCGCTGGCCACCAGCCACTACCTGGTCAACAACGCGACGTTCCCGCCCGACTTCAGCAAGCGGGCCGGCCAGGTCTACCTGAACACCTGGCACGGCACCCCGCTCAAGCGGATGGGCTACGACATCGAAGACGGCGCACTCGCGACAGCGAACATCGTGCGCAACATGGTCGCCGCCGACTACCTGCTGGCCGCGAACCCGTTCATGGCCGATCAGATGTACGAGACCGCGTACAAGATGTCGGGCGTCTACCGCGGCGCGATCGTCGAGGAGGGCTACCCGCGCATCGACCGTCAGTTCCTCGACGACGAGCAGCGCTCCGCCGCGCGCGCGCGCTTGGTCGAGGCGGGCATCCCGCTCGGCGAGCGGAAGGTCATCCTCTACGCGCCGACCTGGAAGGGCGCGTCCTTCGGGCGTCCGACCGATGACCTCGACGAGATCCTCGAGCACATCGCCGCCATCGAGGAGCGCATCGACACCAGCCGCTACGCCGTGCTGCTGAAGACCCACCAGTCGGTGCACCGTCTCGCGAAGCACCGGCCCGATCTGCAGCGCATCCTCGTGCCCAACGAGATTCCGACGAACGTCGTGCTCGGCGTCACCGACCTGCTCATCACCGACTACTCGAGCATCTTCTTCGACTTCCTGCAGACCGGCCGCCCCATCCTGTTCTTCACCCCCGACCTCGCCGACTACGCCGGCACCCGCGGGCTCTACTTCGAACCCGACGAGTGGCCGGGGCCCGTGCACCAGTCGGCTCGCGACCTCGGCGACGAGATCGCCCGCATCGCCGCATCCGGCGACGCCCTCCCCGAGGAGTCGCGCGAGCGCTACCTCGGGATGCAGCGCAGATTCACGCCCTGGGAAGACGGCAGGGCCTCCGCACGCATCGTCGACATCGTGTTCCGCGGCGTGCGCGACGGTTACCGGCTGCGCACCGGCCTCGCCGACGACGGCCGTGCCTCGATTCTGCTCTACCTCGGCGGGATGCGCCCCAACGGCATCACCACGTCTGCGCTGAACCTGCTCAACAACATCGACCACTCCCGGTTCGACGTGTCGGCGTTCTTCGCGCAGAGCCGGTCGAAGGCCACGATCGCGAAACAGTCCCAGATCAACCCGGCCGTGCGTCAGTTCCCGCGGGTCGGCGGGATGAACGGGGCCAAGCTGCGCCATCTCGCCCGGCACCTCGACTTCCGGCGCGGCCGCATCGCCGAGCACCGCAGCATCCCGTCGCAGAACGAGCTGTGGGACGACGAGTGGACACGCTGCTTCGGCGACAGCCGCTTCGACTACGTCGTCGACTTCTCGGGCTACGGCCCTTTCTGGTCGGCGCTGCTGCTGCACTCACCGGAGGCGGCCCGCTCGATCTGGCTGCACAACGACCTCGCGTCCGACGCGCACCGCGAGGTCGGCGGCCAGAAGAAGATGCTGCACAGCCTCACCCAGGTGTTCACGCTGTACGAGCAGTACGACCACCTCGTCTCCGTCTCGCCGACCCTCTCCGAGATCAACCGGGAAGGGCTCGCGGAGTACGCCGACAGCAGCAAGTTCATCTCGGCGCTCAACACGGTGGACGCCGAGCACATCCTCGAGAACGCCCAGGCGGATCTGCATGAGATCACCTTCGACGAGGAGACCGGCACGAACCCGGAGTGGGCGGAGGCTCTCCTCGCGCCGGACGACGACGCGACGACGTTCGTCTGCGTCGGCCGGCTCTCGCCCGAGAAGAACCACGCCAGGCTCGTGCGCGCGTTCGCGCAGGTGCACGCCGAGCATCCGAAGACCCGTCTGGTGATCGTCGGGTCGGGTCCGCTCGCCGACGAACTGCAGGCGCTGATCGATTCGCTCGGCCTGGAGCACGCCGCCTACCTCACCGGCATGCAGCGCAACCCGCACGCGATCATGGCCCACGCCGACTGCTTCGTGCTGTCGAGCGACTACGAAGGTCAGCCGATGGTCATCCTGGAGGCGCTGGTGCTCGGCCTCCCGATCGTCACGGTCGAGTTCGCATCGGCGAAGAACGCCCTCCCGGCCGGTTCAGGGCTGGTCGTTCCGCAGAGCGACGAAGGAGTGGCCGACGGTCTCCAGGCCTTCCTGCGGGGGGATGTGCCCGCCAGCGCCTTCGACTACGTGGCATACAACCGCAAGGCCGTCGACCAGTTCTACCGGGCGATCGGAGCCGCGGAGACGGTTCCCGCCGACTAGCCGGAGCGTCCCGAGCGCGCTCAGCGCTCAGCGTCCAACCGCTCCGAGAGTTCGAGCCAGCGGGTCTCCAGGGTGGCGATCTCGTCGTCGAGCGCGCGCAGCTCGTCGGTGATCACGCCGATACCGACGTAGTCGCTCTGGTCGTGCTCGGCCAGGCTCTCGTGTTTCGCCGCCACCTGATCGGCGAGCTTGGCGAGCCTGCGGTCGATCGCGGCGACCTCCTTCTGGGCGTTCCGGAGGTCGGCGCCACTGAGGGCGGGAACCGTCGAGGATGCGGAGGCCGGCTTCGCCCCCGATGGCACGGCATCGGCCACCAGAGCCGGCGCTCCCCCGCCGGCCGCCGAACCTTGCGCGCGCCGCAACTGAAGGTACTGGTCGACGCCGCCGGGCATATGCCGCAGGGCCGCATCCATCACCGCGTACTGCTGGTCGGTGACCCGCTCGATCAGGTAGCGGTCGTGCGAGACGACGATGAGGGTTCCCGGCCAGGAGTCGAGCAGGTCTTCCATCGCCGCGAGCATGTCGGTGTCGAGGTCGTTGGTGGGCTCGTCGAGGATGAGCACGTTCGGTTCGTCGAGCAGGATGAGCAACAGCTGCAGCCGGCGCTTCTGGCCGCCGGACAGGTCTTTGACCGGCGTCGACAGCTGCGCCGTGGTGAAGCCGAGACGCTCGAGCAGCTGGCCGGGGGTCATCTCCTTGCCGCCGGCGAGGTACGTGGTGCGCTTGCCGGCGATGACGGTGCTGACCCGCTCGTTCATCACGTCGTCGAGTTCGCCGAGCTGCTGGGTGAGCGTCGCGATCTTGACCGTCTTGCCTCGCTTCACCCGGCCCGACGTCGGCTCCAGGGCACCCGTGATGAGGTTGAGCAGGGTCGACTTTCCCGCGCCGTTGACGCCGAGGATGCCGGTGCGCTCGCCTGGGGCTATCCGCCACTCGATCTCGTGCAGCACCGTCTTCTGCGCCGGGGCGTCGTCGTCGCTGCCGCGCACCGGGAAGACCATCGACACGTCGAGGAGGTCGACCACGTCTTTGCCGAGCCGGGCTGTGGCCATCTGGTTGAGCTCGACGGTGTCGCGGGGCGGCGGCTCGTTCTCGATGAGCTCATACGCGGCATCCATGCGGAACTTCGGCTTGGAGGTGCGCGCCGGCGCCCCTCGCCGCAGCCAGGCGAGCTCTTTGCGCATCAGGTTCTGCCGCTTGTTCTCGACGACGGCCGCCATCCTGTCGCGCTCAACACGCTGCAGGATGTAGGCGGCGTAGCCTCCCTCGAACGGCTCGATCAGCCGGTCGTGCACCTCCCAGGTCGCCGTCGACACCTCGTCGAGGAACCACCGGTCGTGTGTCACGACCACCAGGCCGCCGGCGCCTGCCGGCCAGCGCTTCTTGAGATGCGCGGCGAGCCAGGCGACTCCCTCGATGTCGAGGTGGTTCGTCGGCTCGTCGAGGAAGAGGATGTCGTGGTCGCCGACGAGCAGCGCGGCGAGGGCGACGCGTCGTCGCTGGCCGCCCGAGAGGTCGGCCACCGCCGCGTCCCACCGGATGTCGCCGACGAGGCCGCCGAGCACGTCGCGCACCCGGGCGTCTCCCGCCCAGACGTGCTCGTCGATCTCGCCGACGATGGTCGCGCCGACGGTGAGCTCCGGATCGAGCTCGTCCCCCTGGTCGAGCATGCCCACCGTGACGTTGCGGCGACGGGTCACTCGACCCGAATCGGGTTCGATCCGCCCGGCGAGCAGCGACATGAGGGTGGACTTGCCGTCGCCGTTGCGGCCGACGACACCGATGCGGTCGCCCTCGTTGATGCCGACGGTCACGCTGTCGAAGATGACTCGGGTCGGGTATTCGAGGTGCAGCGACTCAGCGCCGAGGAGGTGTGCCATGAGGAGTTCCAGCCTACCCGGGGCGGCTGGACGATTAGCCGCCGACCTCGCCTCTGAACCGGCGGTGCCACCCCCTGGATTGGTGATCCCGGGGGTGGGTCACGATGTGCGAGGATTCTCGGGATCGGCCGACGTTCGTTCCGCCCGCGACCCCCGGCCGGTCAGGATGGGGAAAGTCTTGACCGAGACCGCCGCGACTCCGCCGTCGGTGCCCTCGCCGCCGTCGCCGCCGCTGTTCGGCAGGGATTCCGCCCGGGAGACGCTGCTCATCGTCGCCCGCCGCGCACTCACGGAGGGCGGATCGGTGCTCGTCAGCGGAGAGGCGGGCCTCGGTAAGACGGCTCTGCTCGCCGACACGGTGGAGCGCCTCGACGGCTGGACAGTTCTGCGAGTCCACGCAGACTCGTTCGAATCCGACCTCAGCTACGCGACCGTCGAACGCCTCGTGCGGCGGCTGAACGCCCTGAGCGGCACCCGCGTTCGCCTGCCCGCCCCCACCGACGAGCCGATCACCGTCGGCCGACAGCTGCTGGATGCTATCGACGCCGTCACCACGCCGGTCTGCGTGATCATCGACGACGCTCAATGGGTCGACGAGGCGTCGGCCCGCGCTCTGCGGTTCGTCGTGCGGCGGCTCGCCGACCAAGCCTTTCTCTTCGTCGCGGCGACCCGACCCGTGCCGAACAGCATCGTCGCCCTGTTCGACGATGTGTCCGCGAGCACCGTGAACCACGCCCGCCTCGATCTCACCCCGCTCGGCGTGGGTGACACCCAGAAGCTCGCCGAGCACATCCTCGGGCACGCCATCTCACGCCGCACTGCGACCCGCCTGACCGGTGCGACGCAGGGGTCACCGCTGTTGCTGAGCGTGCTGCTCGGGCAACTGCGGGAGACGTTCGCCTCCGCCCTGCATCCGGCCGGCTGGGATCTGCCCGTCGCCGCGATCAAGCCGCTGTCGACCGCGGTCACGTCGGCGCTCGAGGGAGCCGACGCCGCCGTGCGCGACGCCGCCGAGATCGTCGCCGTCCTGCGCGACCCGCTTCCATTACCGCTCTTCGGCACCATCGCGTCGCGGCTCGGCATGAGAGTCGACACGACAGGTGCCATCGCTCGCGGCCTGGTGCACTCCAGCGAGCACGACGGCGTCGTCTGGGTCGAGCCGGCGCACGCGATCCTGGCCGACGTTCTCGCCGGCGGGTTGTCCGTGCAGCGCCGCGTCGAGATCCACCGGGTCGCCGCCGACGTTCTCACCGGACACCGTGCGCTGCGCCACCGGGTGGAGGCCGCCGACACCGCCGACCCGACCCTGGTGGCCGAACTGCTCACGGCGAGTCTGCTGGCCGCCGACCGCAGCCAGGCCGATCAGGCGATGAGCTACGCGCGCTCCGCCGTGCACCTGGCGTCGCCGGGGGACGAACACGAGCGCGCTCTGCTCGAGATCGGCCTGCTCGCCATGCGCACCAGGATGCACGAGCGGATCTTCGATCTCGGCCCCGCGATCGAAGCGCTCCCGCCCTCGCCCGTGCGGGATGTGGTGCTGCTCGAGCTGAGGACGCTCACCGGCGACATCCCCGGCGCCCTCGCCCTCGCCCTCGCGCTGGAAGCGGCGCCGGCGACGACGCCCGAGGAGCGCGCGGTGCGCGCCCACGTGGCCGAGGCTCTGCCGAAAGTGCTGATGGCCACGCGCAACTTCCCCGCTGTCTTCGAACACCTCGAGACCGCTCGCGAGCACATCGCCGAGGCGCCGAAAGACCCCGCAGAGCTCTCCGACCCGGCGCTCCGCTGGCTGGTGCAGCCGCGCGACGATCTTCTGCGGTTGCTCGGCTGGGCCATCACCGCCGCCGGGCACAGCCGCCGCGACCTCATCGGCCCCCTCATCCGGGAGCTCGACGACCTGCTCGACGACACAGAGTCGCCGTCAGTCGTCGACGCCCTGGTCTCGCGTGCCCGCGTGTTCATCCTCGCCGGCGACGTTCGGCGCGCCCGCGACGATCTCGCGCGTGCGACGACCCTGGTGCGGACGTTCCCGTCGAGCTGGACGGCCGGGTTCGCCCGCACCATCTACGCTCACACGCTCTATCTGGTGGGCGAATGGGACGAATCCGTCATGCTCGCGGATGCGGCGGTCGCGCTGGCCCTCGACGAAACCGACCTCTCCGGCTGGCCGATCGCTCTCAACGTCTCGACGCTGGTGCGCGCCGCGCGCGGCGAGAGCGCCGCCGTCGAGGAGCGGCTCGGCGCGGCCTCCCGCGCGCGACTCAGCATCGCCGGATCGTACGACAGCGACATCCCCCACATCGCCCGGGCCGAGCTGGCCCGCGCTCTCGGCCGGCCCGACGAGCAGCTCGCCGCCGCCGACCGCGGCGAGGCCGAGGCGACCGGCGCCTCCACCCTGGGCTGGCTGACCTACCGCATCGACGCCCTCGCGGCGCTCGGCCGAGGCGCCGAAGCGCGCGAGGCGTTCGCCGCCTGCTCCGACCCCAGACGGCTCTGGCGTCCGTACTACGGATCGCTCGGCTGGCTGGAAGGCCGCGTGCTCGAGGCGGAAGGCGACCTGCCGGCCGCGGCCGCCGCCTACACCGCCTCCGTCGCCGATCCGGGCTCGGCGCTGTTCCCGGTTCCGCACGCCGTCGCAGCGCTCGACGCTGGACGAGCCCTCGCCGCAGCCGGTGGTGACCGCGCCGCGGCTCGTGCCCTCATCGAGCAGGCCTCCGAGACGTTCCGCCGGGTCGGGGCCGCGGGCTACCTGTCCCGGTCGGCGCGCCTGCTGGAAGAGTTGGCGGCGGCCGCCACCGGCGACGAGCGAGTCGACCCGTTCGCACCATTGACGACCCGGGAACGCCAGGTCGCCCACGCCATCGCCGCGGGAATGACGAACAAAGAGATCGCGGAACGTCTCTACGTCTCGGTGACGACCGTGAACTTCCACGTTCGCAACATCCTCGCGAAGCTGGAACTCTCTTCGCGCCGCGACCTCCGCAAGCTCAGCATCGCGTCGCGCGGAATCCACGCCGGCTCCCCCCGACGCGCACAGCCCGGCAGGTCGGCAGTCCACCGCCCCGTCAATACTTGACGGTTTTCCCGCCACGATTTCGAGCAGGTCCGGCCATCTCGCTACCTTGGGATCACACCCGGGATGCCCGCGCCGGCGCCCCATGGAAACGCTTCCCACACTCGAATCGTCTCAACACCCGACGTGGGGAAACGGCTCAAGGCATGCCCGGGTAGCGAGCCGAAGCGGAGGCTCGCGGTCGGGCGGCCGCGGGTCTCCGCTCGGGGGTTCCTCGGCCGCGGCGACCGATCGTCAGGGCGGCTGTCAGTCGCCGATGATGCGCGCGCCGTGCACCGGGCCCGTCGCCCGCACGGCCTTCAGTCGAGCCGCGCTCAGGGCTATCTGCAGGTCGAGCGCGCCGTCGAGGTCGGGGGTCAGAAACGCGACCGTCGGCCCTGAGCCCGATACGATTCCCGCCAGAGCGCCGTTCATCTCCCCGAGTTCGAGCACCTCGCCCACGGTCGGTGCGAGGTGGATGGCCGGGGCCTGCAGGTCGTTCGTCAGCGAATCCGCGAGCATCTGCGGATCGCCCGCGCGCAGCGCCTGCAGAACAGCGGTGTCGACGCTCGGCTTCGACTGGGCGGGAGCGATGTCGTGCGAGTGCCGCTCCCGGTGCCGATCGAGCTCGGTGTAGACCGTCGGCGTGCTGAGCTGACTCTCCGGCAGTGCGAGCACCCAGTGGAACTGGCCGGTCGCCAGGGCCGGGCTCAGCCGGTCGCCGCGTCCTGTGCCGATCGCCGTTCCGCCCAGCAGCGCGAACGGCACGTCGGCGCCGAGCTTCGCAGCGAGTGCGTGGAGGTCGTCTTTGGTGGCCTCGGTGCCCCACAGGGCGTCGCACGCGACGAGGGTGGCCGCCGCATCAGCTGACCCGCCGCCCATGCCGCCGCCGATGGGAACGTGTTTCTCGATCTCGAGTCGAACGCCGCCGGTGTATCCGGTCTTCTTGGCGAGCAGCTTCGCCGCCTTGATGGCCAGATTGCTGCCGTCCGTCGGCAAGGTCGAGGTGTCGATCGACCCGCGGAAGCTGACCGAGAAGTCGTCGGCCGGATACGCGCGCACATCCTCGTAGAGCGACACCGCCTGGTAGGCCGTCGCCACGTCATGGTAACCGTCGTCCATGACGGCGCCCACCCTCATGAACACGTTGATCTTGCCCGGTGCTCTGACGTGCACCACGGGAGCCGCCGACGAGGTCATGCATCCAACCTACAGGCCGATGGCGCGGTCGGTTTCCGCAGACACCCGGCTCGGCGTCGCCGACCCCGTCGCACCGGTCACACCGAGGCTGACTCCGGTGCCTTCGCGAGCGCCACGAACTCCGCTATGCCCAGCTGCTCGCCGCGGAGCGTCGGGGCGAGCCCGGCCGACTCGAGCGCCGACGACGCCGTTGCGGAATCGCCGTAGACGGTCGACAGGGCCTGCCGCAGCATCTTGCGCCGTTGCTGAAAGGCCGCATCCACCAGCCGGAAAGTGCGGCGGCGCAGCGTCACATCGCCCGGCTCGACCTCGTGCCGCTCGAACGCGACGAGCACCGAGTCGACGTTGGGAACCGGCCAGAACACCTGCCGGCTCACCGTTCCTGCCGTGCGCCAGGCGCCGTACCACGCGGCCTTCACGCTCGGACCGCCGTACACTTTCGAGCCGGGCTCTGCGGCCACGCGGTAACCGACCTCGGCCTGCACCATGACGACGCCCGACCGGATGCTCGCGAAATGCTCCAGGAAGTGCAGCAGCACCGGCACCGACACGTTGTACGGCAGGTTCGCGACGAGCCGGGTCGGCGCCGTCGGTAGCTCGGTGATGGCCAGCGCGTCTTCGCGGATCACGGTGAGCCGTTCGGCCGCATCCGGAGCCAACTGTTCCACCGTCGTCGCGAGCTGGGCGGCGAGGCGCCTGTCGATCTCGACCGCCACCACCGTCGCGTCGGCCTCCAGCAGACCCAGCGTCAAGGAGCCGAGGCCCGGCCCCACCTCGACGACCGCGTCCCCGGGCTTCACCCCGGCGACCCTCACGATGCGCCGCACCGTGTTGCCGTCGATGACGAAGTTCTGGCCGAGCTTCTTCGTCGGCGTCACGTCGAGCAGCTCGGCCAGATCTCGGATCTCGGCCGGACCGAGCAACCGGACCTCGCTCACGCGATGATCCCGATCGGGGTGGTCGGCGGGGCGGCGACGGGCTCGGCATCCCAGCGGCCGTAGACGAGTTCGGTGTTCGAGGAGATCTGGGCGGCGAGCGTCGACGCATCCGTGCCGAGCGTGTCCGCCATCGCCCGCAGAGTGTGCGGGAGGAGATAGGGAGCGTTCGGCCGCCCGCGATGCGGAGTCGGAGTGAGGAAAGGTGCGTCGGTCTCGACGAGCAGCAGCGCTCGCGGCGCGACGACCAGCGCTTGGCGCAGGTTCTCGGCGTTCTTGAACGTCACGGTGCCCGCGAACGACATGTACCAGCCGTTGTCTGCGCAGATCTCGGCGAGTTCAGCGTCGCCTGAGAAGCAGTGGAACACCGTGCGCTCCGGCGCCCCCACCCGTTTCAGCGTCGCGATGACATCGCGGTGAGCGTCTCGGTCGTGGATCTGCAGGGCCAGATCGTTCTGCTTGGCGATCTCGATGTGCGCCTCGAACGAGCGGAACTGCGACGCGCGGCGCGGGCCCTCTTCGGTGCGGAAGAAGTCGAGGCCCGTCTCGCCGACCGCGCGCACGCGGGGGCGTCCTGCGAGTTCGGCGATCACCGCGAGGGCGTCGTCGAGCTCACCGCGCTCGTCGTAGTCCGGGGCATCGTTCGGGTGGATGGCGACGGCCGCGAGCATCCGGGGCTCCACCGCCGCCATCTCCGCAGACCAGCGCGAGGTCTCCACGTCGTTGCCGACCTGCACGACGCCGCGCACACCGACGCTCGACGCGCGGTCGAGCTGCTCCCGGTAGTCCAGCGGGTCGTCGCCGTCCGAGATCTCCAGATGCGTGTGGTTGTCGTACACCGGAACGACGAGCGCTTCGGGCAGCGGCGGATACGCCAGGTCACGTCCGTCGGTGACGTGACGCTGGCGGATGAACGCCGGGTCGGTCATGCCGCGGGCACCGCATCCGTGTCGATGCGCGGGAAGAGGGCCTCCAAGCCGTTCACGGTGGTTCCCGCCGGCAGCTGGCCCCAATCACCCGCCGAGCGGATGAGCTGGTCGTCCAGCCCGCCGAGCTCGTCTTCCGCGCCGAGCGCGATCCACAGCTTCAGCGTTGCCTGCGGGATGACCGGCGACAGCAGCACAGCCAGAGCGCGCAAGCCCTCCGACGCCGTGTAGAGAACCGTGCTCAGGCGGTCACGCTGCGTCTCGTCTTTCGCGAGCGTCCACGGCTCCTGGGCCGTGATGTACCCGTTGAGCTCGTCGACGACAGTCCAGATCGCCGTGAGTGCTTCGTGGATGGCCAGCTTCTCGATGGCCGCGTCGGCGTCGACGGTCGCGCTCGCGATCGTCTGCTGCACCGCGAAATCCGCCTCCAGGTAGGTGGCAGGCGGGGGCACCACGCCCTCGAAGTAGCGTGTGACCATCGCGATCACCCGCGACGCCAGGTTGCCGAAACCGTTCGCGAGCTCCGCCTGGTAACGGGCGGCCAGGTCTTCCCAGCTGAACGAGCCGTCCTGCCCGAAACTGATCGCGCGCATGAAGTAGTAGCGGAACGCATCCGAACCGAACGTGTCGGTGATCTGGGTCGGCGCGATGCCGGTGAGCTTCGACTTCGACATCTTCTCGCCGCCGACCAGCAGCCAGCCGTGACCGAACACGCGGTGCGGCACGTCGACACCCGCCGCCATGAGCATGGCCGGCCAGATCACCGCGTGGAAGCGCAGGATGTCTTTGCCCACGATGTGTGTCGCCGGCCAGCGGCGCTCGAAGCCCGCCTCGTCTTGCCCGTAACCGACGGCGGTGACGTAGTTGAGCAGGGCGTCGAACCACACGTAGACCACGTGGGACTCGTCCCACGGCACCTTGATGCCCCAGTCGAAGCTCGACCGCGAGATCGACAGGTCGCTCAGACCCTGGCGCACGAAGCTCACGACCTCGTTGCGAGCCGACTCCGGCTGCACGAAATCGGGGTTCTCCTCGTAGAGCGCGAGCAGCTTCTCGGCGAACTGGCTCATGCGAAAGAAGTAGTTCTTCTCCTGCAGCAGTTCGAGCGGCTTCGAGTGGATCGCGCAGACCTTCTGGCCCTCGTACTCCCCCGTGCCGTCGACGATCTCGGACTGCGGTTTGAACTCCTCGCAGCCCACACAGTAGAGCGCCTCGTACTCGCCGGCGTAGATGAAGCCGTCGTCGTACAGCTTCTGCAGAAACTTCTGCACGTTCTTCTCGTGGCGCTCCTCTGTGGTGCGGATGAAGTCGTCGTTGGCGATGTCGATCGTCTTCAGCAGCGGCAGCCACTCGGTGCTCACCAGACGGTCGGCCCACTCCTTCGGGGTCGTGCCGTTCGCGGTGGCGGTACGCAGGATCTTCTGGCCGTGCTCGTCGGTTCCGGTCAGCAGCCAGGTGTCGTCACCGGCCTGCCGGTGCCAGCGGGCGAGAACATCGGCAGCCACCTCGGTGTATGCGTGCCCGATGTGCGGGACATCATTCACGTAGAAGATCGGCGTGGTGATGTAGAACGAAGAGCCGTCGGACATGCTGTCTATCCTACGGGCGGCGACGGCCGCGGATCGGCGTGTTACCGGGGGTGCCGTGGGGCCTGCTCGAGCTGTGCATTCGGTCTCCTCCACAGGTGGGGGTGGTTGCGGGGTTATCCACAGGTTAAATGCCTGGTCAGGTGGGCTATTCGGATGTCGGTGGGTGGTGGTTGGGTTGAGTCATGACCACAGCACGAGAGTCCGTTTGGCGGGATGCGTTTGACGCGTTGCCGGATGCGGCGTGGTTGTCGCCGCGGGAGTTGTTGGAGTTCGTGGATGAGCTCGGGGTGCTGCAGGCGCGGTTGGATGCGGTGAAGCTCGGTGCGGTGGGGCAGGTGCTGCGGCGGTGGAACCAGTTGGACGAGGAGGGCCTGGTGCTGCGGGGTGGGCATCGCAATGCGGTGACCCTGGTTGCCGAACGGTGGCAGGTCGCCGTCCCGAGCGCGCGGCAGGTGTGTGCGGTTGCGGAGGCGGTCACCCCGAGGGTGGGGTTGACCGGGGAGGTGCTGCCGGCCGGGTTCCCGATGCTCGCTTCCGCGGTCGACCCTGACTCGTCGGAGGCGGGATGGGTGAGTGTGGATCAGGCGGCGGTGATCGTCCGCGAACTCGGGAAAGCGGCGCCTGCCTGCAGCTACGCGTCGTTGCAGTTCGGGGAACGAGTGCTCGTGCAGCACGCACCGGACCTGACCGTGGCTGAACTACGGGTGCTGGCCGGGCAGGTGCGGGAC